>CAYVDE010000189.1:0-4392 GCA_964450535.1 uncultured Desulfobacterales bacterium
TTCCCACTGGTCCAGGTCCACAGTTTCCTTGCCGAACAATTCCTTTGCGAAATGGCTCTGAACATATTTGGGACCCATGGAGTATTCAACCCCCACATCCAGCATGCTGCGCGGTGTGGGAATCATTAAGATCAGGATCAGCAGCCCTAAGGGAAACGCAAAGAGCTTCCAGTTGATATACTTGTCGTAACCCGATAGCTTGACTTTTGGATTTTTATCAGTCATTGCTGTCTCCATTAGCATCTTGACATGCCGTCTGATCAACGGCAATCCGGCATTAGTATATGATTCCTGCTTTAAAGACAGATATGATGATCATCAATAAAGCCCGATTTCTTGCTCTGCATCACCCGCTTCCCTGCAAACAATTCACCAGATACAAGAGGACGAAAAGCACGGCTGCATAGAAATAGATCGCTCTCTCCTTCTCTCTGGAGATCCTGATCCTCCCTTGACTGAAAAATCTCTTCAATGTGCTGACCATGACGACTCCTTGATCGAGCCACGCCTTGTCGAGCCTCCGGCCGCAGGCGAGCTGATGGTCACTTTGTGATGTCCTCGGTATAACTTCCCCTTGAGGACCCGGTTTCCGCGGGTTCCCCGGTTTCTTTCTCTGCAGAGGGCAACAGGGCCCGTATGATCTTTTTGAGCCTGTCCACGCTGTTCCCCTCTTTTTCCACAAAAGCATTCGCCTTGAGAAGAGGCCCTTTCAGTGTTTCTGTCTCCGGGGCAAAACAGTGCAGCACTACGGGAAGGTCCGGAATATTGTCCTCCAGGGTGTCGAGGATTTCCGAACCGTTCGTGTCAGGGAGGTCAAGATCAAGGACAAGGACATCCGGAGGACCCGGCCCCAAAACCGCTCTGATGACATCCGTGCCGTTCTTGGCAAGCTTTACGCGATATCCTTCACATAGGAATTCCCTGCGGAGGAATTCCCGCACATGAGGGTTGCGATCGGCAATAAGGATGGTGAACGCGTCTTGAGACATTGTCCGCCTGTTTTAAAAAGGGTGTTTGTGCAGGACAGCGGGCCTCTCATGGATCGCCCGGAAAAGAGATCCGCCCTGCTATCCGTTTTAGCAACGGCCGTGCCATAACTGCGGCGAAGAACGCCTTTATTTTGTCGATTTATCAATGGGTTGCTAATATCGTTTCGATGCGAAGAAGCTAAGAAGGAAAGGCGTGTCGGAAGGGTTTACATGTTGTAAAGAAGGCGTGTGTTTGCGAAGCCTTTCAGTCGGTGAGGCCGTCATCCTGCTGCGCCTCCAGATCCAGGTCTATCCGGTAACGGCCGTTCCCCTGCTCAAAGGCCACCCGGAACCCGGCCTTTCGGGCCAGGGCGATCATCTGGGTGTTTTAGCGCAGACATTAATGTACAGCCGATTGTCCCCGGTTGTTCGCTCGCACCGACCAGGACGATTTCTCCGGGACGAAAAACCCGCTCCAAACCGTAAATGCTCATGTATGGTCCCTGCAAACGGATCGACAATGACGGCTGCGTGAGAAGCCCATGATCAGAAAGTCACCCTGTAGGGGTTAACCGTGAGTACCGGAACAGTGGCCATCTTGACAACACGGTCCGCCACACTCCCGAAAAGGACCCGCTCGAGACCTTTGCGGCCGTGGGTCCCCATGATGATCATGTCTATGCCTTGGGAGCGGGCGTATTCGAGGATCTCCTCGGCGGCGTCTCCGAGGATCACCCTGGTCACGCAGCGGTCGAACCCCCTGGCCTCAAAGTGGTTCTTGACAAATTCCTCCAGCCCCTGCTCCGCACCTTGAACGATCTGCTGTTCAAAGGACTCGATGGATTGGTTTGCCACGTACACGGCGGCGAAGTGCTCCAGCCTTCGGGCCACGAACAGGAGGTGGACTTCCGCGTCTAAGATGTCTGCCAGCTCCCGCACCCAGGGCGCCAGCCTGGGAGAAACTTCTGAGAGATCCACCGGGAAAAGGACCTTTTTAAACGATTTCATTTTACGCCTCCCCATGCTTCTAAAGAGCGCTCTCCACGTCTTGCCGGAGACAATAGGTTTGTTGTGAATCCCTCACTGGTTTTCATGAACAGTGGTCAGCATCGTCTGGTTCATAGGTTTGTCTTGAGGCGATCGAATAAGTGCGGGACTCTCTCGATTGTTCTTGGGAAGGGACTTGGAAAGTGTCAATCTGAAAGCGGCCCCTCCCGCCGGAACCGACTCCACGGAAACGCCTCCGCCATGACGTTCGGCTATCTCCTTTACAATCGCAAGCCCCAGCCCGCTTCCTTCCGCGCCTCCGCACGACGCAGCCTCGCGATGAAACAGGTTGAAGACGCTTTCGCGGGCCTTCTTAGGTATTCCCGCCCCGTTGTCCTTGAAAACAAAAGCGTGCTCCTTGCCCGTGTCCGCGTATTCAATACGGATTTCACTCAGCCCGTTTCCTCCGTATTTTAAGGCGTTGTCCAGCAGGTTCCGGAATACCCGTCCCAGGGCGGTCCGGTCCGCGTCCACCATCACCGGGTGATCCGGCTGGTTCCATTGGATTCCGCGCTCCTCCAGGACCTCGTCGAATTCGTCACGTATGCAAGAGAGGAGATTCGCCACATCCACCTTCTCGATGCTGAGGCTTGACTCCCTGGCCGAGATGTATGCGTTGATTTTATCGACCAAGGCCACCATGTGCTCCGCGGCCTTTAGAATCTGATCACAATATGCCCGTCCTCTTTCGTCAAGGGCATGGGAGTATCTCTCCTGAAAGCGCCGCGCAAGCCCGTGAATTCCTACAGCCGGGCTCTTTAAATCGTGGGATACTGAATAGGCGAAAAACTTGATCATCTCCTTCTTTTCCCGAAGGACCTGAAGCTGCCGGTTCAGATCCTTATAAAGCCTGGCGTGGTTGACCCCCACTGCAATCTGGTTACCCAAGGCTGTCAGTAAATCCACCTCCTGTGCAGTAATTCGGACTTTTTTTCCTGTCGCCAGATTCATGACCCCTCCTACGCGATCCGCAAGGATGAGCGGCACGCAAACAATGGTCTTAAATCCCTTTCCCGCCAGAAGGGCGGCCCGATTCTTGTCCTCCAGATCGAGGACGTTCCGTGCGATAACCGACCGGCTCCTGAAAGACTTTCCCGAGAACCCCTCGTTCACGTGGATCTTTTCCAGGCCTTGCGGCTCCATACCCCTGTGGGCGGCGAGCGCCAGGTACGGCCCGTCTTTCTCCTTGAAATAGATCCGCCCCGCCTCGAACCCGGAAACAGCGATCACCTTGTCCAGGGCCTCCTCGAGGAGTTGCTCAGGATCGATGGTGGATGAGAGGAAGCGGCTCATATCCAAAAGGGCGGACAGAGCCCGGTTCCGCCGTCTCAGTGCAGGCTCCTGGAAATTCACGATGGTTGTGGTTTCATGCTGCATCAGGTCTCTCCAAAAAGGCAGGCCTTGTCTCCGCTCACCCCGATAAATCCCCTCGACTCACGGTAAAAGCAAAGAGCATACCAGGACCAAACCCTCTAGAATACAACTACAACAATTTGTTATTATTGTCTAATTTGGATAGGCGCAGGCGATGAACCCGCCGGTTGAAGAACCGTACGTGTCAGGATGCTTTACAGGGTGGAAATCACAACCCTTGGCTGAGGATCACGGGCAGGAATCACAGACACACGCCGTTGACCCCGGCTGTTCATGGAGAAAGGTGATCGGCCCATGGGTCATACGGGTTTCGGGAAAAACCTTATTCGTAGATCTCGCGCCTGTTCTCGCGATGGTCGACCATGTAGAGGACACGAGCCCTCTCACGAAGATCCTTTTTCAAGTCCTCCAGTTTGAAACGGTCTACTCCGTACATGCGAATAAAGCATTTGCGGTGGCCTTCCGGGGTATCCTCATACGATGTCATGATACTGGCCATCCGGCCGCCGTACTTGCGCATGATATCGGCCACCTGCTTTATGCTGCCGGGCTCGTCTTTCAGCAGAAAGGCAAACTGGATTCCGCGCTTTTCCACGCCTGTGATGGAGATGAGGACTTTGAACAGGTCCGTCTGAGTGATCACACCGGTGACAGTACCGTTGTCATCCACCACCGGGGCCCCGGAGATCTTGTTTTCAAGTAGGATTTCGGCCGTCTCCTCCACGGTATAGTTTTCGGGGACGGTCACGACCTTCCCGGTCATGATGTCGCTGATCTTGACCTTGGATATGAGGTACATGAGTTCGTGGATCTCCAGGGTGGTGGCATCCGATGCCGAGGAGCGCTTTATGTCCCGGTCCGTGACCACACCCACGAGTTTCCCGTCCCTTAAAACGGGCAGCATGCGGATGTCATGTTCCCGAAGAAGGTTCACAGCGTTCAGCATGCTGTCGTCCGGGCCGACGGTGATCACTTTCCTGCTCATCCAGTTCTTGACCAGCAT
>CAYVDE010000190.1:0-4382 GCA_964450535.1 uncultured Desulfobacterales bacterium
CCATACGGCTGGAATGGCCGGGGCTCATGTGCGCGCTCTGGGGTGACGAGGAGCGTTATGAGCAATACTTCAGAATCCCGGGCTGGTTCCTCACCGGAGACATGGCCCTCATGGACGACGAAGGCTACTACTATCACCAGGGGCGGACCGATGACCTGATCAAGGTGGGCGGCATAAAGATGATAGGGCCTTATGAAATCGAACACGTCCTTTACATGCACCCGGCCGTTGCCGAGGCCGCAGTTATCTCCAAGGGAGGGGATCCAGGTTCGGGCAAGTCATCGGTAAAGGCCTTCATAGTTCTCAACCCCAGCTTCTCCGCTTCGACCCGGCTGAACCAGGAAATCCGGGCCTTTCTCCGCGCGAACCTCTCCCGGGAGATCGTTGTGAGGGACATCTCTTTCATAGAACAGATCCCCAAGACCCGCAGCGGCAAGATCCTCAGGCGTGTGCTTCGCGCCATGGAACTCGGCCTTCCCGCCGGGCAGCCGCAAAACCTGAAAGACTGATACCCGGCTTTCCTGCGAATCCTCTCCTTTCACGAGCAGGGTCGCCGGC
Organism: uncultured Desulfobacterales bacterium; assembly: GCA_964450535.1. GTDB lineage: Bacteria > Desulfobacterota > DSM-4660 > Desulfatiglandales > HGW-15 > JAIPEI01. The sequence continues at coordinate 559 of CAYVDE010000190.1, forward strand.
CGGTTCCCGGAGTATTGGAATAAGTCCGATGACCATCCCCAATCCCGAACTTGTTTTGGCAGAAGAATTCGTCCGGCACACCGACTGCAACATCTTTTTGACAGGCAGGGCCGGAACCGGCAAGACCACCTTTCTGCATGCCATAAGGCAGAAAAGCGACAAGCGGTTGGTGGTAACGGCCCCCACCGGCGTGGCCGCCATCAATGCCGGCGGCGTAACCCTCCACTCTTTTTTCCAGATGCCCTTCGGCCCGTTCATCCCGGGCGGTGAGGGATATGCCGGCCGCCACAGGATCCGTAGAGAAAAAAAGGATATTATCAAAAGCCTGGACCTCTTGGTCATCGATGAAATCAGCATGGTACGGGCCGACCTGCTCGACGGCGTGGACAGCATCCTGCGCCGCTACCGCCGTTCGGATATGCCTTTCGGAGGCCTACAGCTCTTGATGATCGGCGATCTGCACCAGCTCTCGCCGGTGGCCAAAAAGGAAGAGTGGCGAATCCTGCAGGACTATTACGATTCACCCTATTTTTTCAGCAGCAAGGCCCTTGGGCGTACCGGTTTTATTCCTATTGAGCTCAAACACATCTATCGCCAGTCGGACCGGCACTTCATTGAAATCCTGAACCGTGTCCGTGACAACACTTTAGATACGCCTACTCTTGATCAAATCAACTCCCGCCACATCACGGGGTTTTCCCCCGATGACGATGAAGGATACATAACCCTTTGCACCCACAACAGAAGCGCCGATGCCGTCAACGAAGTAAGGCTGAAAAGCCTTCCGGGAAAAAGCCGCCGTTTCCACGCCGCCTTGGACGGCGATTTTCCGGAGCACGCCTATCCCACCTCCGCGGTCCTTGAGTTGAAGAAAGGGGCTCAGGTGATGTTCATCCGTAACGACATGTCATTGGAGAAGTCCTATTTCAACGGCAAGATCGGCAAAATCACCAGGATGTCGGGCGATGCCGTCGAGGTCCGCTGCCCGGGGGAATCCCGCACAATCACGGTGGAAAAGTCCACATGGGAAAACATCGAGTACACCGTTGATCCGGAGACCGCCGAGATTTCCCAAAAGGTCATAGGCACCTTCAGCCAATACCCTCTGAAACCGGCCTGGGCCATCACAATCCACAAGAGCCAGGGACTCACATTCGACAAGGCGATCATCGACACTAAGGCGGCCTTTGCTTACGGCCAAGTCTATGTGGCGCTGAGCCGTTGCCGCAGCCTGGAAGGCATGATACTCAGCTCGCCCCTCAGCCCGGTTGCCGTCAAGACCGACCACACGGTCCAACGCTTCGTTTCCAATGCCACACGCCATCCGCCTACAACGGAGACGCTGGATACCGCAAAAACACGCTACCAGCAACGCCTGTTGCTGGAGTGTTTCAGCCTTGATGGAATTCGCAGGCTTCTGGACCGCCTGGCTAAGCTTCTTAGCATCAACTCCAACGTAATACAGTTATCAAGGTGTGGAGACATTGCCGGCGTCCAGCAGAAGACCGCGGCTGAAATCTGTGAAGTCGGCCTCAAGTTCAAGCGTCAATTACAGGGCTTATTCACCCAAGGCAGCCGGCCGGCGACCGACCCCCTTGTCCAGGAAAGGCTCTCCAAGGCTGCCGTATATTTTCAGGAAAAATACTCCGGTATTCTCACACCTTTTCTCGAGGACTTTGAGGTTGAGACGGACAACAAGGAGGTTCGAAGGCAAATCCGTGATGCCGCAAATCAGTTGAGGGAGGAAGCCGCCATCAAACTGGCCGGGATCCTTTCATGCCGGGACGGCTTTTCGCCGGGACATTATCTACGGGCACTTTCAGTGGCATCCGTCAAAGAAGGAAAGACCGGGCGATCAGCCGCCAAAGCCCCAACCCCCATATATTCCGAAGCGGATGTCGGCCACCCCGAGCTGTTTGAAGAGCTGAAGGAATGGCGCAGGCGCAAGGCATCCGAGGAGAAACTCGCCCATTACCAGGTCCTGCACCAGAAGACCCTGGTGCAGATAGCGGTCCACCTGCCGGACTCTATTTCCGCGCTAAAGAAAATCAAGGGCATCGGCAAACGCCTGGCCGCAAGATACGGCCTTGAACTGACGACCATGGTGGCCGATTACCGCGCAAGACACGGGATCGATGTGGTTTCCCTCCCGAACCCCACAACCCCCGGGCCGCCGGAAATGAGCCAAACCGGACCCGGCGGGAAAAAAGACACCAGAAGAGTCAGCCTCGAATTGTTCGAACAAGGCCTGAACATCCCGGGTATCGCCGCCCGGCGGGGACTGGCGGTCTCCACCATAGAGGGCCATATGGCCTACTGCGTTTCAAAGGGCGAAATAGATATCAGTAAAGTGATAGCGGATGAAAAGCGGCGGATAATCGAGCAACAGCTCACCGGCATGAAGGGAAAGCCGTTAAGCGAACTGAAAGCGACTCTTGGTGATGAGTGCTCTTACGGCGAAATCAAGCTGGTCCTTGCCCACCTCGAATACACTGAACAACAATGAGCACAAAACCTCTTAGAGAATGCCGCTTCGCGCCACCCCTGATCTTAACTCGAGCTTCAAATTCCCCGGTGACATTTTATGCGCAATTTATGCAGCTTCATTGCGCCTTTTGTATAATCCGGAAAACGGCCTTGATCTTCGCCCGCCACAGGAGCATTATGGGCGTGCGACCGTTCCCGGCCGGGGAGCAGGGGTTTCCGGCGCCCGGCATAGCACCGAAGAGGAGTAAAATCATGATTATGCCCCACCTCCTCGACTACTCGAGGATTCGAACCACCTCCGTAGAGCGCGAAAGCCCGGATACCTTGCGTGCCGCCTGCCGCCTTCAGGACACTCTCATGGAGGCCGAAGTGGAGATCACGGTCGGTCTTCCGGATCTGAACATCAAGGCGGTTAAAAGCAGCATCCTCCGTGACGAAAGAAGGCCCCCTCCCGACCGCCTGGACACTCTTGATATGGCCGTGGGAGTCCGCATAGGCCCCGGAATGGCCAAGATCATCAATGGACTCGTGGGTGAGGATTTCCCATACAGGCAGCTCGTTTTCATGATCGAGGAGTGCTGCCACGGCATAATTCTCTACTTCACCAAGGACGAACTGGCCGAGGTACCTGACACCGTAGAAGAATCACGAAAGCACTTCGCGCGCATGATCCGGAAAAACATCCGTCTTTACAACCGTTGTGCCGCTTTCGGACCCGGCAGTCCTATCACCGAAGGGATAGAGCCTCCTTCCGCGGGCACGAAGAACTGACGATCGGAGACGGACTACATGCTGGGATTTCAGAGAAACAAGCGCGTGGGAATCTGGACCGAAGGGCCCCGCAGGCTCGTGGCCCACGGCATACTGGATGATGACATCTACGGTCTGGAAATACGGGTGGCAATAGACCCCGAGACCCATGAGATACTCTCAACCGAAGGTTGGTGGAACCGTTGGACCACTCCGGACTGCCCCCTGTCGGCCGAGCTTCTTCAAGACGCCGTTGGGGTTAAAATCGACGAGCGGGGATTTGCCGAAAAACTCCGTAAAACAGTGGGCCGGAAGGCCTGCCGTCACTTTGCAAACATACTGATCGAATGTTGCCACTCGGCCAGAGAGGCGATCGATGTCATTGGGTATGAAAAGGAAAAGGCTAGGGAGCCCGAACTTACCTTCCGCGACTACCTGAGACCCCATGAGTCGTGCATTTCCACTCCCCCGGAAGACATTAAAACCGAAATCGCCCCTCTGAAGGTTCTTCCAGAAAGGCTACGGGAAAACGTCCCGGTTCCGGTCGAATCCCTGACCGGCCCTTTTATCGATCTCCACGTACACAC
>CAYVDE010000191.1:0-4322 GCA_964450535.1 uncultured Desulfobacterales bacterium
TCAGTTTCTTCCTCAAGCCCTTCGAAGGCTTAAAAGCCACTATCAGCCTTGTGTCCAAGAAGAGGTCAACTCCAGTAAAAGGATTGCGCCCTCTCCTGGACTTCTTATCGGGCACATAGAACTTCCCGATCCCGCTGCTCTTATATCCTCGCCCGAGGCCCATATGATTTTGAAATATTTTCGGATGCCTGAATATTCTTGGAAACTTCTTGAATAAGGCCTTGCTTGGTGAGGGCCATGCATGGTCTACATTCTTCCTGATACAGGTGAACGGCGGATGTCAACTTATGCACTACAGCTTCAAATCACGCAGGCCTGTTTTTTCTGATAGATAGCGATCGAAGCCTTCGTCATCAAGGTGAGCCCGGTGTCCCAGAAACTCGTCGCTGAAGAGGCCGGCATGATAGACCAGGTGTGGGGCATCCGACAGCACGGCATTCACAATGATGCGGGCGATCAATTCAGGCCCGGGGATGACCGCATCCACAAACATGCTGCCGATTCCCTTTCCAGAGGTTTCATATACAGGCTTATATTCAGGGTCGGTTCGGCCCAAAAGGTTTCCGGTCACCTGGTTGGCGACCTCATTGAACTCAGTGGCGATGAATCCGGGGCGGACGGCCACTACCCGAATGCCAAAGGGCCGAACCTCTATGCGAAGCGCATCTGTGATCGCTTCTAAAGCATGCTTGGTCGCCGCATAGGCCCCGCTCCCGGGAAAGGCGAATTTGCCTGCCATGGAACTGACATTCACGATCGTGCCGCTGCGGCGCTTCCGCATCCCAGGCAGACAGGCCTGGGTCACGCGCATGAGGCTGAACAGGTTCACCTGGAACATCCGCTTGGCCGCCTCGATCGGCACATCTTCCACTACCCCTCGAAGGCTGTAGCCCGCATTGTTTACGAGCACGGAAACGGGTTCTGAAAGGCCCGACACATGACTGCAGAAATCCTCGGTATCTGATGGATCCGAAAGATCCACGGCCACAGGGGTAATCCCCGCCACTCGCTCTGCCAGTTCATTTAGTCGATCCATACGGCGTGCGGCCGCCATCACCCGAAACCCCTGCTCCGCCAGCATAACCGCGGTTTCCCTACCTATTCCGCTGCTTGCTCCGGTCACCAGAGCGGTTTCTCCCCTTTTCTCCATGATGATTGAACCCCCTGTGATCGAGTCCCAAGATGCAAGGTGTCGTTTGCTGTTTGTTGGTTGCTTTTAAGAAGCATGATAGAGGAAGACATCCTTGGGTGTCAACAGGAAAAGCATAACAATTTATAGTAGTTGGGAATTTGCAGGTAATGCGGTATTGCTCTGTGACACCTGCGATTCCAGATCTTGCTGAATTGCATGATTGATAAACCATAAGTCACAAAGATGGAGACCAGGTCCACGTCCGCATTGAGGACCTGCGTGGCCATGGTTTGCCTGAGCTGACGATGGGCGGCTTTGACCCCGGCCTTTAGTGCATAGTACTCCATGCGTTTCTGGTTTCGCCGAACGGAGAGCGGCTTTCCTCGGCTCCAGGGTCGCTTCAAGTGGTCGCCACACAGACGGGACATTTTCCGGTTGCCATTTCTATCTATATGAATGTGCGAATAAAGAGGCAAAACGTAAAAATCAAAACAAACACACAAAACAAGCGAAAATGAAAAAAGATGCCTTTACAACCTCCGACATTGCGCGGATCTGCCACCACTCCAGGGAAACGGTAAAGCGATGGGTCGAAAAGGGAGAGCTTAAGGGCTACAGGGTGGGAGCATCGGGCCACTGGCGCGTCCTACCGCAGGATCTGGCCTCTTTTCTCAAGCGGAACAGAATCCCATTCCCAGACCCCTCAGAAACCGGCCTTGAGCTGAATGGGCCATACAGCACAGAGGCACTCCCTCCCTTTTGTTGGGAATTCTTTAGGGATTTTATGGACGCTCACGTTCGCTCGAACGGAAGATGTGAGGATTGCATGGTCTATAAGACAAAATCCTTGAATTGCCGCGCCCTCAGAGAGGAAATCGGCCATAAGAAGATTTTTTGCGGCTATTCCTGCGATGAGTGCGATTACTTCCGGTTTCTGCAAATGAAGACAGAGGATTAAGCCTATGGGACATCAACATCCATTGGAGTTGGATGCCCTGTTTGGTTAATGAGCACCAATACGAAAATCCAGAACAAAGGAGGTGATGGACACTTTGCCACGACAGTCACCGTGAATGGTGTCACTCAAACTGTCAAGGGAAACGGGGGGTAGGCATCATGAAAAACATGAACAGGAGAGAATTCTTAAGGGCATCAGCAGCAGCAGGCGTCACATTGATGGCAGGAAATATTCTGAAAGGAACGCCGCCTTCGGCGCACGCGTCTGTAAACATCCCGGAGGTTGAGAAGTTGGTTATTACTGTCATAACCGACAACTATTACGACTGCCTGAGATGGAACTACAAGGTCGCCAAAAGGCAGGTGAAGATTCCCGGTTCTCCTTCCATTTGGAAGGGTTTTTCATTCCATGCGGAACACGGACTTGCCTATCACATTGAAACGGTCGTCAACGGTAAATCCAATGCATTCATGTTCGACTACGGCATGGATCTCGATGGCGTTACCAAAAACATGGAGATCCTGGAGATCGATTTGAACAAAGTGGAGGCCCTCGGCTTGAGCCACGGCCATTTGGACCACTGGGGGAATTTGATCCCCATGCTCAAGACCAACAACAAGATCCGGAAGGGCATTTACCTGTACGTGGGAGGAGATGCCTTTGACAACAAATTCGCCAATCTGCCGCCGGTCTACACGCCCCTGGATGGAATGGCCGATCTGGGTCAACTGAACCGATCGGAGCTGGAATCTCTGGATCGGGTAAAGATTGTTCAGGTGAAGGAACCTACCGAGATGGTTCCCGGCGCCTATCTGACAGGGGATATCGCGCGCGTGACGGAATATGAAAAAGGGTCGCCCATCCTCATGGTGAAGAAGGGTGATCAGATGGAGCGGGATTACTTCGCGGGAGAACAATCTCTTATGTTCAATGTTTAAGGGCAAGGGGTTGGTGGTCCTGTCTTCCTGCGCCCATTCAGGGATTGTCAATACAGTGAAACACGCGCAGAAGGTGACCGGCATAGATAAGGTACATATGGTGATTGGCGGGTTTCATTTGACCGGTGCCAAGCCGGAAATAATCCAGCAGACCATTGCTGACATCAAGGCGGTCTCCCCTGATTATATCGTTCCCATGCACTGCGCAGGTTTCGAGGCCATCGCCGGCTTCCAACAAGCAATGCCGGAACAGTTCATCATTAACGTTGCAGGCACCCGGTACGAACTCATCGGCGCATAGGCTGGAATTGGGCCCGTCAATTGGAAGTGGCGACAAACTCCGGCCCTGCCGAGACAACACAAACATCCAATAAAAAGGCAAGGCCCAGACGGGTCTTGCCTTTTCAGTGCAACACAGTTCCTTTCTCGCTCTCTCATGAAACCGGTTTTGAGAACATCTATCTTTCTGTCGGAAACAGGAGTGCGCGTCCATTCGGATAGCTGACTGACAATTCATCGCAGTTATTGAGCACCGAGACTGTGATGATGCTCCTGGGGTTTCTCATCCAACACCCTTCTCACTGTTTTTGCCAGTTCATGTTGGGTCAGGGGCTTCATGACAAAGTCCCTAATTCCGATTTCCCCGGCCTTTTCATTAGATATCTGCCTGCTGTAACCCGTGCAGATAATAATCGGTATGTCGGGCCGAATCAACAGCATCGCCTTTGCAAAATCATCACCGGTCATGCGGGGCATGGTCATGTCCGTGACTACAAGATCGAAGCGATCAGGGTCATTCCTGAACAGTTCGAGAGCCTCAACCGAACTCTGCCTTATCGTTACTCTGTATCCCAACCGTTCGAGGGTTGTTCTTCCAAGCATGGCGATGGTCGGCTCATCATCGACAAAAAGTATGTGTTCCCTGCCCGTGGGAAGCGGGGACCGGCAGACGCAATCCAGGGGCCGGGATTCTGATCCCTCCATTGCGGGGATATGGATCGTGAATGTGGTTCCCTTGCCCTCCTCGCTTTCAAAGTAAACCTCTCCGCCGTAGTCTTTCACAATGCCGTAGACCACAGCCAGGCCCAGGCCTGTCCCTTTCCCCACCTCCTTTGTGGTGAAGTAGGGATCGAATATCCTCTTTTGTATCTCCGGAGGTATGCCCCTGCCGGTATCGCTGACCCTGAGCCGAACGTAGACTCCCGGGGCGAGTTCCTGGGCCTGTGACGCACCGTTCTCATCCACGCGTATCTGATCCAAAGTCACTTTGATGAGACCTTGCTCGTTCTCCATT
>CAYVDE010000192.1:0-4257 GCA_964450535.1 uncultured Desulfobacterales bacterium
CGAAGATCGACGTAATCGAAAATCTCCACATTTCCGTAGTACCGGTCATGGATCTTGGCGTAGGTGCCGTCCTCCATGATCTTCTCGAAAAACGCGTTGATCGCCTTCCTCAGGCCGGTATCCTCCTTGCGTACCGCCCACCCTAACACCTGCGGCTCTTCCAGTGGAAACGCCACCTTCACCTCGGGGTAATAGCGACGGTTCAAGAGCGCGATGTTGGAGTCGGCGATAGTAACCGGAATCTCTTTTTCGGCGACCATGCGAATGAACTCCTCGGTGGGTACCTCATCATGGAGCCGAATCTTGATGTCCATGCCCCGCCTTTTTAATTCTCTCAGCCGCTCCTCATAGGGTGAACCCCTGCGGACATAAATGGTCATTCCGTTCAGATCTTCCATTTCACTCAGATTGTAGTTGCCTTGGTGTACGATGACCCTCTGCTGGACGGTTAGATACCCGTTCGAGAAGTCAGCCAGCTTTTTTCGGCCGGGAGTGATAGTGAGACTAGCTGCTATGAAGTCTCCTTTGCCTTTTCTCAGTTCATGGAATATTTCCTGCCAGTCCGGAGTACGCACATTCAGTTCCACGCCCAGATAATCGGCAAAGGCCCGGGCCAGATCGTATTCAAAACCCATCGGCCGGTCCTGATAATTGTAATAGCAGTGCCCGTTGTTCCTGGTCAGGACTGTGATCTCCCCGCGTTTCTTGATCCTTTCAAGGGACGTCTCCCTTGGTTGCATGGAAAAAAACAGCAACACACCTATGGCGGCTGCTGTCAAACCGGTCCAGACAATCCATCGACTCTTTTTTATCTTGTCAATATTCATCGCTGCATTCTTCAGCCCACCGGTCCCGGCTGCAGGCCCTACTGTGCTGTATATCGGCGTTCCCGTCGAATCCACCAAAGCCGAAAGGCCTATGTGCGGAAGATTCGCCCCTAGTTCTCACCGGACTCGGTGTGCTTCTCGATCCTGCCGAGCTGTTGCTTGAGTTCCCTCATCTCCTTTCTATAAGAGCGGTTCCTGAGAACCTGTCTCACCAGCCCGGGCAGGGTCAGCAAGGCTACAACCGCACCTCCGAGTATGGCGGCATAAAAGATGAGGCCGGTGATGGACATTTCAAACGTCCACACCAGGAACTTGAAATCAAAGGGCGCCGTGTTCTGAATGCCGGCAACCACCAATCCCATAAGCAGTATAAAGGTCACGATCAGTGATAGGTACATGCGAGGCTCTCCTTACCTTCCCGAAAAGGCATGATCTAAGAAAGTATTATCCATTATGGGCATCAAATATTAATATATGGTCTTTTCCCGACCCGTCAAGAGCAGCAAACGACTCCTGCGACGGTACTCTCTATAGATTACATTAGGAATCATTTGCCTGCAAGCCGCCGGAACCCGTGAAAGGCCTGTTTCCGGGCGGCCCAAGCGGATGCGAGGAACAGATGGGTTTGCGGATCCGGAGGATTGCGGATGTAAGGAAGTACTGAAGGATGGCAGAGGTCAAAGAGTAGACACCGCAGGGAGAAAGACCGTGAAAGTAGTGCCCCGGCCGACATCGCTTTCCACGTCCATGGTCCCTCCCATGTCGTTGATGATGCCGTAGCATACGGAAAGGCCCAGCCCGGTGCCTTTTCCTACGGGCTTGGTCGTGAAGAACGGCCTGAAAACCTTTTCCAGGTCGTCCGGGTGTATCCCACACCCGTTGTCACCGACTGATATGGAAACCTTGCCATTTTCAGCCGGTCCTGCCGTGACGAAAACGGCCCCACCATGAGTGCCGTGCCGTTCCATCACCGCATCGATGGCATTGTTCAAGAGGTTTACCAGCACCTGCTGGAGGTGGGCCGGATCACCGTTAACCCCCGGCACATTAGATTCCACCTCGATCTCCATGGCGATTCCGTTCACGCTCGCCTTTTTTTCCACCATGGAAGCGACCTCAGGCACAAACGTCTGAAGATCGATGTCCTGCCTGGAGGGCTCGGTCTGCCGGCCGAACTTTAAAATGGCTTGAGTGATCTTGGAGCACCGCTCGATCTGAACTGTTATCTGGTGAACTGAATCCCGGAGTTCCTCCAGGTCCGGGGAATCGGGGAGATCTCCCCGATCTTGAAGCTCTTCCAGAATAGTGTCGATAAGGGCCTGCTCGGATTTGATGATCTGGAGGGGATTGTTGATTTCATGGGCAAAGCCTGCGGCCATTTCACCCAGTTCCGCCAGACGTGTGGCCCGGATGAGCTGCTCGCCCAGACGATCCTTTTCCCTGTCCATCCTTTCCATGCGCCCGATGATTCTATCCGTGAGGAAGAAGGCCGTCAGCACAATGCCGGCACCGCCCACCAGTGAGATCAGGACGATCAGGTATGCGGCGGTGCGAAGCGCCTTGAATGCATCGGCCTTTTCCTGGCGGACTACAAGCATCCAGTCTTTGTCTTCGAGCCATGCAGTGGCATAGAGATGCTCCAGGTCATGTGAGTCCGTGTCTATGAAGGTCCTGATTTCCTTGTGAGGCCTGACGTGTCTTAAAATATCCGGATCGGTCTTCATCAATTCGCCGCCCGAACGCCGTTCGGTCTGAAACAGGCCCTCATGGTTTACAATATAGGCCTCGCCGGTGCGACCGATTCGGACCTTCTTGACAAGATCGTTGAACAGGTTGGAATCAACAGTGGCCCTGAGCACCCACTTCCCGGTTTTTCCCTCACCGGCCACGGCGATAACGAAGTGGGGCACATTGCGATACCCAAGGAAAATATCGCTGATGTGGTAGCCGCGCTTTATTACTTCCCTGAACCAGTCCGTATCGCGATAAACCTTGCCTGTGAGTTGGAAAGGCCCGAAATAGGCCGTGTGGACTCCGGTCTCATCGAACACTCCCAGGTCCACGAAGGCCTGAGAACCTTTCTGAAGGTTCTGGAACACCTCACGAATGCTGCGGGGCCGGGCCAGATCGACAAATTCATAGGAGAGCACCACGAACTCCAGGTCGGCCTTGCGCTCATTAAGAAATGATTCGATCATGAGACGGTGATCGCCGACAATCCGTTCCATGGTGGCGATCGCGCCGGACTCCAGGGAGGATGTGAACTGGGAGTACCCGATTATCATGATAATGAGGAATGGAACCACCGGCACAAGGATCATGCAGGCGAGCACAATGCGTCGAAGCCCTCGATAGCTGTGTTCGTTTTCATAGGCCATTATTGACTACCTGTTCAAAATCCTCTCAATCTCGAAAAAGAGATCCTGCTCGCGGATCACGCCCGCCACATCTCCTTCGCGCACAACCACCATGCGGCGAACCTTTTGGGTTACCATGGTGTGCGCCGCCTCCATCAGGTTAGAGTCGTCATTGATGGTCATGGGCGCCGGCGACATGATCTCTCCCACCCGCCTCTTCGCAAGCAACTGAATCTCACGGTTGAACGCCCCTCGCCAGAACATGGGCGAGTACTGGATCGAATCTGCCATGGAAGGCTTTGGGGCCGACAGGTAGAACGGCATGATCTCCTGAAGCAGGTCCACGATTGAAAGCATGCCCTTTATCCGGCCCTGACGGTCGAATACCATGATGGAACGGTGACCGGTCTCCATGAGCCGGCTGGTGCATACGGCCGCGGAAAAGGACTCACGCAGCTTTTTGACCGCCTCGCCCACGCTCCGCTCCTCGGTAATGGTGGTATAGTCGGTAATGGGAATCATAATGTCCCTTACCAGCCGCTCCTCCTCAGGCTTGTCAACGTGACTGAAACGGTAGGCCTCGGACACCTTGGCTGAGAGCAGGTCGATGTTGCATGGTTTTGCCAGGTAATCATAGGCCCCCTGCTCCAGGGCATCCCGGGCCGAAGGAGCCTTGCCGTGGCCTGTTAGCATGATCACCGGCAGGTTCGGCCTGCGCTTCTTGATCTCTCGAAGCACCTCATGGCCGTCCATTCCGGGCATCTTGACGTCAAGCACAACCACATCAGGGTTTTCCCCCAGCTTTTCCAGTGCCTCCTCCCCGCCGGCCGCCATAACGGTATCGAACCCCTTCTTGTCAAGTATCTTCCGGGTCGTTGCACGGAACTGAGCCTCGTCATCCACCATCAGTATCTTGATCCCTTTACGCATGCGTCCAGCCTCCTTTATGTTCCTATGCTGGAATACGAATTTTTTATCTTGATTATCATTTCAAAACCGCATCAAGAACTGTAACAAATGATGTATGCAATCCTTTTTAACCTTGATGGCCTCGTAAAAAAGCCCCTCATTCG
>CAYVDE010000193.1:0-1066 GCA_964450535.1 uncultured Desulfobacterales bacterium
AGGCTCCTCTCCCCATGCCCCTTGGAATCAACGGCATGGGCAGGATCGGAAAGCTCCTGCTGTGGCACCACGCGGCACGCGGCTCCTTCGAGCGCATCGTAGTGAACATAGGCCGCGAGGCGGGTCAGGGGATCGAAGACATTGCCGACTACCTGGCCCGCGACAGCACCTACGGGCCGCTGAACCGGTACATCCACGGGTTCCGCGGGGGACGTGTCATCGAGGAGTTGAGCGAGGAGGCCGGGACCATGCGGGTCAACGGGATCCCGGTTAGCGTGCTCAGGACCCATCGGAACCCCAGGGAGATCGACTGGTCCGGCCATAGGGTCTCGCTGGTGGTGGACTGCAGCGGCGTTTTCCGTGACCCTGCGGAACCGGTGGACGCCCCCAAGGGCGCGCTCCGGGGGCACCTGGAGGCGGGGGCCCGGAAGGTGGTGCTCTCGGCCCCTTTCAAGATCAAGGACAAGTCCGGGGGCATGCCCGAGGATGCCGTCACTACTATTCAGGGGATCAACGACGAGGCCTACGACCCGAAGCGGCACCATCTCGTCTCCACGGCCTCCTGTACGACCACCTGCCTGGCCTTCCTGATGAAGACGATTTTGGACCGTTTCGGAATCAAGACCGTACTGGGCGCCTCCATGGTGACCGTGCACGCCGTTACCTCCACCCAAGGAGTGCTGGACAGCCTGCCCAAGGCGGGGAAAAGCGACCTCCGCAAGAACCGGGCCGTGCTCGACAACATCATCCTCACCAGTACCGGTGCGGCCAAGGCCGCCGCCCTGGTGATTCCCGAAATGGAACAAATCGACTTCGTGGCCGAGGCGGTGCGGGTCCCCAACACCACGGGCTCCATCGTGATACTGATGGTGAACCTGCAGGACGACCCGGAGCGGCCGGTCTCCCGCGAGGAGATCAACAATATGTACCGCAACGCGGCCAACGGCTACCTGAGCCCGTATCTTTCATACTCCGACTCGCAGAACGTCAGCTCCGACATCATCGGTACGGCGGCTGCGGCTGTTGTGGAAGGAAGGGAGACACGCGTTCAACATGGAAAGGTGCG
>CAYVDE010000193.1:1166-4243 GCA_964450535.1 uncultured Desulfobacterales bacterium
TTAAAATGACGAAAATCGGAGAACTGTACCAGAGTGCTGATTGGAAAACCGAAAAGCATGTTCCTGTTATTGAATGTCCTGCCGAAGTACCGAAGGAGGAGATTTTTGATGTGAAAGTGACATTGGGCAAAGAAGTATCTCATCCCAATACCACGGCCCATCATATTCGCTGGATACATCTCTACTTTGTCCCAGACGGGGACAAGTCTCCTTACCAGGTGGGGAATTTTGAGTTTACCGCTCATGGGGCGTCTACAGACGGAGCTGATACGGGTCCTGTATACACGAATCATTCCGTAACAGCGGCTCTAAAAATTGCAAAGCCGGGAACACTGATTGCCGTTTCCTTGTGCAATATCCATGGACTCTGGGAAAACGCCAAGGAAGTCAAGCTGATATAGGGAGATCGATCTTCTCATACTTCGGGAAATCGATGAAGGGCACTTCAAGGCATTTAACAAAAGGCCATGAAGAAGAAGGAAAAAACGTGTCTCATGATAGAATTTCGAAGGAAAGTCATAATATGACCTGGAAACCCCATGAAAAGGAAAAGGGCGGTCACGCCGGCGGGAATGGACACGAAGGGCATAAGGGACACCAGGGGCATCAAAAGGGTGACCATCATGCCCATATGGTGTCCGATTTCAGAAGGCGGTTCTGGATCTCTTTGGGCCTGACCCTTCCCGTGCTGGCCCTGTCTCCAATGATTCAATCGTTCCTGGGGATTGAAAAGGCCATCGCCTTTTCAGGCGACAGCTATGTTATTTGGGCCTTTTCTACCGCCGTGTTCTTTTACGGCGGCTGGCCGTTTCTCAAAGGGCTCTATGATGAACTGAGGAAAAAAGAGCCCGGAATGATGACCCTCATCGGCATCGCCATCGCCACGGCTTACGGCTACAGCAGTGCGGTGGTGTTCGGACTGACCGGTAAGATGTTTTTCTGGGAACTGGCCACATTGATCGATATCATGCTTTTGGGGCACTGGATCGAAATGAAGTCAGTGATGGGGGCTAGTCAGGCCTTGGAAGAGCTTTCCAAGCTGATGCCTTCCGAGGCACATAAGGTCTTGTCTGATGGAAGCACAGAGGAAGTTGCCATTCAAGACCTCAAACCCGGAGATCGGGTCCTTATCAAACCCGGCGAGAAAGTACCCGTAGATGCAAAAGTGGTGGAGGGAGAGAGTGCCGTTAATGAAGCGATGCTGACCGGTGAATCCAAGCCGGCGCAAAAGGCACCCGGTGCCCAGGTTATCGGCGGCGCCATTAACGGGGAAGGTTCCCTGAAGGCGGAGGTCCAGAAGACGGGAAAGGATTCATATTTGTCACAAATGATCGAACTGGTTGAAAACGCCCAGCAGAGCAAATCTCGAAGCCAGGACCTGGCCAATCGTGCGGCCCTCTGGCTGACCATCATCGCCTTGAGCTGCGGAGGGATCACACTGATCGTGTGGTTGGTCCTTGCAGGCCGTGACTTTGCCTTCTCCCTGGAACGGACCGTTACGGTGATGGTGATCACCTGCCCTCATGCCCTGGGGCTGGCCGTCCCTTTGGTGGTGGCCGTATCCACGGCCCTGGCTGCAAAAAACGGGCTTCTGATACGGGACCGGGCCTCCTTTGAACGGGGAAGAAACATTCAGGCCATTATTTTTGATAAAACCGGAACCCTTACGAGGGGAGAATTCGGAGTGAGCGATACCGTCGTTTTTTCGCAGGAAATGAAAGAACAGGATCTGCTCCGGTATGCCGCGGCCGTCGAGACACAGTCGGAACATCCTATAGCCAAGGGGATCGCGGCTTCGGTCGACAACCCCCCACAGGTGGAAGATTTTAAGTCCATTCCTGGAAAAGGGGCCCAGGGCACGGTGGATGGAAAAGAGATCAAGGTCGTCAGTCCGGGCTATTTGGAGGAAAACCATATCTCCATGAAAGACGATAGGGTGCGGGCCCTTAACTCCCAGGGAAAGACAGTGGTGTTTGTCCTGGTTGACGGCGAGCCCAAAGGTGCACTAGCGCTGGCGGACATCATCAGAGACGAGTCCAGGAAAGCCATTTCCGAGCTCAAGGCGATGGGAATCCGGTGCATGATGCTTACCGGCGACAATGAGCAGGCGGCAAAGTGGGTGGCTGATCAGATCGGCCTTGATGAATACTTCGCCGGGGTTTTGCCCAAGGACAAGGTGGATAAAATCAAGGAGGTCCAGTCCCGGGGGTTGGTGGTGGCCATGACCGGTGACGGGGTCAATGACGCCCCGGCCCTCGCCCAGGCAGACGTGGGCATTGCCGTGGGGGCGGGCACGGATGTGGCGGTTCAGACAGCGGATGTGGTTTTAGTGAAAAGCAATCCCCTGGATGTTGTGGCGATTCTCGATCTGGCGCGGGCCACATTTCGTAAAATGGTTCAGAATCTCGCCTGGGCCACCGGCTACAATGCATTTGCCATTCCGCTGGCAGCCGGGGTTCTTTATTCCTACGGCATCCTCCTGTCGCCGGCTTTTGGCGCCGTGCTGATGTCGCTCAGCACAGTGATTGTAGCCGTCAATGCCAGGTTTTTAAAAATATCCAGGTAAATCCACAGGCCCTTAGAACCTTGATTTCTGACTCCTACGCAAGCGTACAACATACAACAGATCGTGCAGGATCAAACTCTTACTCCGCCGGCACTACGCTGACGGGTACGGATGCATTTCTCACTATCTTTTCAGTGACACTGCCAAATGAAAATGTGCCTCTACGTCCGCGTTTCGCCATGACCACCATATCGATTCCTTCATCGGGAATGAGCTTCAAAATTTCATCCGCCGGCTCCCCGATGGCAATGTGTCTGACATACATGGGGCACCCCTTGAGCTGCTCCTCGCATATCGAATTGAGACGCTCTTCGGCTTTTTGCCTCTCCCAGGCGTGTATCTCATCGACGCGGGACGAATCGAATTCGCCGTACCAGGGCTCGTGAAGGGCAAGTTCTTCTATAACATAAAGCACATGTACCTCGCAGTTATATTTCATGCTCAGTGAGGTTACCAAAGGCATGGCCTTCTGTGCATTCCCGGATAAATCGGTCGGCCACAGGATCTTTTT
>CAYVDE010000194.1:0-4241 GCA_964450535.1 uncultured Desulfobacterales bacterium
AAGGGAAAGCAGGGACGCTTTCGTCAAAACCTGCTGGGAAAGCGGGTGGATTACTCCGGAAGATCCGTCATCGTGGTCGGACCCGACCTGCGCCTCCACCAGTGCGGCCTTCCCAAGAAGATGGCACTGGAGCTCTTCAAGCCGTTTATCTACAACAAGCTCGATGAAAAGGGCCTGGCCACCACCATCAAGTCCGCGAAGAAGATGGTGGAGCGGGAGACCCATGAGGTCTGGGACGCCCTGGACGAAGTGGTGCGGGAGTACTGCATCCTGTTGAACCGCGCCCCGACCCTGCACAGGCTGGGCATGCAGGCCTTCGAGCCCATACTGATCGAAGGAAAGGCCATTCAGCTTCACCCCCTGGTCTGTACCGCGTTCAACGCCGACTTTGACGGGGACCAGATGGCCGTACATGTGCCGCTCTCCATCGAGGCCCAGATAGAAGCGCGTGTGCTGATGATGTCCACCAATAATATCCTGTCGCCGGCCAATGGCGAGCCCATTATCGTGCCGAGCCAGGATATAGTGCTGGGCATCTATTACATGACTCGTGAGCGTGTCCTGCAAAAAGGGGAGAGGCGGGAAGACATTCGCGCGTTTGCCAGTCCGAGGGAAGTTCGAATCGCTTACGACGCCGGGGAACTGGATCTGCATGCCGCTATTAAGGTGCGCATCAACGGCAAGATCGAGGAAACTACCACCGGACGCGTCCTCCTCTATGAGGTTTTTCCGAGCGACCTTCCTTTCAGCCTCATCAACAGGGTAATGAACAAGAAGGAACTCCGAAACCTGGTCAATGAGTCCTACCGAAGGGAGGGCATCAAGGCCACGGTCATTCTTTCCGACCGCCTGAAGGACATCGGCTATAAATATGCAACGCTTTCAGGGATCTCCATTTCCATGAACGACATGATCATTCCCTCCCGGAAGGATGAAATTCTGGAGAGCGCCGAAAAGGAGGTCCGCAAGATAGACGGACAGTACAAGGGCGGGTTGATTACGGACGGCGAGAAATACAACAAGGTCGTGGATATATGGGCCCAGTCGACGGAGAAGATCGCCGGGGAAATGATGAAAGAGATGGCGGTCGAGGAGATCGAGGGAAGCGACGGGAAAAAAATGACGATCCCGAGCTTCAACCCCATATACATGATGTCGGATTCGGGCTCCAGGGGCAGTAAGGACCAGATGCGGCAGCTCGCCGGAATGCGAGGGCTCATGGCCAAGCCCAGCGGTGAGATCATCGAGACCCCTATCACGTCAAACTTCCGCGAGGGCCTCACCGTGCTCCAGTACTTCATTTCCACTCACGGTGCAAGAAAAGGGCTGGCTGACACGGCACTCAAGACGGCGAACTCCGGTTATCTGACAAGGCGGCTTGTGGACGTGGCCCAGGACACGGTTATCATTGAAGAGGACTGCGGTACCCTGGACGGCATATGGGTATCCTCTCTCGTCGAGGGCGGGGAGATTATTCAGCGGGTCGGAGACCGGATTCTGGGGCGGGTGGCGCTTCAGGACATCTACGATCCGATCACCGGCGAACTCCTGGTGCATGCGAACGAGGAAATCGACGAAAAAAAGGTCGAGATTATTGAAAACGCCGGCATCGAGAAGGTCAGGATTCGATCGGTGCTCACGTGCCAGTCCCGGCCCGGTGTCTGCAAGAACTGCTATGGCCGCGACCTTGCGCACGGCCATCAGGTCAACATCGGCGAGGCCATAGGCATCATGGCCGCCCAGAGCATCGGGGAGCCTGGCACCCAGTTGACCATGAGGACCTTTCACATCGGTGGAACCGCCAGCAAGAGCGTTGAGCAGGCAACCATCATGGCGCGCAACAAGGGAAAGATCAGCATGGCCAACCTGAAAGTCGTGCGAAACCACGACGGGGACCTGGTCGTCATGAACCGTAACGGCGAGGTGAGCGTACTCGGACAGGGAGGACGCGAGATAGAGCGATACCCCATTCCCTACGGAGCGACTTTGAAGGTCAAGGACGGCCAGGCGGTGAAGCCGAATCAGATACTGGCGGAATGGGATCCTTTCACCATTCCCATCCTTACCGAGGTGCCGGGAACAATAAAGTTCGGAGACATCATCGATCGCGTGACCATGCAGGAGCGGCGTGACAACGTTACCGGGAAAATCAGCCGGGTCATCATCGAAAGCCGCGAGATCGACGCCAGGCCCCGGGTTTCCGTCAAGGACGAGAGCGGGAGGACCGCATCCCTGCCCGGGACCGCCAGGGGAAAGGCCCGATATCATCTCCCCATCGGAGCCATCATAGTGGTTGACGAGGGTCAGGAAATCGATGCCGGGACCGTCCTGGCCAAGATTCCCCGGGAGACCACGAAGACCAAGGACATCACCGGCGGTCTTCCCCGTGTGGCCGAGCTTTTCGAGGTCCGCAAACCCAAGGAAAACGCAATCTTGAGCGAGATCGACGGCACCGTTTCCTTCGGCAAGTACACCAAGGGTCGCAGGAAGGTAACCATAACGCCGGAGATGGGAGACGCGGTCGACTACTTCATCCCCAAGGGCAAGCACGTGAGCGTGCTCGAGGGGGATTACGTTCGGGCCGGTGAACCCTTGATGGATGGGTCCGCCAACCCCCATGACATACTCAGGATTCGGGGTATCAAGGAACTGGCAAAGTACCTCGTGGACGAGGTCCAGGAAGTTTACCGGCTTCAGGGCGTAGGCATCAACGACAAGCACATTGAGGTGATCGTGCGCCAGATGCTCAGGCAGGTCACAGTGACCGGCGTCGGGGATTCCGATTTCCTGCTGGGAGAACAGGTCGAGAGGTGGAAGTTTGAGGAAACCAACCGGGCCCTGGTAGAGCAGGGCGGTGCCCCGGCCACGGCCGAGCCGCTGCTGCTCGGAATCACAAAGGCGTCCTTGAGCACTGAAAGTTTTATTTCCGCCGCCTCTTTTCAGGAAACCACAAAGGTCCTTTCCGATGCCAGCATTGCGGGCAAAGTGGATTACTTGAAGGGTCTCAAGGAGAACGTGATCATGGGACGCCTGATTCCCGCGGGAACAGGTGTGCGGGAATACCGGGAACAGGAGATCGACATAGTTGAAGAGGCCTCGGCGGCGTAGTTTTTTTTTGAGGACCCATTAAACAGCTTGACAAAACAGATCAGATAACCTAGAAAGAAGAATTTTGTGGTTTCGCCTATTCGGCGCCCGGAGCCGTGCAGGCGAAGCACGCTCGCAGCCCAACACGAGAGCAGGAGAGCAGTATATGCCGACAATCAATCAACTCGTTCGAAAGGGACGCGAAAAGATCCGCAAAAAGATCAAGACCCCGGCCCTTCAGGGTTGTCCACAGAAGCGGGGAGTGTGTGTCAGGGTCTATACTTCCACGCCCAAAAAGCCCAACTCCGCCCTGAGAAAGGTTGCCAGGGTGAGGCTCACGAACGGCATTGAAGTCACCTCCTATATCCCGGGGGTGGGTCACAACCTTCAGGAGCATTCGGTGGTCATGATTCGCGGAGGACGGGTAAAGGACCTGCCGGGCGTGAGGTATCACATCATCCGCGGCAGCATGGACACATCGGGAGTTAATGACCGAAGACAGGGCCGCTCCAAGTACGGGGCCAAGAGACCCAAGGGCATCTAGAGGAGTAAGGAATGTCCAGGAAACGAGTCGCTGAAAAGCGGGAGATCATTCCTGACCCGGTTTACAAGAACCAGCTGGTCGCCAAGTTCGTCAATTACCTGATGAGCAAAGGCAAGAAGAGCGTTGCACAGTCGATCCTGTACGAGGCCTTCAAGATAATGGAAGAAAAGACCAAGGAAGATCCTCTTGCAACGTTCAAAAAGGCTGTCAACAACGTAAAGCCGGTCGTAGAGGTGAAATCCAGGCGTGTAGGGGGATCAACCTACCAGGTCCCCACCGAGGTCAAACCCGGACGGAGCCAGGCGCTGAGCCTTAGGTGGATCATCTCCTATTCGAGGGCCCGTGGAGAGAAGAGCATGGCCGCCAAACTGGCCGGAGAGCTTTTGGATGCGGCCAACGGCCGCGGGGCCTCCATAAAGAAAAAAGAAGACACGCATAGAATGGCCGAAGCGAACAAGGCCTTTGCTCATTACCGCTGGTAGTCTCACCCGCGGCGCGCCGACGCGCCGGGAACCGGCGGGCAATTCGCAGGAATCAAGACTCTTGGAGTAGAGGGGGAGACCATGGCAAAGCAGAAGTTTGAGAGGAAGAAGCCGCACGTAAACGTGGG
>CAYVDE010000195.1:0-4211 GCA_964450535.1 uncultured Desulfobacterales bacterium
GCACCCTTTCCGAACTGGTCCTTTATAAGAGCGACCTGCGCCGCACCGGGGCGGTATATACTGCGCTCGAGCGGTTTCCTTTGAAGAGGGGGTGAAAAGATAGGTGTTGAGGTGTTAAGGTGTTAAGGGAAAACAGAAGGACCTGTCAAAACCGATGCAGGCATTGCCTCACAGCTGGAAACCGGGCTGCCGGGAAAACAAAACACAAACAGATCAGGTGACGCGGTGCGGATTCTCTGAAGAGTTCACAACACCCTATCGCCTGCCCTATGAGGAGGGAAAACCATGGCGGAACAAAAAGCGGACAGGGAACGGGCGGTCGAGCAGGCCATAACGCAGATCGAGCGGCAGTTCGGCCGTGGCTCGATCATGAAGATGGGCGACGACCGGGCCTTGGACATTCCGGCCATCTCAACGGGCTCCCTGTCTCTGGACCTGGCCCTGGGAGTGGGCGGAGTGCCCCGGGGACGGGTGGTGGAGATATACGGCCCTGAGTCGAGCGGCAAGACCACATTGGCGCTTCACGTGGCGGCCGAGGCCCAGGCCCTGGGCGGCATGGTGGCCTTTATCGACGCTGAGCACGCACTGGACCCGACCTACGCCAAGAACCTCGGGGTGGATGTGGACAGCCTTCTCGTCTCACAACCCGACACCGGAGAGCAGGCCCTGGACATCGCCGAGATCCTTGTGCGGAGCGGTGGGGTGGATGTGCTCATAATAGACTCGGTGGCGGCCCTTGTCCCCAGGGCGGAGATCGAGGGGGAAATGGGAGACCAGCACGTCGGGCTCCAGGCCCGCCTCATGAGCCAGGCGCTGAGGAAACTCACCGCCACCATCAGCAAGTCTCACACGTGCGTGATCTTCATCAACCAGATACGCATGAAGATCGGGGTCATGTTCGGGAGCCCCGAGACCACCACGGGCGGAAACGCCCTCAAGTTTTACTCCAGCCAGCGGCTGGACATCCGGCGCATCGGCGCCATCAAGGAGGGGGACCAGCACATCGGCAACCGCACCAAGGTGAAGGTGGTGAAGAACAAGATCGCTCCCCCGTTCAAGATCGCCGAGTTCGACATTATTTACGGCCAGGGCATCTCAAAGGAGGGGGATATTCTGGACCTTGGCGTATCCCTGGACGTGGTGGAAAAGAGCGGGGCATGGTACTCCTTTGAGGGCGAGCGCCTGGGCCAGGGCCGTGAGAACGTCAAACGGTTCCTGGCCGAAAACATTGACATCAGGGACCGCATAGCCGGTCTGATCAAGGAGAAGACAGGCCTCAAGAAGATAGAGAAACAGGCCGCCGAAGCAGAGGCGCAAGACGAAGAATAAATCTCAGGACCGGACAATGGACTTTCAATCGATTCGACACAAATTTTTGGACTTTTTCAACCAGCGCAACCATGAAATCGTGGCCAGCGCACCGCTCATCCCGCGGGACGACCCCACCCTGCTCTTTACAAACGCCGGCATGGTGCAGTTCAAGAGCGTGTTCCTCGGGGAGGAGAAGCGTCCCTATAACCGGGCCGTCACCTCTCAAAAGTGCGTTCGGGCCGGGGGTAAGCACAACGACCTGGAAAACGTGGGATACACGGCCCGCCATCACACCTTCTTTGAGATGCTCGGCAACTTTTCCTTCGGGGACTACTTCAAACAGGAGGCCGTGGCCTGGGCATGGGAACTTTTGACCCAAGGGTACGGCCTGCCTGCCGACAAACTGTACGCCTCGGTTTTCCGTGATGACGACGAGGCCTACGGGATCTGGGAAAAGGAGATCGGCCTCCCGGCGGACCGGATCGTGCGGCTGGGCGAGGAGGACAACTTCTGGGCCATGGGCGACACAGGACCCTGCGGGCCGTGTTCCGAGATCCTCATAGACCAGGGTGCAGAGCTTGGATGCGACCGGCCGGACTGCGCGCCCGGATGCGACTGCGACCGTTACCTGGAGATATGGAACCTGGTCTTCATGCAGTTCGACCGGGACGCCCGCGGGAACCTGACGCCGCTTCCAAATCAGAACATAGACACGGGTATGGGCCTGGAACGGATCGCCGCAGTGGTCCAGGGAGTAAAAAGCAACTTCGACACCGACCTCTTCCGGGAGCTGATAGGGTACGTGGAAGAACTCTCGGGAGTGCGATACGGCGAGGCCCGCAAACCGGATGTCTCCTTTCGCGTGATCTCTGATCACGCCCGGGCCGCAGCCTTTCTCATAGGCGACGGGGTCATGCCCTCCAACGAGGGTCGGGGTTACGTGCTCCGGCGGATCATACGGCGGGCCATACGGTTCGGCCAGGTCCTGGGGCTCAAGGACCCTTTTATGTACCGGGTGGCCGGCAAGGTGATTCAGGTCATGGGCCGTGATTACGCCGACCTGATCACATCCAGGAGCTTTATTGAGGGAGTTATCAACAGCGAAGAAAAAAGGTTCGCCGACACCCTCCACCACGGCATGAAGGTCCTCGGGGAGAGCCTGGAGGAGATCCGGGAAAGGGGGGGCGACGCCATCCCCGGGGACCTGGCCTTCAAGCTCTATGACACCTACGGTTTGTCCTTCGACATCGTCCAGGACGTGGCCAGGGAGGAAGGCCTCGAAGTGGATATGGAAGGATATAACCTGGCCATGAACCAACAGCGTGCCAAGAGCCAGCAGGCCTGGAAGGGGAGCGGCGAGGAT
The DNA here is from genome assembly GCA_964450535.1 of uncultured Desulfobacterales bacterium. GTDB lineage: Bacteria > Desulfobacterota > DSM-4660 > Desulfatiglandales > HGW-15 > JAIPEI01. The sequence continues at coordinate 2,675 of CAYVDE010000195.1, forward strand.
GAGGTCCCCGAGGCCTTTAGAAGACTCATTTCAGAGGGTGTCTCGTGCTGCTTCTCGGGATACGAAGTCCTGGAGTGCCGGGCCCGCGTCAAAGGGCTCATAAGGGACGGCAAGGCGGTACCCTCTTCATCGGCCGGTGACTCGGTGGAAGTCGTCCTTGACCCCACGCCCTTCTACGGCGAGGCAGGCGGCCAGGTGGGCGACACCGGATGGCTCCGGGCGGACGGCGCGGCAGTCCGAATCCGGAACACGGTCCGGTTCGGGCACGGCCTCATAGTGCACCGGGGGATTGTAGAGGAAGGGACCCTTAACGAGGGCGACCTGGTCCTGGCCCAGGTGGACGGGGAGCGGCGGAAGGCCACGGCCCGGAACCACACGGCCACCCATCTCCTTCACAAGGCCCTGCGGGAGACCCTGGGCGACCACGTGAAACAGGCAGGTTCCCTGGTGGCGCCGGACCGGCTCAGATTCGACTTCACCCACTTCGCCCAGGTGGACCCTGAAAAGCTCCGGGCCGTGGAGGACTTTGTGAATCGGCTCATTCGGGATAACCTGGCGCTGTCCACCCGGGAGATGGACAGGGACCAGGCAATGAAGAGCGGGGCCACGGCCATCTTTGAGGAACGTTACGGGGAGACGGTTCGAGTGGTCAGCGTGGAAGGAGTGAGCCGCGAGCTATGTGGCGGTACCCACACTGAGCGCACCGGCGACATCGGGCTTTTCAAGGTGGTGAGCGAGGGCGCGGTGGGCGCCAACATGCGCCGGATCGAGGCATTGACCGGCGAAGCGGCCCTGGAGCACGTACACAGCCAGGAACGTGAACTCAAGGGGTTGGCATCCCTTCTCAAGGCCTCGCCCGACCAGCTCGAGGAGCGGGTGGAGCGCCTCCTAAGGGAACAGAAGGAGCGGGAGCGGGAGGTCGAGTCTCTAAAGGCCAGGCTCCGGGCGGGAAGCGCAACAGACCTCCTGGACGGCGCAACCGAGGTGGCCGGTATCCGGGTGCTGGCACGGGAGGTTGATGCCGACTCTCCCAAGGCCCTTCGTGAGTATGCGGATCAGGTGAAGGAAAAACTGTCTTCCGGAGTGGCCGTACTGGCCGGCCGGGGTGACGGCAAGGCCATGCTCATCTGTGTGGTATCGCCCGACTTAACCGCACGGATCAAGGCCGGGGAGATCATCAAGCGCCTGTCGCCCCTGGTGGGCGGCAAGGGGGGCGGACGGCCGGACATGGCACAAGGGGGAGGGAGCAGGCCGGAAGACCTGTCGGATACTCTCAAAAAAGTTCCGGAACTGGTGAACGAAATGGCAGGGGCCGGGGCTGATTAATGATACTTGACACGAAAAGCTTGATGTCTACCGCTGTGTCAAGGAAGACTCCGGGGTATATGGATTAGAGGAAATCGATTTCGATCCCGATAGCGATTTCTATCCCGAAGAAACCACACAGGAAGCTCATTCTTCGCGCCAATGCTCATTGGCTTCAGGTTGCGGACAAGGGGCCGCCTTAGGACCGTCCGGTACCTTATCAGGACTTATC
>CAYVDE010000196.1:0-4205 GCA_964450535.1 uncultured Desulfobacterales bacterium
CAAAGCCTGAAGGCTAATATCACACCTGCTTTCAAACGAGTAAGAAAAAGTGAAACCACAGGGCACATAAATTTACTCCAGTCAGAGAGGCCAGAAGACCGGCATGACCAGCATGAGGCTTCCGTTACATCTTCAACCAGGCCCTGTAAAGCGCGTCTCTGTGCCCTGATCATTTTCAGGCGGCACGAATATTTCGGGGTCATCGCCCGCCGGGTCTTTCATATACAAAGTGCGTGACGGGAAAGCGAAACTGCTGCCCGCACCTTCTACGATCTCCTTTATCTTCATGGCCAGCCGCTCTTTTATTTCGAGCCATTCCCCCCAGGCAATGGTACGCGTAAAGCAGTAAAGCATAATGTCGATTGACGAGTCGGAAAACCTGTCGATCCTCACAAATGTGGCCACTTCATGCGGCTTGGCAAATTCATCGTTTTCAAGGACATATGCCTCAATATCATCGCGTATCCTGCGAAGCTGCTCAATGGTTGTCCGGTATTCAACGCCGATATGCCAGAAGATCCGGCGGTGCGTCATGCAACTGAAATTTGTTACCGCTGTATCGGCAAGTCTTGCATTGGGCACATATACAGGCGCCTTGTCAAAACGCCTGACAATTGTGGATCGAAATCCTATGTCCTCGACGGTCCCCTCCACAACACCGTCCACCAGTATCCAGTCTCCGATATTGAAACGCTTTTCCGAGAGGATAAGAAGTCCTGAAATGAGGTTCTTGAACAGATCCTGGGCGCCGAGCGCCACGGCAAGCCCGAACAGGCCCAGGCCGGCAATTATCGGGCCTATCCTGATGCCCCACACCTCCAGCACAGTGGCCGTGCCTAAGAATATGAATGTAATCTTGATGACCTTGATGAGCCAGTCGCGCATGGCGTCTGAGAAAATCACGGCCACCTTGTTAAAAATGAAGCTGAGCGGATCAACAATACGATGGAAGCCCCAGAATATAATGAACACGATCAAGGAACGGATCAGTTTGAGACCTATATCTTCAAACGTCCCTTCCAGGTTGAGATACTCGAAGGCAAAAAACAGCCCGATGACCACAGGAATCATCATAATGGGCCGTTCCAGTGCTTCCAGTGCCTTATCGTCAACCTTGGTGGGTGTTTTCTGCGTTAGGCGTTTGAGACGATTTATTATGGATGTGGCGAGGAGTCTCCTGAGGACAAGAAACACAATGAAGATAAGCGAGGCGGTCAGCAGCCTTCCGATCGGAACGCCGAACAAACCCATCTGCCATACATCCGTTACAACATCCCAGAAATCCTTGAACTTATCGATCATGTCCGTTCAGCCCCTTCCCCTGACTTCAGCCGGTTTGAGCTGGAAAAACTCCCATGCCATGCCTCATGTCTGTATCCCGCAGGTCCCGGGGCGTCTCTTTTTTCCTCAGCATAATGGCTGCATACCATGTCTTTCACCGTTTTCCAACTGATAATCAAAGGCTGCTGTCAAGGGTTATTGTTGTGTGGTCCAGGACTTGCATGGACTGGCGATAATCCTATTCATTCTTTCCAATATATGGTACGGGGGTGTTATGGACACGAAAGAGAGCAAATTGAGCGGGAAGAAAATACTCATAGTAGATGACGAACCTGACGTACTGGAGAGTCTTGAAGAACTCCTATCCATGTGCGAAATAGAAAAGGCTTCCAACTTCGAAGATGCCAAGACGGCGATTGAGACCAGGCAGTTTGATTTCGCCATTTTGGATATCATGGGTGTTAAAGGCTATGAACTCCTTGAAATTGCAAAGGAAACAGAAGCCACTCCCGTAATGCTCACGGCACATGCCTTGACCACGGAGGATACCATCAAGTCCTTCAAGGGTGGTGCCGCCTTCTATGTGCCCAAAGACAAAATCGCTGACATCACCACATTTCTTGTGGACATACTGGAAGCACGAAAAAAGGGAAAGAGTCTCTGGTGGCGATGGATGGACAGGATGGAGGCCTACTACCAGCAAAAGTTCGGCCCTGAATGGAAAAACAGCGACAAGGATTTCTGGGACCGTTTCCAATACTACATATAAGACATCTGTGAAACCGATTTTTAACGCAATTTCAAAAAGTTATGGCCTTTCTGGCCCTTTCGTTGCACCGGATATCCTGGCATGGTCTACCTGTGATGATGCCTAAAGCGCTCATGGGATTGAGTGCCCATAATGTATCAATTCGGCGACATTCATGTCTCAAAGCTTGCCGTAGACAGTATTGAACCTTGACTTTTCAACTCGTAATTCATCACTAAACCAAGAGACCTGCAAGGAGATGAATCATGGATAAAATGCTATGGAAACCCTCCGAAGAGAGGATCAAGGCTTCTCATATGAACAGATTTATGAAATTCGTAAACGACAGCCATAAAACAGATTTGTCGGATTATAACTCCCTCTATCAGTGGTCAATTGAGAACATACCGGATTTCTGGGCGGCCGTTTGGGAATTCGCCGATATAAAGGCCTCAATTCCATACGACGAGATCGTCGACGACCCGATCAAAATGCCCGGAGCCCGATGGTTTTCCGGTGCGCGTCTCAATTTTGCAGAGAATCTCTTGAGATACCGGGACGATCACACGGCGATTGTATTTCAGGGCGAAGACCGGGAAACAAGGAAGATGTCCTATGCCGAGCTCTACGATGAGGTTGCCAGGGTGGCAAAACCACTCAGGGAAATGGGGATAAAACCGGGCGACAGGGTCGTGGGTTTCATACCCAACATGCCTGAGGCCATCGTGGCCATGCTTGCGGCCACCAGCTGCGGTGCCACATGGTCATCGTGTTCACCGGATTTCGGTATCAAGGGAGTGCTCGACCGCTTCGGACAGATCAGACCGAGGGTCCTTTTTACGGCAAACGGATACTGGTTCAAAGGCAAGAACTTGGACTCCTTAGGCCGCATTTCGGATATTCTGAAGGAACTGCCCAGCATTGAGAAGGTGGTTGTGGTCCCGTACACGGACAAACAAGCCGACATCACCGGGATTCCCAACGCAGTCCACTACGATGATTTCAAGGCGTCGGGAAGCGGTCTTGAAATCGAATTCGAGCAGCTCCCCTTCATGCATCCCCACTATATCATGTATTCGTCAGGGACAACCGGTCTTCCGAAATGCATGGTCCAGAGTGCCGGCGGGGTTCTTCTAAACCAGATAAAGGAACTGATGCTGCACACGGACCTGAAACGTGAAGACGTTATTTTCTATTTCACCACCTGCGGCTGGATGATGTGGAATTGGCTGACCTGTTCCCTCGCCACCGGAGCAACTCTGCTTTTGTACGACGGAAACCCTTTTCACCCGGACCCGGGCGCACTGTGGAAGATGGCCCAGGATCAGAAAATGACGATTTTCGGCACCAGTGCCGGCTACCTATCCGCACTCCAGAACGCGGGTTTAAAGCCCGCTGATCATTATGATCTCTCTTCACTGAAGGCGATGCTCTCCACGGGGTCCCCGCTGTCCATAGAAGGCTTCGAGTTCGTTTACCGGGAGGTAAAAGAAGACATTCAACTGGCAAGCATCTCCGGAGGATCCGACATAAATGGTTGTTTTGCCGGTGGGAACCCCATGGGGCCGGTTTATGCCGGGGAACTGCAGTGCCGCTGCCTGGGTATGGCGGTGGAGGCCTTTGACGAAAACGCCAAGCCGGTCAGAAACCGCCAGGGGGAGCTGGTCTGTACAGCCGCGGCTCCTTCCATGCCTATTTATTTCTGGGATGACCAAAGCGGTGAAAAATACCGCGATGCGTATTTTGATGTCTATCCAGGAATCTGGCGGCACGGGGATTTCATCGAAATAAACGACAGGGGAGGGGTGGTGATCTACGGGCGGTCCGACGCCACATTGAATCCAGGCGGTGTGCGTATCGGAACCGCTGAGATCTATCGCCAGGTTGATGCAATCCCGGAGATAGATGACAGCCTCGTAGTCGGACAGAACTGGAAAAACGATGTAAGGGTTGTACTTTTCGTCAAGCCGGCCGAGGGCAGTGAACTCACAGAGGAACTGAAAAACAGGATAAAGACGACTCTCAGGGCGAATGCTTCGCCAAGACACGTACCTGCCAAGATCATCAGTGTCCCGGCAATCCCGTATACCCTGAACATGAAAAAGGTGGAACTGGCTGTGAAAAAAGTCATCGAGGGACAGCCGGTTCTCAACAAGGACGCGCTGAGCAACCCGGA
>CAYVDE010000197.1:0-4189 GCA_964450535.1 uncultured Desulfobacterales bacterium
CAGCATTGGTCATGCTCATGACACCGGGGCTGGCCCTGTTTTACGGGGGCATGGTGCAAAGGAAGAACGTCCTGGGGACCTTGATGCAGAGTTTCATGGTGCTGGGGTTGGTCACCCTGGCCTGGCTGCTTTGGGGGTACTCCATGGCATTCGGCCCGGATCGCGGCGGCCTGATCGGGGGCCTCGAGTGGTTCGCCCTTACGGGCGTGGGCATGAATCCAAGCCCTGACTATGGAAGCACGATTCCACACCTGGCCTTTATGGTCTTCCAGTGCATGTTTGCCGTTATTACCCCCGCACTCATTACCGGGGCCTTTGCGGAACGCATCAAGTTCAGCGCATTCCTATTGTTCACCCTTGCCTGGGCCACCTTTGTGTACAACCCCATTTGTCACTGGGTGTGGGGCGTGGGCGGGTGGATCGGCGGGATGGGCGCTCTGGACTTTGCCGGAGGAACGGTTATTCACATCAGCTCCGGCGCCTCCGCACTGGCCGCGGCCCTGTTCATCGGAAAACGGACCGGATACGGAAGCAAGGCCTTTATCCCTCACAACCTGCCCATGACCCTGACCGGGGCCGCAATCCTGTGGTTCGGCTGGTTCGGGTTCAATGCGGGGAGCGCCCTTGCGGTCAACGGCCTTGCAGCAGGCGCCTTTGTGGCGACCCATGCGGCCGCGGCCGCGGGCGTTGTGTCGTGGATGGTCATGGAGTGGCTTCACAGGGGGAAACCCACCACGCTCGGCGTGGCGAGCGGCGCGGTTGCAGGTCTCGTGGCAGTCACTCCGGCCTCCGGTTTCGTGGGCGTTGTTCCCGCGCTCATCATCGGAGGACTTGCCGGGGCCATATGCTACGGTGGCGTCCTGTTGAAGGCGGCTTTTGCATATGACGATTCACTTGATGTGGTTGCAATCCACGGCCTGGGTGGTACCTGGGGGGCGCTTGCCACCGGCCTTTTCGCCAGTACGGCGATCAATCCTGATGGGGCCGACGGCCTTTTTTTCGGGAACCCGGCACAGCTGTGGATCCAGTTCGTGTCGGTTATCGCCACCATGGTGTTCGCCTTTGTCATGACCCTGCTGATCCTCAAGATAGTCGACGTCCTGGTGGGAATCCGCGTCTCGCGGGAAGACGAGGAAAGGGGCCTGGACCTGGTGCTTCACAACGAGACCGGCTACAGCCTTTAAGAAAGCTTGATCCGGGATCCTGAAAGGAGATAACAAATGAAAAAAATAGAAGCAATAATCAAACCCTTCAAACTGGATGATGTCAAGGAGGGTCTTGCCGGTCTCGGCGTTCAAGGCCTGACCGTGAGCGAGGTGAAAGGCTTCGGCCGCCAGAGAGGACACAGGGAGGTTTACAGGGGCGCGGAGTATCAAGTGGACTTTGTTTCAAAGATCAAGGTGGAGGTGGTGATGTCGTCCGCCCGGGTTCAGGAAGCGGTCTCGGTCATAAAAGAGAGGGCCTGGACCGGTGAGATCGGCGACGGTAAGATCTTCATCATTCCGGTGGAGGAGGCCCTGAGAATACGCACGGGAGAGACGGGTGAGGATGCGATCTGAGACACTCAAGACTTACAGGAGTGGACTCGTGATAAGACGCCATGAATAGCACTGTTGAAGAACTGAAGGAGTCGAGAGAGGCGCTCAGGACCTCTTTTCGGGCAGGCCGGGTTCAGGAAAGCCTCGAGGATCAATACACGGAGATAGTAGACCGATACTTCCGGCGAGGCTTGGAAGAGAGCCTATCGGGCGGGCTGCTTTTTCGAAGGGGCGTCCTGTTTTCACTGGTCGCTGTGGGCGGCTATGGGAGGAGAGAGCTCTGCCTCGGATCGGATATCGACCTCCTGATTCTATTTGCCTCCAAGATCCCCGAGGAGGCCAAACCTCTTGTGAAAGAGATCCTTTTTCCTTTGTGGGATCTTGGAATGGATCTTGGTTATGCCGTACGATCGATCAAGGAGTGTGTAAGGCTCGCCAGTAAAGACTTTGAAGTGCTTACGTCCCTGCTGGATGCCAGGTTCATAGGCGGCAACTCCCCACTGTTCCTGAAGCTTGCGGAGCATATCGACAAAAAGGTTATTTCAAGGAAACGGGATGAATTTGCAAGATGGCTGAGGGATACGGATATCATTCGCAAAGAGGCATTCGGTGATGCCAGCCATATGCTCGAACCAGATCTGAAAAAGGGAATAGGTGGGCTCCGCGACGTCCATGACATGATGTGGGTTTCCAGGGCGGAACACGGCCTGAGAACACCCAGGGACCTCGAGACTACGGGGCGGCTCTCCCACCGTGAGTACGATGACCTGGAGAGGTCCGCTTCGCTCATTCGTTGCGTGCGGAACCACCTGCACGACCTTTCCGGTCGAAAGAACGACCGGCTGACGTTTGAGTTTCAGCCGGAGATCGCACGCAGGCTGGGGTATCGACAACAGGGCCATTCACTTCCGGTGGAACGTTTCATGGGGGACCTTCATGCGGCCATGGCCTCGGTAAAGGCCCTTTGCCGCAGGACAACGGAACTGTATGCCGGGCAAGGTTCAAGAGAGATGCCGGACCTCGATCAGGCGGACCTGAGGCCCGGGCTTTTGCTGGAAAGGGACGGCATTCGATTCCAGTCCGCAACCGCGGTTACGGAAAATCCCTTACTGCTTATATATGCCTATGAAGCGAGTTCGCGGACCGGGATTCCCCTTTCTCTCGAGACCTCAAGACTCATTCGGGAATTCCTGCCGTTTGTGGATGAGGACTTTTGCAAATCCCGTGACGCGGCCTCGGCGTTCCTGAGTATCCTAAGGGCTGAAAGAGCCGCGGACACCCTGGAACAGATGTTGGAGTCGCGTTTTCTGGACGCCTACATCCCCGAGTTTGAGGCCGTTCGTGACCGGGTCCAGTTCGACACGTACCACTTGTTCCCGGTGGGTCATCACAGCCTGGAGACTGTTCGCGCGCTCAAAAACGTGGCCCGGCAGAAAGAGATCCTTCTGTACAGCATGTACCTGGACTTGACGGATCCTGATGTGCTACTGCTTTCATCCCTTTTGCACGACATCGGTAAGTCAAGGCCGGCCCATTCCTCATACGGATCCGTGATTACGAGTCGAATCCTAGAGCGGCTGGGCCTCGAGAGCGACCGTGTCAAGGAGGCTGCATTCCTGGTGGCAAATCACCTGTTGCTTGTTGAGACCGCCACGAGGAGAGATCTGGGGGACGAAAAGACGATAGTGGGATGCGCCCGTTCCATTGTCACGATCGAGCGCCTCAAGATGCTCTACCTGCTTACCTGGGCGGATGCCAGCGCCACCGGACCGCGCGCATGGACGGACTGGAGAGCCGCCCTGGTGCAGGAGCTGTTTTTCAAGGTGCTGCATGTCCTGGAGCGCGGAGAGCTTGCTTCCGCGGATGCGACAAACAGGGCCGAGGTGGTGCAGAGGGAGGTTGCTCGCATGGCGGCCGGAAGGGTCGAGCTGGATCTACTCCACCTGACCCTCCAACTCATGCCCCCCCGTTACCTCCTCAATACCGCGCCATCAAAGATTATCAGTCATGTTGAATTGTTCGAGAAACTGCAGGCCCCGTGCGCCGGAGGTAATGAACCTGGTTTTGTAATGTCCCGCCGCCTGGATGAGGCATGGGGATGCTGGGATGTCTCTTTCCTGGCACCGGACCGGCCAGGGCTGTTCTCAGACGCGGCGGGAGTCTTTGCGCTCAACAATATAAACATCTTGTCGTCGGAGATTTACACCTGGCGGGACCACACGGCAGTAGACGTATTTCGGGTGATTCTTCCTCCAAAAGGGAGGCCGCCCGAAGAGATCTGGGCAAAGGTAAAAGGCGATTTCGCAGAAGTCTTCGCAGGCGGAATTTGTCTTCGAGAAAGGCTCGAACGGAAAGCCGCCCCTTCCATCCTGACGCCGCGGGGAACCCCGGTCCGTCCGTCAAGGGTGCTGGTGGACAACGACGCCTCCGATTTCTTCACGCTGGTTGAGGTGTTTGCCGATGACCGGGTGGGCCTGCTCTACGACGTCACCCGGACCCTGACCGGGCTGGGCCTGGATATTCGAATCGCCAGGGTCTCAACCAAGGGGGATCAGGCCGCCGACACATTCTATATCCGCAACCTGTATGGGCGAAAGGTCGAAGAACCCGGAGAATTGGAAAGGATTCAGGAGGCCTTGAGTGGCATTCTT
>CAYVDE010000198.1:0-1912 GCA_964450535.1 uncultured Desulfobacterales bacterium
CTGGTCCCTATAATGCAGGTGAGATAGGCCCATATGAACCAGCCCAGCAGGGCCGTCACCGTGCCGAAGACAACCCCGGTAAGGCCCGCCTGCTGAAAGGTCCCGATCCCCGCGGCCAGGCTGGAGAGGACCACGATCATCCCGGCCTCCTTCATGTAGCCCGGGTCGGCCTCGACCTCTTCATAGAGGCTCAGATCCAGCCTTGCAGCCCGGATCATCCGGTTCAACAGTCCATCCATTTCAACCTCCATTCAACCTTTTATCGGAAAACCCTTGGCGTGCGAGGATAACATAAACGCCGGCGCATGACCCTCGAGCTTGTGCTTTGAAAGAAGTTTCTCTGCGTGGGGGAAGAGGTCCGACTGGTGGGGGATGTCCAGGGCCGCCACAAAGGCTTCCTGAAAATCCGCCTCCGTGGTCAGTTCCAGGTATTCCATCTTATCCGCCAGCCTGCGAGCCTCGGAACGCTTCCGCCGGTTCAGGAGCACCATACGCGCGCCGTCGCCCGCGGCGTTTCCAATGGGGATGATCGAATCCGGATCAATATCCGGAATCAGGCCCATTATCAAGGCCTTCTCCCTGTCCACATGGGTACCGAAGGCCCCGGCGATCTTTACGCGGTCCACCCGGCTTACGCCTAAATGCCGCATCATCAGCTTACACCCTGCATAAAGCGCGGCTTTGGCCAGTTGGATCTGACGGATGTCCTCCTGTGTGATCACTATGTCGCAGCCTTCGGCGGTCTCCTCGGCCCGGGCGATGACGAACTCCCTCCGACCGCCATAGTCCTGATTGGTTCGAAGCCGGTCCGAGGAGAGGTCCTGGGAGAACCGCCCGGAGGCGTCGATCACGCCGGCCATGATGAGCTCGGCCGGGAGATCAAGGATACCGGACCCGCAGATGCCCCGCGTTTTCATTTCCTCGGGCCTGGAGTAGCTCAACCAGGCCTCCCTTCCCACCACCTTGTAGTCCACCTCCAGGGTCTTGGGGTCTATGCTAATCCGCTCGATAGCCCCGGGCGCGGCCCGCATGCCGCAGGTGATCCTGCCTCCCTCAAAGGCCGGGCCGGTGGCGCAGGAAGCGGTGATAATGCGGTCGCGGTTTCCGAGCACGAGCTCCCCGTTCGTGCCGATGTCGATGAGAAGCTCGATTTCCTCGCTTTCGTGGAGGCCGGAAGCCAGGGTTGCGCACACGCAGTCCGCACCGATAAAGGCGGCCTTGTTGGGCATGACAAAGACGCGGGCCCCGGGATGGGCGCAAAGGCCCAGGTCACGGGCCTTGAGGTCGAGGCCCCGGGTCACCACCGGAGAGAAAGGTGCCGTGCCGAGATACCGTGGATCCAGGCCCAGGAAGATATGGTGCATCACCGTGTTGCATCCTATGGTGATGTCCAGGATGTCAGTGGGCCTTATGAGGCCGCCGCAGGCCGTCTCCACAAGCCGGTTGAGTCCCTCCAACAGGTCCGTGCGCATGCGGTCGAGCCCGTCGGAGTGCTGCATGTGAAATGTGATCCGGCTCAATACATCCTCGCCGTAGCGGCTCTGGGGGTTCATCATGGTGGCGGTTTCCAACACCTCCATTGTCCGAAGGTTGCAGAGGTACGCGGCGCAGGTGGTGGTCCCGATGTCCATCGCCAGGCCGTAGGCGTCATCCACCCTGCCGGGCAGGACGCGAATAATTTCCCTGTTCATCCACACTGCCGCGGTCACGGTCAGGTCACCTTCCCGGATTGAGGACGGAAGCTCCCGAAGGGCGGCCGGGTCCATGTTGAGGTCCACCAGGCCGTGTTCAGTCTCAAGGGCCGCATCCACGCGCTCCATATCACAGGCCGGCGTTTCCAGTGTCGGAGGGTCGACGGTCACGGAGTAAAGGCGGACGGCCGGGTCCCAGTCAATGTGAATGTCCCGTGCCG
>CAYVDE010000198.1:2012-4144 GCA_964450535.1 uncultured Desulfobacterales bacterium
GGGTCAAACGCCACTCGCACGGTGTCGGATTCGGTCATGTAAATTTGTCCTCATGAAAATGGGGCCGGGTCTTGTTTCCTGATCAAGACCTGGCCCCAAGGCTGCCGCCGGAATAAGTCAAAAAGTGAAGACTGACGCCTGCCTTATTCCTTAAGGGTTTCCATAAGCTCCTGAAGTCGCTGGACCACTTCCCGCAGCCCCTGGCGCAGGGCCTCGATATTGTCTGAAACAATCCCTGCCGGCTCCTCGATATCCTCGATATCCTCGTCAACCGCGGCCACCGCGGCCACCGGAGGCAGTTTTCCGACCAGGGCGTCGACTGATAGCTCCAGGGTCTGGTGCATGACCAACTTCCATTTGTCGGCCAGGATGATGCGCCTCAGCTCCGGGAACTCCAGGGTCTCGGGCTTCAAAAAGACCGGTTCGGCGTACAGGAGCGAGTCACCCAGGGGAATGACAAGAAGGATGCCGCGGTGGACCTCGCTTCCCACCTGTCCCCAAAGGGTGAACTGCTCGGAGATGATCGCGTCGTTGTCAATGCGGGCCTCCACCTGGTTGGGCCCGTCCACGTGGCGGCCCGATGGGAACCGGAACAGGGTGAGCTCGCCATAGTGCTCACCGTCACTCCTGGCCGCCATCCAGCCCACAAGGTTGTGGCGGTTCTGGGGGGTGAAGGGCTGGATCAGGAGGAACTCCTCTTTCTCCGCGTCTGGAAGCCGGGCAACGATATAGTATGGTTTCAGGTCTTCGCTGCGGCCGAAGGAGTTTTGCACCGGTATGGACCACTGGTCTTCCTTGTTGTAGAAGACCACAGGGTCTCTCATGTGATACTGGAGCAGCATCTCTGTCTGCACGGTAAAGAGATCCAGAGGGTACCGGATGTGGTCCCGCAGGTGCTCGGGCATCTGTTCCATGGGCTTGAAGAGATCAGGAAAGATGGCCTGGTAAGTCTGAATCATGGGATCATCGGGATCGGACACGTAATAGTCTATGCTCCCGTGGTAGGCGTCGACCACGGCCTTGACGCTGTTCCGGATGTAGTTGAAGTTTTGGTTCCAGGGGGTGGAGTAAGGATAGCGTTTGGTAAAGGTGTACGCGTCCTGGATCCAGAAAATCCGCCCGTCAGCCACCACGCAGTAAGCCTCGCGGTCCCTCAGGAGAAAGGGGGTCACGGTGGAGAACCGCTGCTGGACCGTCCTCCTGTATTGGATGAGGCTGTCCTGCTTGATCTCGCCGGATATGAGGATATTGATGTCCCCGAACTCCCACGCATAGAGAAGACGGCGGAAGAAGGAGCTCAGCTGGACCCCGCCCTTTCCCTCGTAATGGGTGTAGACCGGACCGTCAGGGCCGGGATAGTTGAACTCCTGCATCTCGCTTCTTACGATCATGTAGTTCAGGCTCTTGAGGCCATAGTAAATGTCGGGCCGATCCAGGGGGATGTCGCCCTCGGGCGGTATGTCTCCAATGAAGAAGCTGGGCCGCCCGCCCGCCTCCACCTCTGTGACCGGGCTCATGGCCACGCCGTATCCGTGAGTGAACTGGAGGCGCCGGTTAACCCAGTTCTGGGCCTCTTCCGGGAGCTTGTCCGCGGAGAGCTCCCGGCTCGCCAGCATGACCTGTCTCAGTTTGTCTCCCACCTGGTAGCGATCCGTATGGACGGACACGAAGTCGTAGTAGAGCCGGAAAAACTGTATCTGGTTGTAGCTCTGGAGAAGAGGCCCCTCATCCCAGAGCCGGACATTCTGTATGGTTCCCTGGTTTTGGGCCACGGTGTCGAATTCCACGTTGCCCAGCGCCGGGTGGCTACGGCTCTTGAGTTGTGTCAGCCCGTATGCCTCCCTGGTGAACTCGATGTTGCTGGCCAGGTAGGCCCTTTCCCGGGCCAGTTCGCTCGGTTCCACCTGGAGGCGTTGGACCAGGGCCGGAGCAACCGTCCCGCCAAGGAGACTGACCGCAATCCAGCCCCCCAGTGCCCAGAAAATGAGCTTGTTTTTTGGGGAGAACGCCGTGGCCGCGAAAAGGCCGGCACTGGCAAGGGCCACAAAGGTCAGGAGCGTCCGGGCGGGGAGCGTGATGTGGTCGTCCGTGTACCCTACGCCGAAGACCGCGCCGGTTGGTGAGTAGAGGAG
>CAYVDE010000199.1:0-4125 GCA_964450535.1 uncultured Desulfobacterales bacterium
GCATGAGGGAGCCGTCTTCCGTGAACTGGGGAGTGATACCGGTCACCTTGTAGGTGGGGACCTTGATGGTTCCCAGGTGGATGGTCTTTGCTGAGAGGTGAGATGTAAAGCAGAGGGGAATGAGGATTATCATTAAACGGAGGATGGCTTTTTGCATGAGAAAGACGGCTCCCTTTGTGAGATGGTCGGGAATTGGGATGTTTAGACGTATATATATCAAGAAACGTGCCGTTTATCGCCGGAAAGGATTCAAAGGAATATGCTTAATGGAAATAAGAGGGTAAATAATTGAAATTAAAACTTTAATTAGATAGGCAGATTAAATATTAAGGGTATATAAACCAATAATAGTAGACATAAAACAGGTAAAATGTACAAATAGATGTGTTTTCATGCACATATATATGGGCAGTTATTCTAATTTATTAGGTAATTCAATAAGATATAAAAAATGAGGCAGGAGGCCTCCGAGGGTTGGAAGGGCCGGGGTTGCGCCCGAATCGCGAAAAATATGGGTATCTATCTAAAATAAAAGAGAAAATATCGCTTTTTGTTTTTGCACATATTTATGTGCAAGTACGGGGACACCATACCTATTTCGATCCTTTCATCCGCTTGTTCGACCATCCTTTTCTATTAAACTTCCGAATAGTCCTGGTCCAAATGCGCCATATGCCTGCGGCAGTGCGGTCGTCACACAAAGCCGCGGTTGAAAATGAGGACGACATGCCGGGCGCCCTTTGCTTCCGACAGCCGGACCTGCCGTCCTTCGGCGCCCGTCAATTCAAAATCGGGCGCAGCCTGTAACTCGGCATGTTCTGTATCACTCATACGTTCACTTCCAGTAATCGAAGAGAATTCGAGGAGGACATGTGGCGGTTCTTTAAAACAGCGCCCCCCCCTCTCACACCAAATGCTATTTCCTGTTGACCCGCCGGCTTCAAAATTGTACGTTATGTACAATAGTATCATTTAGTACAACAGCTTTCAGATATCGGTGGAAAGGAGGTTTCGATGTTGAGAAAAATCAGCGCGGCAGACGCCAGGAAAAATCTGGCCCATGTTGTAAACCGGGTTGCCTTTGGAAAAGAAACCTTCATCCTCACCAGGCGCGGTGAAGCACTGGCCGCCTTGGTATCGGTGGAGGATCTGAAATTGCTCCAAGAAATTGAGGAGCGGATGGACGTGGATGATGCGTGGAAAGTTCGTTCCGAATCCGAAGAGACAATAGCATGGGAGGACCTCAAAAAGGAGCTTGAGTTGTGAGCTTCAAGATTGAACTCACAAAATCCGCGGCAAAGGAACTCGGGTCCTTTCCCAAAGCGGCCCAAAAGAGAATCTCGAAAACGATCGATTCTTTGAGTGAAAACCCTCCAGATCCAGCCAAGACCAAGATGAAGGGAAATAATCCCTTTCATAGGCTGAGGGTCAGCGACTACAGAATTATCTATGAAATCCAAGACGATATCCTTCTGATACTCATCGTCAAGATGGGGCATCGCAAGGATGTTTACAAGCGCCTTCCGTGATTTTACCCCCCTTCCTCCTGCCGTCACATATTAATGGAATCCGTCAACAATCCTCCCGGAACCCGCCCCTCTGACGGATCCCCTGGTGGAGGTTGAGTTGCCCGCCGTCGTCCGTGCCCGCCACTGCCTCGCTGAGCCGGTGATCTCGATGGCGGGCAGCGGCAGATCGACCCGGTAGAGCCGGCAGATCTCCTGGTGTTCCCCGGTTCACGCTGTCTAATGAACGGCCTCTGGAGTGCCGGAGGGCCGACTGGAGGCAATAACTGAATCGACCAGGTTCCGCATGCTGGCGTTCCCCAGGGTGAGGCACCTCACGGTCCAGTCCTCCCTGAGTCCCAAGTCGGTCATGATCTCCCGCCTGGAACAACCCTTATTCCAGAGGCGCGCCACGTTGCCGTATAAGTCCTCCAGGAAGGACAGTTTGGCGGCCAGATGCTTTTTTCCCTGCCCGGGCCTGGGCCGGTGCCCGCACCACAGGGCCTCGAATTCCAGTTCCAGGACCCGCCGCAAGGACTGGATCTGTTGGTCCACTCGTTCGTCGACACGGAAGAACTTGATGCGGTCGCCCAGGTAGAGGTCGCCTGAGAAGAGCCACCCCTCCTCAGGCACCCAGTACACCGTATGATCCGGGCTGTGTCCCGGGGTGTGGACGGGGATGAAGCGCCACCGTCCCACGTCGATCTCGCCGGTTAAAGGGAAGGCCTCGAACGGCCGGCATCGTCCCCAGATCAGGTGTTGGTAGGGGCGGATCCTGAAACCGGCCCTCATCGCCTCCACCGTTTCCGGGTGTGCGTAGACCGGCAGGTTGAATCCTTGCCTCAATGCGGCGCCGTTTCCGCTGTGATCCTCGTGGTGGTGGGTCAACAAGACCATTTCCGGGCGGCCGTCTCGGGCCCAGGTAATCACCTCGCGCTCCATGTGACGCATTCCCGTATCCACCATGACAGGTCCTACGCGGTAACAGAAGGCGGTCATAATGGGCCGGCCCACCGGCGACCATCCCACCTCCAGGGCCTCTACGCGACCGAAATCATGGACTTTCCGGATCTTCATGCCTCCTCAATCCAATATTAAATTGGGGACACCATACCTATTTTGATTTCTTTTTCTTTCGGCCCGGGTTTTGGGTTTAAGAGTGCGCTCGAGTCTCATTTCCAGCCGATCAAGAAATGTTTCGCTACCCAAAGGACGACCGCTCCTTTCATGCATTTTCAGCAGGTCTGTTTCTTCAGGTGAACGTGGTTCGGCATCCGGCAATACGCCCATATGTCAACTCGGTATCGCCGGCACCATTCGGCCATCAAGTCAATATAGGCGGAATAATCGGTATAGTGTCCCCGGAAATCCGACCCTCTGTTCTTTGCCAGGGCTCAGCACCCAATGCCCGGCTACGCTCGACCTTCATGGCCTCATTGAGCAATATGAAAACCGCGGTCTCCAAACCCTCCATGCCGTTTTCGATTACTGCTTCCAACATCTGCCCAATTGACGTATTCTCTTCGTGGTGGGTCATTTCAGTTCCTCCTTTTATGGTTGTCGTAAACCTTTGGAGTACTGATCTGACCCACCAACTTCAAGCTTATTCTTCCATAGCCCGGTGTTGGTGTCTCGGGGGGATTTATAAGGACCCCCCCGAGACACCAACACCTACATCGAGAAGGCTTGAAACGAAATTACAGAAAAGACGTTACACTAACCTTACATACACAAGTCGTTTACCGAAACTTGCTGCCATGCGCTGTGTTGGAACAGAAATGCAGGTTTTTCTTGGTTGAAAAATAGGTATGGTGTCCCCCGATTCAATTCAGATTTATCACTTCTTGCCGGGACCGGTTGGTGGTATGATATCTGATTAAGATATTCGTGCCGGGCAAACGCTAACCTGGGAAGATAATTCAATCCCCTGGAATAGTTTTTGAAAGGTATGGGAATAACATAGGAGGCCGTTTATGGAAACGACATCCAGCGAAGCAAGACAGGAACTGCTCAAACGAATCACCATCGATCCGAATATCTCCTTTGGGAAGCCTTGCATTCGGGGCACTCGCATATGGGTATCCCTGATTATTGACAATCTGGCGTCCGGCATCCCAGAGGATGAGATTTTGTCTGCTTACCCAACCCTCAAAAAAGATGACATTCGAGCGGCAATGGCTTATGCGGCCGAGTTGGCCCGTGATCGGTATGTGACCTTGACTGCTTAGGGGATACCATGCGATTCAAACTTGACGAATGCGTGGATGCTCGCTTGAAAAGGCTGTTTGAAGCCGAAGGTCATGATGCGGAAACCGTTTTCAGCGAGAAAGTCGCAGGGATTGATGATAAAGGCATATACGACCTGTGCCGAAGGGAAAAGCGGACGCTGATCACACAGGATATGGACTTTTAGAATCCTTTCGTTTTCAACCCCATCCCTACGGAGGGGATTGTGGTACTGCGTAACCCATAGCAACTCTTAACTGATTTAGCTGTTTTTATATTAGGGACACCATACCTATTTTGATTTCTTTTTCTTTCGACCCGGCGTTTTGGGTTTAAGACTGCGCTCGAGTTTCATTTCCAGCCGATCAAGAAATGTTTCGCTACCCAAAGGACG
>CAYVDE010000200.1:0-4067 GCA_964450535.1 uncultured Desulfobacterales bacterium
ACCGAGCAGGAGGTGCTTCGAGTGATCGAGACGGCATGAAATAATCCTTCGTGGTGAAACAAATTCATTTTATTCCACGAAGACCACGAAGTGCGCGAAGAATGAGCGCCCAGTTTGGTTTTTTTTCTGATAGCTTCTCAGGAGTAAGGAGAGCGCAATATGAGAGATGACAGGCCTAAACGCAGGGGATCGAAACGGATCCGCCCGGAGGACGTCGACGAGGCAATACGCAGACTCCGGGGAGAGACTGTGGTAAAAAAATCCGACTACCGGGAGGCCTCACTCAGGATCCACGGCCTGATCTGCGCCAAATGCGGGAGGGAGTTCAGTCAGGCAGACCGCCATCTACTCACGGTGCATCACAAGGACGGGAACCACCACAACAACCCGCGCGACGGCTCCAACTGGGAGAACCTCTGCGTTTACTGCCACGAGGATGAACACAGCCGCGGTCTTCTGGGGGACTATCTGAGCGGGGACGAGTCCTGATCCCGCTAAAAATACCTGCTCGTCTTATCTCCTCCCTTGCCCAGCATGCTCCGGGCCACAAGGAGTGTCTGGTTACGGTCCTCAAGATTGAGGGCCTGCTCCAGACCTCCTGAATCCAGATTCATGTTGACGGCCTCCTTGGTGAGCCTCAGCCCCATGGGGTTTTTTTCGTTCATGGTCCGGGCCAGGTCCATGGCAGTGTCCATAAGGTCTTTCCACTCCACCACACGGCTTGCGAACCCCAGGTTGAGGGCCTCCTCGGCTGACATGAAGTTGCCCGTGAGCATGAACTCATAGGCCCTTCCCGAGCCGATGGCCCTCGGCAGAAAGTAGCTGCAAGCCATGTCAGCACCGCCGAGCCCGATGTTTATGTATGCGGCGCTGAAGCGGGCGTTTTGGGCCAATACGCGGATATCCGAGGCCAGAGCAAAGCTGAACCCGAGGCCCACAGCGGCCCCGTGTACCGCGCAGACAATGGGCTGGGGAGCCCTGCGCATTGCCAGGGTGAGCCGTGCGAGCCTGGCCTGAAACCGGTAAAAGGCGTCGGTGTTCATGTCCGGGGCGCGCTTCATGGTCTCCTTCATGTCCAGGCCTGCGCAGAAGCCGCGCTCACCATTGCCTCGAAGCACTATTACGTGAGTGTCCAGGTCGTAAAGGCGTTCCCTCCAGAAGGCCTCCAACTCCTCCATCATCTTCCAGTCAACCGCGTTGTACCTGCGGGGCCGGTTAAGCGAAAGCAGGCCTATCCCCGGCTCCGTCTCCATGTACTCGATCGTCTCAAATGCCATTAGTCCGCCTCTCAATACCCTCTTGAAATATAAGACCATGAAATACCAGACGGCGCCCCTTTACCCGTATATCGTCTCCTCCACCAGCCTGTATGCCATCTCAGTGGGTGTTACCCCGGCCTTGCGGGCCTGCTCCAGAAGCCGCCGGGTCTCATCCCGGCAAATACATTCGATGCGGTCCATCAGGGGCCCCATGGCCGCCTTTTCCTGATGCACAAACTCCTCGTAACCGGTCATCACTCCGCCTATGTTATGCCACCAGTCTAGCACGAACAGGATGCCCGCCTCCTGCAGGAGCCTTGCCATGGCATACTCCTCCTCCTGGCTCGCGGCTTTGAGCTGGTTGTTGGCAGGCCCGGCTATGACCTTGAAACGCATTCGTCGTATCCGTTCCTCGGTCAGTATGCCCCCCTGTGCAGACGGGGAAAACAGGTCCGCCTCAACAAAATATATCTCCTCCGGAGAGACTACCTCCAAATTTTCGCCCGCATGGCCCCTTTGAAAGCTGTCAACCGCTTCGGGCCTGATGTCCGCCACCACGACGGAGGCTCCGTCGGCAAGGTAATACTCTGCCAGATGGGACCCCACCGATCCCAGGCCTTGCACGGCAATGCGCTTTCCGGCCAGTGAATCAGATCCCTCCATAAAGGCAACCGCCTGCTTCACGGCATGGTAAGTACCCCAGGCCGTGGGACGGCCCGTGGGTCCCAGAAACCCCTTGGTACCTCCTGCAAACCCGAATGAGAAGTGCTCCCGCACCACGTCGGCCAGTTCGGCCGGGTAGTTCATGTCCGGACCGGTTGTGTTACGGGTGCGGTCGTTGGCGTATGCAAGGAAGCCCACCTCGTCCAGGTCGTCGAGATCCACCGGGCCGGCATGTACTGTTATCTTGCACCCGCCGCAGGGCACATGTGCCGCCACGTTCTTGAAGGTCATGCCGCGGCCCAGGTTCATGCCGTCTATGATCACGTCGAACTCGGGCTCCATGGGCTCGTGCCGTCGGATACCTCCCATGACCACGGCCTGAGAGCGGTTGTGAATCCCGAGTCTGACGCTGTGTATGTGGTTCATGAAACGGATGTCCTTCTTCTTCCAGTAAAACCCCTCCATGAGCTGGTGGCGTCCCTTGCGCATCACTCCGATCACCTGCTCCAGGTAGCCGGACATGCCGTGCTTTTCAAATAGGGCGCGGCTATCCGCATCGTTGAAAAAAACGGCGTTTGGAGTCAGTATCGAATAGACGGTAAAGGCCCGGTTGTAGTCCCGCCACTTGATGTCGTCGTCCCACTCCCTGGCCGTATAGATCACGGAGAGGTCCTTGCGCCAGTCATAGTGGATGCGGATTCGGTTCAGGCCTTCGTCCCGCAGGACATCGAACAGGCTTTCTTTCATGAGAATACGGTCTCCTTTCCAGCTGGTCGTCATGTCTCAGCCTTTATCATATGAGGACACGAGAACCAATCGGAAAAACAAAGTGTTGAGCCTCATTGAAGCTTTCAGATATTTGTAATCCTTAATTGACACACAATCATTTCGTCGAATACCATCCTGTCCAAGAAGCAACCCCCGTCAAGAGAATTCGATGGGCCAAGACTATATCTATCCACTGCGAATGAGCCGGAAGTGAATATTCTGATTGTCAAGATGAGCGCTCTGGGCGATGTGGTCCACACACTGCCTGCTTTGACGGCCTTGCGCCGGGCTTATCCCTCCGCGTTCATTGCCTGGGTGGTGGAAGCAGCGGCCGCCCCCCTGGTCCTCGGGCACACGGCCCTGGACAAGGTCCTGGTGTGGCCCCGGAGGGAATTCACAGACGCCCTGCGCTCGGGACAATGGCTCCGAGCCCTGGGCCTGTTTAGCGATTTCATGCGTGAGTTACGCTCCGTACGCTACGATATGGTGCTGGACTTTCAGGCCCTGCTCAAGAGTTCCGTGTGGGTGGTCGCCGCACGCGGTGCACGCAAGATAGGCTTCGGCCACGGGATGCATCATTCCGAGGGAAGTCACCTCTTCCTGAATGAAAGGGTCAAAGCGGTTTCCATGGAGACCCACGCCCTGGATCGCGGGCTGATGCTTCTGGAAGCCGTGGGTATTTCACGCGGCCCTGTGGTCTATGACCTGCCCATCACCGCCGAGGCCCATAGGAGGGCCTGCGGCCTGCTCCTGGGAGCGGGGGTCAGTCAGGAAAACCGATATATCGCCATCCATCCCATGCCGCGCTGGCCCACCAAGCAATGGTACCCTGAACGGTTTGCGGCAGTGGCGGACGCCTTGCGGGAGAGCGGCTTAAAGGTGGTGTTCACCGGCTCAAAGGATGACAGGCCCAGTGTGGATGAGATCTTCGACAGGCTTCAGGGACCGGCCGCGCGCCTGGACGGAAAGCTTGACCTCAAGGCCCTGTCGGCGGTATTTCAGCGGGCGACTGTGGTGTTGTCCACGGATACTGGTCCGATGCATATTGCCGCAGCAGTGGACACGCCTGTGGTAGCCGTGTTCGGACCTACGGCGCCGAACCGCACCGGGCCCTATGGGTCCGGACATAAGGTGGTGCGCGCCGGGGTCGAGTGCAGCCCCTGTTTTTCCCGGCGCTGTCCATCGAGTGCAGAGGAAAACATGGCGTGCATGAAAGGAATCGAAGTCGACGAGGTGGTCAGGGCCGTGCTCGAAACCCTGGAAGACAATCAAAAGGGTTCACATGGCGTATCGCGACCACAACGTGAAGAGGTCCTGAGTCCATGAGCCTGACCGCCCGGCAAAGCCTTGCTCTGTGGTCATATCAGGCGGGGTTTC
>CAYVDE010000201.1:0-4047 GCA_964450535.1 uncultured Desulfobacterales bacterium
GCCGGGTGGCGGTGGTGGGCGCGAGTGAAAGCACCGGCAGCATCGGCAATGCGCTGATGAAGAACCTCATCGAGGGCGGATTCCAGGGAAAACTGCTGCCCGTGAATCCGAAATACGAAACCGTACATGGAATTGCCTCGGCCGGATCCATCCGCGCTCTGGAACCGGGGGTGGATCTCGCGGTCATCGCCACGCCGATTCATACGGTGCCCGACATCGTGCAGGAGTGCGTCGAAAAAAAGGTGGCGGGGGCCATTGTGATCTCCGCCGGGGGAAAGGAGGTCGGTGAAAAGGGAAGAGAAATCGAGGAGCGGATCCGCGCCACGGCCTATGCCGGCGGGCTTCGTATTGTGGGGCCGAACTGCCTGGGCATTATCCGGCCCAAGGTAAGCCTCAACGCCAGTTTCGCATCCGAAATGCCAGATATCGGCGATCTGGCCTTTATCTCCCAGAGCGGGGCCATCTGCACGGCCATTTTAGATCTGGCGTTAAAGGAGCATATCGGTTTCAGTCATTTTGTCAGCATCGGCTCCATGCTGGACGTGGATTTCGGTGACCTCATCGATTATCTCGGAAACGATTCCTCGGCCAAAAGCATTCTGCTCTACATCGAAAGCCTGACTAATTTTCGCAAGTTTATGAGCGCCGCGCGCGCGGTGTCACGCGTCAAACCCATCATCGTACTCAAAGCGGGTAGAAGCGAGGCCGGGGCAAAGGCCGCCGCCTCCCATACGGGGGCCATGGCCGGTGAAGACGCAGTGTATGACGCCGCCTTCAAGCGCGCCGGCATCGTGCGTGTGAACACCATCCAGGATCTTTTCGACTGCGCCGAGCTGATGGCCAAGCAACCGCGCCCCCATGGCCCGCGGCTGGCCATTATCACCAACGGCGGCGGCCCGGGCGTGATGGCCACGGACACCCTTGCCCGCTACGATCTGGAGCCGGCGCCTCTCGACTCCGAAACCTTCCGGAAACTCGATGCGTTTCTGCCGCCCTTCTGGAGCCGCGGCAACCCCATCGATATTCTCGGGGATGCCTCCGCGGAACGCTTTCGCCGCACGCTTGAAATCTGTTTCGACGGAAAAGAAACGGACGGTATTTGTGTCATTCTTGCGCCCCAGGCCCTCACGGACCCGATTCTGGTGGCCGAGACCCTGGCAACCACGATGAAAGACCGCCGGTATCCGGTGTTTGCATGCTGGATGGGCGGTAAAAGCATCGAAAAGGCCCTGCAAATCTTGAATAAAGCAGGCATTCCCACCTATGAGACGCCGGAACGGGCGGTCCGGGCTTTTCTGTACATGGTTGAGTATGCCCGGAACACGGCATCTCTTATGGAAATCCCGCCCAAGATGACCCGAAACATCGCGTTTGATCCGGACAAAGTCAGACGCCTGCTGGCCAATATCTCGAAGGAGGAGTTCATGCCGGAATCGGACGCCACGGAGGTTCTTTCGGCTTACGGCCTCCCCGTGATCCGGACGGAAACCGCCGGGACCGAGGACGAAGCCTCCCGCCTGGGCCGGGCCATTGGATATCCGCTGGTCATGAAGCTTCATTCCCCGGATATCACCCACAAAACCGAGGCGGGCGGAATTCGCCTGGACCTGCGTTCGGATGTGGATGTCCGTGCCGCTTTTGCCGGAATCGTGGAATCCGCGCGCCGCTATAAGCCCCATGCCCGGATCGATGGGGTTACCATGCAGCCGTTCTTTTCCAACCCGGATTTCGAAATTCTTCTGGGCGCCAAGAGGGATGCCAATTTTGGTCCTGTCATTGTTTTTGGAATGGGCGGCATATTTACGGAAGTCCTCAAGGATCGGGCATTGGGACTTCCCCCGATGAACCGTCTGCTGGCAAGGCGCATGATGCAGGAGACCAGGGCCTGGACCCTGCTCAAGGGGTATAGAAACCGGCCCCCGGCAGACCTGGAGCGCCTCGAAGAAATGATCATCCGGCTCTCCCAGCTCTTGATCGATTTCCCCAAGATTGCCGAATTGGATATGAATCCCGTCCTCATCAAGGACGGCGATCCCGTGGCGGTTGATGCCCGCATCCTCGTTTCCAAGGCGGACCGCCCTTCACCCCTGCACCTGGTGATCAGCGCCTATCCGGAGGAGGATGAGACCCACCTGGTCACCCAGGAAGGCGCCAGGCTCTTCATACGCCCTGTCAGGCCGGAAGATGCCCCGCTTTTCCAGCGCTTTTTCAAGGTATTATCCCCTACGACCGTCTATAACCGTTTCTTCAGTCATGTAAAGGAACTGAGCCCAAAGATGCTGGCCCGGTTCACCCAGATCGATTACGACAGGGAAGTCGCCCTGGTGGCCTTTGACGACGAGCCCGGGGCGGAGCGCATGCTGGGGGTGGCGAGGATCATGGGAGACCCGGATGGAAAGGAGGGAGAGTTCGCGGTGGTGGTGGGTGATCCCTGGCACGGAAAAGGCATCGGTTCCAGTCTTCTTCAAAACTGCCTGTCAATCGCTGAAAGGAGGGGATTCCAAAGGGTATCGGGCATTGTCTTACCGGAAAACCGGAGCATGCTCGCGCTGGGCAAAAAGCTCGGCTTTCAGCTAAATACACACCATGATGCCGAAAAAGACTTCGAACTGGTCATCTCTTTGGGATCTTTTGGCGGATCGGTGAAAGAATAATGGTAACCGTTCGCGGGTTCGGCGCCCGCCCTGGTGCGACTCGTCGGAAAATTCTCAATTGAGTGTGCAAATCATCACTGATCCATCGGCTGAAGCGTCCTAGCCGGTCAGGGTTGTGGTGCAGCACGGAGCTGGAGAAGAAATGGTCGCATACAACCAACGGTTGAATATGACCATTTCCAGATGACCGTTAACACCGCCCTGAAAATTTCTTCGAGCCGATTACGCTTACATATCAGAAAGATGAGGGTGTTACGGTAGATGCATGGAATCTGGCACAATGATTGTATTAATCAAGAATCGAAAACAGGCGAGCGCTGTTCTTACGAATGGATCGCGGTGACCGGTGTTGCAGGCGACCAACTTTTAAACCCGGTGGAATTCCATGGGGGGATGTCCATCAAAGTTGATAGCCAAAACAACGGGATGTAAACACGGCATATCGTGCCAGTGAGAAGTCATAAAACGGACCAAAGGAACATTACAATCACATCTAATAGGCCACCGGCTTCCGCAGTTTTTTCCGGTGCCGATTCGCAAGGAGGAACCGTATGAAGACAAAAAATGTCCTATGTGTTCTCACCGCTATTGTCGTTGCCGCCTTAATTGGCGGCTGCGCGGCAGGCGGGCCTGTCACCAAGTCCCATGATTTCATCCCTCAAGACCTCAACCCGCTCATTCAGTCCGGGGAATACGTTCAGAACGTGGACACCTTTCTGGTGCTCCTCGACACCTCGGGCACCATGTCCGAAACCATCGGTGGGCATCGTAAGCTGGACGTCGCCAAGGGCATGATCAGCCGCATGAACCGGACGATCCCCGACCTGAAGCTGAATTCCGGCCTTCGGACCCTCGGCCAGAACTTCAGCACTGGAACCCGTCTCGTCTACGGAATGACAAATTACTCCAAAGAAGGCCTGGAAGGCGCTTTAGGGCCTATCTCCGGCGGCGGAATGACGCCTCTGGCCGGTGCATTGAAAGCTTGCGGCGGCGACCTCCAATCCGCGTCCGGAGACATGGCGCTGATCGTGTTCAGCGACGGACTGGAGACGGACACATCCTCATTGGTCTCGGCGCAGGGCCTCAAAAGCGCCTTCGGGGACCGGCTCTGCATCTACACCGTGATGGTCGGCGATAATCCGGGCGGGGCCCAGCTCATGAATCAGGTCGCTCAGGCGGGCGGGTGCGGTTTCAGAGTGAATGCCGATGAGATCACGTCCTCCGAAAATATGGCCAACTTTGTGAGACGGGTGTTTCTCGCCAAGGCCGACGGAAAACCGCTGGACAGCGACGGCGACGGGGTGCCTGATCACCTGGACAAGTGCCCGAATACGCCTCGCGGCGTTAAGGTGGATGAAGTGGGCTGTCCCATCGACACGGACGGCGACGGTGT
>CAYVDE010000202.1:0-4009 GCA_964450535.1 uncultured Desulfobacterales bacterium
CAGAGATTATTTGCTCGTAATTTCAGGGTATTTTCAACTATTATCATGTTATGGAGGTTGAGGTATGGATGTTAAATCAAGGCTTTCAGCCGTCGTCGGAGAGGATCACTTCTTGGATGACCCGAATCAGCTTCAGGCCTATGCCTCGGATCACAGCTACACCCCTCCTGGCGCACCCGCCTGCGTGGTGAGGCCGGCGAATTCCGAGGAGGTCTCAAAGGTCATCGACATCTGCAACGAAAGCAGTATCCCTGTTGTCCCATGCAGCTCAAAGGTCCATTTCTTCGGAGCCACGATCCCCAAACAAGGGGGAGTGGTTCTCGATATGACCAGAATGGACAACATTTTTGAGATTGATGCCGACAACAGGCGCGTGCGGTTCGAAGCGGGAGTCACCTGGGAAAAGTTGACCCGTGAACTGGAAAAGCAGGGGTACAGGGTCATCATGCCCCTGACTCCCCCTGCGGAGAGATCGGTCCTCACTGACTTCATGGAAAGGGAGGAGCCCACCAACCAGGTCTATGATTACGGAGAGCCCCTTGAGGCCATGGAGGTGGTATGGCCCACGGGCGAGATCTTCCGAATGGGATCGGCAAGTGTAAACGGGTATCCGAACTCCATGGCCAAGGGAGGCAATCCATCAGGGCCGGGGCTCGATTTCTACCGTTTTTTCCAGTGCGCCCAGGGCACCATGGGGGTCGTTACCTGGACCAATCTGAAGATCGAGTCCATCCCCAAGAAGGACAAGATCCTATTCGCTCCTATCCATGATTTAAACCGCGCCATGAACTTTCTCCATCGTATCCTGCCCAGGCGTATAGGCCAGGAGGTGCTTCTCCTCAACAACGTGGACCTGGCCGCCATGCTCTCGGAAGGCCAGCCGGACCAGTTTCTGAAATTGAGGGCCTCACTGCCGCCATGGACGCTCATTCTTGTGGTCAGCGGGCTCTTGAGACGCCCTGAGGAAAAGATCGCCTATGAGATGAACTTCCTGGCCGAAGTAATCAAAAATGAATTCCAGGACCTGACACTGGGTGAGAACCTGCCCGGGTTTCCCGGATTGCGGAACAAGATGCTGCCCATGCTTAGGAAGCCATGGCCCGCGGACAAGCCCCACTGGAGGACGGCGGTGAAGGGTGCAAGCCAGAGCCTCTTTTTTCACACACGGCCCCTTATGGCGGCCCAATTCGTCGACCTGGTGGAGGCGGTTGCGTTCGAGCACGGCTACCCTGCAAGCGAGATCGGCATGTATATCCAGCCGATCGAGCACAACCGTGCGTGTCGGCCGGAGTTTACGCTTTTCTATGACCCGCAGGACGGGGATGAAAAAGACTCCGTACGGGCCCTTTACAACGATCTCGCCAAGGTCTGCCTTAATGAAGGGGCCGTATTCACCCGGCCCTACGGTGAGCTGGCCCCCATTGTGTATGAAAAGGCCGCGTCCTATACCGCTCACCTCAAGAGACTCAAAAAGGTCTTTGATCCCAATAATATTATGAATCCGGGGAACCTGTGCTTCTAAGGAGGTTTGGAATCATGGCACAACAACAAAGCATACGATACTACAAGCCCAAAGAGGAATTCAGTCTTGATATCAGGGATATTGACAGCTTTGTCTACGACATGAGCCGCTGCATAAAGTGCAAGGGCTGCACCTGGGTGGACCACACCTATATGCCGGGCGCCAAGTTCATGACCCGCTGCCCCAGCGCCACCATGTACGAGTTTGACGCCTACGGGGCCTACGGGAAGCTGAGAATCGCCCATGCCATGGTGGAAGGCAAGCTGGACTGGAATGAGAAGGCCCTGGAGGTAATCTATGCATGCACCCTCTGCGGGGCATGCGATGTGGGGTGTAAGCGGAACCTGGACCTGGAGGTGGAACTCACCCTGGAAGCCATTCGGGTCAAGGCCGTCAAGGACGGGGTCGGCCCCCTTCCCGCCCACAAGAAGATCGCCGAGAACATAAAAATCAACCACAACATGTACGCCTCGCCCCATGACAAGCGGACCGCGTGGATCCCCCAGGACGCCCCGCCGGCCGGCAAGGCGGACGTCCTCTACTTTGCGGGGTGCACGGCCTCCTACATAAACAAGGAGATCGCCCAGGCCACAGCAAGGATATTCAAGGCGTCGAGCACGCCTTATATGCTCATGCCGGACGAATGGTGCTGCGGCAACACTGTCTTCTCCGTGGGAATGTACGACGAGGCCAGGGCCATTGCCGAGCGCAACGTGGATGAAGTAAGAAAGACAGGGGCCAAGACCCTTGTCACCAGCTGCGCCGAAGGATATCGCATGTGGAAGGTCGATTATCCCAAACTGCTCAACATAGCCACCGGGGATCTGGGGTTCGAGGTCCTCCATCTCGTGGAGTTTGTGGATGAGAAGATGAAAGACGGCGTTCTTCGGCTCGAAAAGCCCTTTGACACCCGGATGACCTACCACGATTCATGCAGCCTCAGCCGCCTGAGCGAACCCTGGACCCCCTACGAGGGAAAGAGGGGTTGGATGGGGTGCGTGGAACCCAGGCTCAAGAGACGTCGAGGGACCAACGGCGTATATTTCCAGCCGCGGGACATACTGAAGGCGATCCCCGGAGTGGACCTGGTTGAACTGCCCAGGATGAGGGAAAACGCCTTTTGCTGCGGGGCCGGTCGTGGGACAAAAGAGGCCTTCCCCGAGTTCGCCCGGTTTGCAGCGAACCATCGCCTTGATGAGACAAAGGATATAGGCGCGGAGACCCTGGTGTCGGCCTGCCCCTTTTGCAAGAATAATTTCAACCAGACCGTCAAGGAAAACGGCGATGACGTGCGCGTCATGGACATCTCTGAAGTGATCTGCGCATCCATTGATGCCTAGGCGGAAGGAGGAGAATAATGGCACTGTCCAAAGACATTATCAAGGTGTTTGAGTCCATCGTGGGTGCAAAATACGTCTCCGACGACCCTGTTATCTGTGAGGGATACAGAAGCGGGCCCGGCGGCTATGAAAACGGCCTGGGATACGAGCGCGTCATGACCACGGTCCCGGCATGTGTCGTAATGCCCAAGACCACTGAAGAGGTGCAGGGTATCGTGAAGCTCTGCTATAGAAACAGCATCCCTTATGTTCCCTACAGTACGGGGTTTTACGGCCCCCGGTCCCATCCCCATGTTGAAGACGCTCTTTTGATCGACCTGAAGCGCATGAACGATTTCATCCTTGATGAGAAACACTTCTACATAGAGGTCGGCCCCGGAATGGTCTACTCGCCCATTCAGGAGGAGTGCATGAACCACGGCGCCTACGTGGTCATCGGAGGAGGAGGGGCGCAGGCGTCGGCCATAGCCAACCTGATCGGGGACGGGTGGTCCCCCCTGAGTCACCGGATCGGACTTCCCCACAGGAGGATCCTGGGGACCGAGGTTGTAATGCCGGACGGTGAACTGCTCAAGACCGGCTCCCTGGCCACGGGAGAGGACCCGTTCTGGGGAGAGGGGCCGGGGCCTGATCTGAGGGGGCTTTTGAGAGGCTACACCGGGCTTCGAGGCTGCCTGGGGATAGTAACCCGAATGGCCATCAAGACCCTGCCCTTTCAGCCCGAGCGGCTGGAGCCCACTGGCATCTCTCCCAACACGGCTCTCGCCCTCCCTGAAAAAAGAGTCAAGTGGATCAACTTCACCGTGCCTTCAAAGGAGGCCCAGGTCAAGGCCATGAAGGAAATCGGCCACGCCGAGATCGCCGGGGCCGTCACCAAGGTCCCGCTCTTCTGGCGGGCCATTGCCAAGGCCGAGTGCAAGGAGGAGTTCTGGGACATATGGGGCAAGGAGACCGAGGAGTCCATCGCGAACTTCTTCATCGTGCGGGTGCTCCTCATCGGTTTCACCTCCGAGGAACAGATGGCCTATGATGAAAAGGTCCTCATGGACATAATGGAACCCCTGGGCGGGGTGGCCCGCCGGACCAAGCCTTCTGACGAGTCATGGATCAAGAATGCGGATTCCGCCGGGATGTGGCTCATGTGCGG
>CAYVDE010000203.1:0-4003 GCA_964450535.1 uncultured Desulfobacterales bacterium
TCAGCCATTTTGGCTCTCAGTTTCTGTATGTATGCATCTCTTTTTTCACCCATGGTCATTCTCCTTTCTAATAAATACGATCAAGCCACCGGCAACCTACTCTTGCCCGAAAACCGGCGGAACAAATATCTGCTCTCCAGAGTAGTTTACATCGTAACCGGCCAAGATCAACTCCGCTTTGGGCGAATACGGCTTTAGTAAATCAAAACTACAGGAAGGACCTACTTATGCCCGTTTCTTTTCAAAGCTATTGATATTTTCATAAAGATCAGGCCGTGCGCCACAGAATGAAGCCGTCCATTCTGCCGCGCTTTCAGCACTTGACTCGGCACAGACGGCCAAAAGATTGAAGGAAGCCGGCAATAGGGCGGGAGGTTTTCTCGAGGAGGAACTTTACTGAACAGGGATTGAGTTATGAACAAAGTTATCACGATAACAATGAACCCCTGCATCGACAAAAGCACCTCGGTGGACAATGTGGTGGCCGAGCGAAAGCTCCGTTGCGCCCGGCCCAGATACGAACCCGGCGGGGGAGGCATCAATGTGTCCAGGGCATTGAAAAGGCTCGGTGAAGAATCCACGGCTTTATATCCTGTAGGAGGAGCTGTCGGAGACATGTTAGAGGAACTGCTCGATCAAGAGCACCTCCTTCAAGAACCTTTTGAAATCAAAGCATTGACCAGACAGAGCCTAATTGTTTACGAGGAATCATCCAATCAGCAATACCGTTTCGGTATGCCGGGTCCGGAAATCCGGGAAATAGAGTGGCAGAGCTTCATGGACCGGCTGAAACAAATGGACTTCAAACCCGATTACATCATCTGCAGCGGGAGCCTGCCACCGGGCGTACCCGAGGATTTCTATGCCGGGGTGTCCAAATGGGGAAAAGCCCATGGCGCTAAGACAATAGTGGACACGACCGGAAAGCCGCTGGCTTCAGCATGCAGGGAAGGTGTGTTTCTGGTGAAACCGAACCTTAGGGAACTCGAGATCATCGAGGGTGAGGCCATAGAAAGCGAACAACAACAGGAAAGAATTGCCCGGCGGCTGGTGGAGGAACGCTGCTGCGAGGTTGTGGTCGTCTCCCTGGGGGCCGCGGGCGCACTGCTTGTATGGAAGGGTGGAGTGGAGAGGGTCAGGGCCCCGACCGTTCCCATCAAGAGCAAGGTGGGGGCCGGTGACAGCATGGTGGCAGGAATAACCGCGGCATTAGCCAGAACATGGGAACTGCCCGATGCCGTGCGCTTCGGCGTGGCCGCAGGCGCTGCTGCTGTCATGACCCCGGGCACTGAACTGTGCCGCAGGAAGGACACCGAGCGCCTCTACGAGCAGATCAGGAACCCCTGAAAGGAGACGATGCATGACAGTCTGGCTACTTGAATACGACGGATTCGATACTGAGCAGGAAAAACTCCGGGAAGCACTCTGCACGCTCGGAAACGGCTATTTTGCCACCAGGGGCGCCGGCTCCGAATCGCATGCCGACGACATCCATTACCCCGGGACCTATCTGGCAGGCGGGTACAACCGCCTGGAGACGGAAATCAAGGGAAAGGTTATCGAAAACGAAGATCTCGTGAACCTGCCCAACTGGCTGTGCCTGAGCTTTCGTTATCCCGGTGGGGAGTGGTTGGACCTGACTCGAGTGGAAATTCTGGACTATCGCCAGGAGCTGGACATAAAAAGAGGCCTTTTGCTCCGCACTGTGCGCTTCAAAGACAAGGACGGAAGGCGGACCTCCTTAAATGAGCGGCGTTTGGTGCACATGGCTGAAACGCATATGGCCGCCCTCGAAGTCGTCTTCAGCCCGGAAAACTGGTCAGGTGAAGTGGAATTCGAGTCGGCTCTCGACGGAAGAGTAATCAATGACGGCGTCCCCCGTTACAGGGACCTCAACAGCAAGCACCTTGAACCTTTGGATACGCGGTCTGTTGATGAGGAAACCATACTCCTCAAGGTGCAGACCATCCAGTCGGAACTCCGAATCGCTCAGGCGGCCAGGACAAGGCTTTCCAGGAACGGAGAAAAACTCGCAGGACCGGAAAGAAAACCCATTGAAGAGCCCGGTTACATCTCGCAACGATTTGTCTTGGATGTGGAGAAAGGGAGCGAGTTACGCATCGAAAAAGTTGTCGCCCTCTTCACTTCAAGAGATCACGCTTCTGCGGAATGCGCGCTGGAGGCGGAAAAAATGGTTGCCGAGGCAAAGGGCTTCGAGGAGCTGCTCGAATCGCATGTCCTTTCATGGAAGCATTTGTGGCGCCGGTTTGACATCGAGTTTGAGGAAGTGGATCCCCCGGAAGAGGATCGCACCGGCATGATCCTCCACCTTTACACCTTTCACCTCCTTCAAAGCACTTCAGTGCACACCATGGACCTGGATGTAGGAGTTCCGTCCAGGGGCTGGCACGGTGAAGCATACAGGGGTCACATCTTTTGGGACGAGCTTTTCATCTTTCCTTTTTTGAATTTGCGGGTCCCGGAGATTACCCGTGCGCTGCTGATGTACCGCTACAGACGGATCAATGAGGCTCGTGCCGCTGCGAAAGAAGCCGGTTACAAGGGTGCCATGTACCCGTGGCAGAGTGGGAGCAACGGACGTGAGGAAACCCAGAAGATCCATCTCAACCCGAAATCCGGCCGATGGATTCCAGATCAATCCCGGCACCAGCGGCATGTTAACGCGGCCATTGCCTATAATATCAGCAAATACTACGAGGCCACGGAAGACACCGAGTTTCTTTCGTTCTACGGTGCTGAAATGTTCCTGGAGATCGCCCGGTTCTGGGCGAGTATATCAACCTACAATCCTGACCTGGGCCGGTACGAAATCCACGGCGTCATGGGACCGGACGAATACCACGAAACCTATCCTGATTCCGACAGGCCCGGATTGGACAACAATGCCTACACCAACATCATGGCGGTGTGGGTCCTGACCGAAGCACTGAAAATACTTGAAATTCTGCCGGAAAACCGAAAACACGAGATTTGTGAGACCCTGGGCTTGGAACAAGAAGAAATGGATCGCTGGCGGGATATCAGCCGAAAGATGCGAGTGGTTTTCCACGACGACGGCATCATCAGTCAGTTTGAGGGCTACGACAAACTCGAAGAATTCGATTGGGAAGGTTACCGGGAAAAGTATAACGATATTCAGAGGCTGGACAGGATTCTCGAAGCTGAAGAGGATTCGCCGAACCGCTACAAGGCTTCCAAGCAGGCTGACGTGCTCATGCTGTTCTATGTCTTTTCAGCAGAAGAACTCGGGGTCCTGTTTGAACAACTCGGATATCCATTTGAGTACGAGACGATTCCCAGGAACATCGATTATTACATAAAGCGTACCTCACATGGCTCCACCCTGAGCCGGGTCGTCCACTCCTGGGTTCTTGCCAGGGGGGACAGGGCTCGGTCATGGGACCTTTTCAGACAAGCCCTGGAAAGCGATATCTCGGACATTCAGGGAGGAACCACACCTGAGGGCATCCATCTAGGCGCCATGGCAGGCTGTATCAACATGGTGCAGATGGGATATACGGGTCTTGAAGCCCGTGACGACGTGCTGTGGTTCAATCCGTGCCTTCCTGAGGAGTTGAGCAGGCTCCGCATGCGGATTCACTATCGCGGGCACGATCTGGATGTTGAAATCGTGCCGGACAAGATGAAAATAACTGCCTGTAAAGCAAAAGAAAAACCCATAAAGATCCGTTACAGAAAAAAACTCCACGAACTACAAGAAGGAAAGACCCTGGAAATCGTTATCAGCCCGAAAAAATAAGGGCCGGGCGTGACTGCTCTTGCAAAGAGAAATACGGTAATGACCCCATTCACGGAGCCGGCCGGGCAACGTAGGTTTTATTAAGCATAGAAGTCATAGGAGTCAGGGTCGATGAAACCGGCTGTGGATCCGCTCATAGAAGGCGAGGGTCCGGGCGGCCACTGCGGGCCAGCTGAAAAGGTCTTCCACGCGTCGACGAGCCCTTTCCGCCATGTCCGAGCG
>CAYVDE010000204.1:0-3975 GCA_964450535.1 uncultured Desulfobacterales bacterium
CCTTGCCGTCGATCACGTACCTGTCCCTGCCCATGCACTCGGCCGGGGCATACTCGCCGGCAAAGACCGGCACCCAGATATCCTGCAGCGGATCTTTAATGATCTGAATCCTAGACCGCGCTGGGTTGTTGCTGTCCCACCTCGGGCTCGCGTGATAGGCGGAACATATGACCTCACATAACCGGCAGCCGTTGCATTTGTCCGCGTCGACCTTAATCGTCTTGATTTTCTTCTTGATCTTGGCCATGGTTATAGAACCCTCTCTTTTCTAGATCTTCGGCGACATATCCCAAATCCAATTCCATCAGTCTTTCCTTGCTAGGAACACCGTTTTCATTCCATCCTTTAAACTTGTAGTACGTGGTGAGCAGGTTCTCCTCATGCTCCGGGAAACGGTATTTCCAATGGTCCTCGGGCGGCCTTTCGTCTTTCCGAGTAATCCCTTTTCGATTGTTGTAGGCCCTGTGAAGGTTGCGGCTGCGGTTGACGATTTTCTTCAGCCCCGCCTCGTCAATATCCATGCCGGTCGCCGCGGAGATCAGCTTCGGGTAGTTGTGAATGTGATAGGGCGGTTTCAGGCAGAACGACCCCATGCCCGCGCACAGGCACAGGGCGTCGTCGATGTTGTGCAGCATCTCCATCCAGTCCACGATTTCCGAGGCCATATCCGGCGTGGGGTAGTAGGGATTGGCGTTCTCTCCCCGGGGCTCCCAGTCCAGGACGTATTGCTTGAACCTGTCATCCGGAACCTGGGGCCAGTCCTTGACGAACTCTTCACGCTGCTCCCGGGTGGGAAAAGCGGCCTGTGGAAAGTTCCCTTCAATCTGCGTGATGCTCACCTTCTCGTTGGTGGAGTACATGAGGTAGTAGATGGGATCCATCATGGCCAGCTTGAGGGGAAGCTGCTCGTGCTTCTTGATGGTGTTGTGGGCGTATGCCTCCGCGCCGTTGCCGATCCGCCGGGCCGCGTAATATGTGCCGTCGGCCAGCACGTCTCCAATCCCTTCCCGGTTCGCGACCCTGTCGAGCAGCCAGTAAAACCGCCCTTCCTTATCGGACGGGCACCCTTCGAAGTCCTTGTCCGTCAGGATCCCGGCCTCATAGAGTTCCACGGCAAAGGCCAGGATCTGCGGGGTGGAAAAGGAGTCCACACCATACTCCGTGGCCCGGTACAGGATCCTCCATGCAAAATCCAGGTTGTCCACGTACGCAGCCATGGCATACGTCAACTTCCCGAAGCACTTCGCCATGTAGCGGGGGGTGTCCTTGTAGGAGATCAACGCGCCGCAGTGCTGCGGGCAGTTGAAGCAGCTGATCAATCGCTTGATTCCCTCCATTTGCGTGCTTGACCAGCTCTCCTCGATCTCCTTGGTCCAGAAGCCTTTTCTCCGCGTCCGCGCGTTTCCCCAGGCAAAGTTCTCCGTGTGCCACTTCTCGTCCGTGTGCAGCATCTCCTGCGGCGATCCAATTCCGGACAGGATGGTCATGACGTCGGGTATGGGGTTTTCGTTTCTGAAGTTGATGTACTCCCTGACCTCCTTGAGGAGCTGCATGAATTCGGCGCCCCGGGCCAGATTCACGTCCCTGGTGCCTCGCACCGCAATGGCCTTCAGCTTCTTGTCTCCCATCACGGCGCCGCCCCCGAGCCGGCTTGCACTGGACCGGCCCTGCTCGATGGAGGCCGTGAACACACGGTTCTCCCCCGCAGGACCTATGGCCGCCACCTGGGCCCTGGGGTCTTTCAGCTCCTTTTTGATCAGTTCCTGCGTCTCGAGTGCGCCCCTACCTTTGAGGTGCGTGGCATCCCGAAGCTCAACCTTGTCGTTGTGGATCCACAGATACACCCAGTCCGGAGACTTGTTTCGAAAGATCACCTTGTCATAACCGGCATACTTCAACTCGGCCGAAAAAAACCCGCCCATCATAGGGTAGGCCAGCATCTCGTTCTGGGGGGAAACGAAGTTCACAATGGTGCGGTTCGCGCTGAACGCGGGCGTACCGTTGAAAAGGCCGGTACTGAATACAAGCAGGTTCTCCGGATCAAAAGGCTTGGTCTCAGGCGGAACCCGATCCCAAAAGAGCTTGACACTGGTCCCGAGGCCACCCAAATGAAGCTCCATCAACCTCGGATCAGTCTCCACCCGCTCGATGTTCCCCGTGGCCAGATCAATCTCCAGGTTATACCCCGTCTCTGCGTACCTCATCGTTTCTCCTCTGTTACAGGCCGTATTTGGTGAAAAGCTCCCAAAGTCTTCTTGTTGAGAGCCGAGCGAATCCAGAAAAGCGTTATATCAATACTGACATATCGAGCTGCCAAAAAAACTCCGTCTTCTGCCGGAGTGGTCTCAACATCCTGGATATATTAGATAAAAACCTAAAGCTGCGCTCTCCTGAATGACTTGCCAAGGCACGATCACTCGCCGCAGACGAAAAAACCGTTCCTTTTGTCTCCTCTCTCTTCCCAGGTGTGTGATGGTGAAAGGGGACACGGCCACACAGTTATATTACAGCTACAATGTAACTTTATACGAGGCCGCAAGGGCCTTGTCAAGAGAAAACATCAGAAAACATCAGGATGAAACTCCCGGCCGGAAGCAAAGAATGGATTGAAGAGGGTGCTTTTCGATCCGCCCTTTAACGCTTTTTCTTCAGGGTGGAAAGGCCTGACATCCGGGCGAATGATCAAAGAACCCAATTCCCTGAACCGCTTCCAGTCGATTCGGAGGAGTTTCGACTCCAACAGGGCCCTATCCTTCGGGCCGGCGTTGTTGAGCCACTTATCGAGCTCCAACCGGTCCTCAAGTCCCATAGAGCACAGATGAGCGCTCAGATCCGCGATCTGGACCGCCCGCTCCCGCAAGGAATCCAGATAGTGCCTGGAGAAAAAACCACCCTTTTCCAGTCTTTCGTAGGAATGGGGAATAAGAGGCTTTTTCTTTATCTCGAGAATCGTCTCCTCTTTGAGCCAGTGTTTAACCCCTAAAGGGGTCTCAGCTTTTCCCATGAACTGTTCGGTCAGGCCGATGTGTCGTTCTTTGACTACCGGTTCAAGGCACCCTTTGATGTGGACCAAGATGAGCCTGGGATTGAACATGAGATCTCCCACTGCACTATACTCGCAGTTATTTGCATAGTTGGCGGCACAAATCAAAAGGAGTTCGTGAAGCCTTGCCCGAGTGTATTCATGGGCCTTCACAAAGATCGGAAGCCGCCCTTCAAGTTCCTCCATTTTTCGGCTGAGATACTCCTCGTTCAACCGGCTGAGCCGAGCGTTCCTCTCCAAATCGCGGTTGAAATCATTCAGGAACTCCAGGTCAACCCGCCTGCGTGTTTCTTCCCTGGACGGCCACAAACGGTCGGTCGGGAAAGAACCCGTTGGTTTTTCCAGATCAAACGCTATGTTTGGGGAGCCCGCCATCGCCTTTCCGGTGCCTCCTGTGGATCTATCTGTCAGGCCTGATATCTAACTGCCCTGACAACTATAAGGGCAGTCGGTCCGTATTGATCGAATCCTGTCAAGGATGGTTGTCTTGGCCTAACCGAAGAGTTTTCTTATATCAACATGGGCATATGTCACAAATGACATAAGAGTGAATACTCCTCAGCCGGGGATTCTGTCAACCTTTTGTTTGAGGCGGAAGCTGTCGTCCGATCACGGTTTCTGACCGAAGCTATTGACTGTGGATGGAGTCCTGGAGGAAAAGATATAGAAGTCTGATGTGGAACCCTTCAGTGCGGGGCTTACAACGTCATTCTGGACTGCAAAAGCGGTCTCACCCCGTGTCACGAAAGTGGAAAATGAGACAGCGGCGAAGTACCGTCCCTGATTCGTTAAATTAGTTGTTGATAAGCCTGCGGAGGCATACGCTCAGTTATTCCATCCTGTGGAGTCAAGGATGGTTTTCATGTCCGCATATTTATGGAGAAACAACCGCAGGTCCTTGAAGTCGTCTATTCTCTGCCGCAGCATTTCAT
>CAYVDE010000205.1:0-3920 GCA_964450535.1 uncultured Desulfobacterales bacterium
ATGAAGGA
This sequence comes from uncultured Desulfobacterales bacterium, assembly GCA_964450535.1. GTDB lineage: Bacteria > Desulfobacterota > DSM-4660 > Desulfatiglandales > HGW-15 > JAIPEI01. The sequence goes on from CAYVDE010000205.1 coordinate 9, forward strand.
TTCATAGCATACCTTTTACGACATTGCAAGGTTGACATGACACTAGTTTCCATCCAGAAATGGTCTTTTTTGCCAATCTCGGCGTCAATCTGCGAGGTTGCTTGTGCGGCGTACTTCAGTACGCCTCCGCGCAACCTCTTGATTTCCTTGATCTTGACAAAAAATCCTCATTTCTGAATTGGAAACTTGCCAGTGCCCAAAAAGCGTTTCTGGATGGGCACTGCTCTATTCTGTTTGGTAAAATATTAAGGACTATTTTTCTTTTATCCACACCTTCCTGTAATCCTGCCTGCTTGGATATCCACGACAAGCAGCATTTCCGCATAATCGAAAAGTGGTGGTATGCGGTGTTCAGACGGCTGTGTTCGACAGGTCATACGCTGTGGAGTATGTCGGCCTGCTCCGCAAGCAGTGATTTGATCCGATCGGTCTTTACGGGGTAGCCCTGTATGGGGATTCCCATCCAGTCCGCATACTCCAGGAAATCTTCGGGCTGGTCCGCCATGTACTGATCTACATATCCTATGGCATCCAGGACGACAGCGCCCCCCGTATGCCTGGGGAAATTCTCATTGGCAAGGCCCTGATCCCACCCCTTGAAGACCTGGTGCCGGAACTTTATCCACCCCGGCGTCATCCACCAGACTTTTTCCCCGCCGGCTACCTCCTGTGCGATCTTCTCTCTTTCAGCCTCACTGGCCAGCACATCCATGCAGTGCGTGGCATCGACCCTTGCCACATCAGGGCCTTGTTCCTCGATGATGACCTTCATGGTCCTGGTGGGGTTGTCGGCGTTAACGTAGCAGAATTTGCCCCCATAAACCACGAGGACTTTTTCCGCCTTTTCCCTGGCCGTGGCAATGCGTTTGACCAGTTGTCTTTCCAGTTCCCGCGGGTCTTCATGGAGACCGGGGGTGGTATAGAACAGGTGATTCGTATCGAGAAATCCTTCTTTCTTGAGATAATTCAACTCCAGGCTCAGTGTGCCGCAAGAGACCACGGCAATATCTGAAAAGGACACGTGATCCATGATCAGACCTCCTTGGGTTTGTTTTAATAAGTGCATGCCAGGTTGTAACCAGCCTGCGTGGCGGTGAAGATGTCCTGTACATTTTGTGCGTCGCCTATGATCTCGATCCTGGGGACCGCTTTTTGAATCTCTTCCCCCGGTTCGTCGGCGGAAAGCATGCCTGATGCCAGTATCACGGTGTCAAAGGGCTCCAGGGACATGGGGGTTTCGTCCTGTTCTACCTCCACGGTGTTTTCATGAAATCCCTTGACGGTCGTGTGGGGCATGAGCACGATGTTTTTCATTTCCCCGACACGTTTCATGGCGAGCTTCTTTGTGATCATCTCCATCATGGACCCGATGGGGTCAGTGCGCTTTGTGGCCGTTACCTCATAGCCTTCACGCCCGAGTTTTTCCGCGATCTCGAGGCCGGTCCTTCCGGCGCCGATAACAAGGACCCTAGGGCCTTTGACCTCCTTTTCCTCTTTGAAGTACTGGATGGACGTCATGTTGTAAGTGTTATTGAGGCCTGGTATCTCCGGGATGTTCTGCACCGCGCCCACGGCCCATACGAGAAGGTCCGGTTTTATCTCTTCAAGCAGGGCGGCGTCCGCCTTTCTCCTCATGAGCACGGTGACACCGCTCCTTTCAAAGGATCTTGTAAGGGAGTCCAGAGACGCCTGCATGTTTTCCTTTCCCGGCGCCTGCCAGGCGAGCCTGAACTGCCCTCCCAGCCGGTCCTCTTTCTCGGCAAGGGTGACGTGATGGCCCCTGAGGCTCAGATACGCTGCGGCGCTCATCCCTGCCGGCCCGCCTCCGGCTACCAGGACTTTCTGAGGTTTTTCCGTGGGACCGGGCTCAGGGCGACCGATCAGCGGGTTGAAATTGCAGCCGAGGCCCTCGCCGCTCTTGACCCTGTGGAAACAACCCTGCAGGCAATACCCGCACAAGACGGCCTCCTGATCCCTGTTGTCATGCCATTTTTTCAGCAGACCCGGATCGGCGATGAGAGGCCTGCCAAGGGCTATAAAATCCGCGAGGCCTTCATTAAAAACTTTCTCGATTTTTTCTTTCCGGCCCATCCTGCCCGCGACGATCAGGGGAAGGGTGGTGTTTTCCCTAATCCATGCCAGGGAATCCATTTGAGGTTTTTCAGGAAGGCTTCCGTGATGGAAGTACCAGGGCGGGCTGAAGCATGTATTTCCCATGCCCACATGTACGGCGCTTACCTCTTGGTCCTCGGCCAGTTTGAACAGGGGCTGCAGGTCTTCTCTGCTGATGCCGAATTCCGGGGACATCTCATTGCCTGATATACGAAGAATAAGCGGTGTGCCCCGGGACACTTCTCTTATCATAGAGAGGGCCTGCCTGATGAAGAGAAGTCGATCTTCACCGTAACGGTCCTCACGCACATTTATCTTTGAATTCAGGAACTGGCTCACCAGATATCCGTGGCCCGCCTGGACCTCAATGGCGTCAAACCCGCACTTTACGGCCTTTTCCGCGGCTGAGGAATATCCCTTCAGAATCGCATCGATTTCCTCACCTGTGAGAGCCCGCGCCGTGTGCTCCCTGGCCGGGCATGCAACGGACGAAGGGGCCTTTGGATCGGTTTTTGTGATCATGGGATTGGCGCCGGCGCCTGCATGGTTTAGATGGAGGCAGGCACGGCGCCCGTTTTGATGAACCACGTCCACGATCTTCTTCAGTTCTCTTTCTGATTCCGGCAGGTGCACGCAGAGCTGCTTTGGGTGCTCCTTGCCGTCCAGGGTAACCGCCACAGGCTCCAATATCAAAAGCCCGGGGCCGTCCTTTGCGATCTGCCCGTAAAATATCAGCTGCTGTTCCGTGACCACACCCTCCGGGTTTCCATAGGCGAGTTTAATGGGCGGGAACACGAACCTGTTTGAGAGTTCCATGCCGCCGAGCGTGGTCTTCTCAAAAGCCCTTTTCATGGTGCCCTCCTATAAGAGAAATCTCTCGAGTACCTCGGAAATGGTGCCTTCGGGCTGAAGCCCTGTGAGGCGCTGAACTTCCTTGTTGTCCTTGAAAAATATGAGTGTCGGGATAAAACGGATACCCAGTTTGGATGCGACGTCATTGCTTTTGTCGATATTGATTGTGGCAACACACGCCCTTCCAGCGTATTGATCTGCAATACGCCTGATGATCGGTTCTTGCAGGCTGCACGGAGCGCACCAGGGAGCATTGAAATCGACCAGTGCGAGTCCCTTTTTCCTCACCATTGCAAGGTCTTGAGCGGATTTTATCTCCTTTACCGCCACATCATTATCCCCTGAGCCTGGGATTGTCCTGCTTCCGCTTTTCCGTTTCCAAATTCAATAATCATGCCTCACTTAGGCCTCCATGAATATCGAACATAAGTTTATGAATTTATGTGTTTAATTAGGAACAAACCAAATTGCTTGACATACGGGAATAACGTTACATATCTTGTACAAGCGTTATGGTAACGCTACGTTAACGTTTTCGATTCTCAACACCCTTGTCTTGTGCTCCTGCAAAAGGCCCTGTTTCAGGGAGTGCAGGCAGGCGGCCGCAATCAAAAAAAGGAGCGGCTTTAAACATGAAAGATAAAGACAGGCGTTACTTGGACCCCAGCTTTTCGGACCTGCTGCTGGAGTCCATGGCGGACGGCGTTTTTACGCTTGATGAAGAAGGAAGGATCACCTCCTGGAACCCGGCCATAGAGAGGATAACCGGGTATTCGGCCGATGAGGCGGTAGGCAGGCCTTGCGCGTTGATGAATTTTACCCGCTGTTTCGAGGAGAGCTGTCCCACGGGTATTGAAGAGTGCGGGATCTTGCAGGACGGCAGGCTCGATGGGAGAGAGTGCTTCCTGCGCCACAAGGAAGGGCACGATGTGCCTGTTATCAAGAGCG
>CAYVDE010000206.1:0-3901 GCA_964450535.1 uncultured Desulfobacterales bacterium
CGGACAGGAACATGATGGTGATCTTTTTAAAAGCCAAGGGTCTCTCTCTATGCTCAGGTTAGAAGACCGGATCCATTGATCCCCGAAAAAACTTGTATAATCTGGCTCAGGAAACTCGCCTGTGCCCGAAAAACGTCCACAAACGGGCACCGGCATGGCAATTTGGCACGGCACATGAAATGCCGTAAAGAGATATGTTCGGGCACGCTTATCATAGCCGCCGCCCTCCTGTCAACAGGTAATTCAACGGGAACCCTTCTTTGTTTTTAGGACGCGCAGGAGCGTCTGGGCGGTCTTGAGGCTGATCCCGGGGATTTCGGAAATCGTTTCGGGGGTGGCCCTTGAAAGGGCCTCCACATCCCCGAATCGGTTCAGAATGGTCCGTTTTCTCTTTGGTCCTATGCCGGGGACCGAATCCAGCAGGGATGCGGTCATACCCCTGCCCCGGAGTCTCCTATGATATCCCACTGCACGGCGGTGGGTCTCGTCCCTGACCCTCATAAGCAAATGGAGTACAGGATGGCCTTGGCCCAAGGTGAGGGGGTTTTTTCGCCCGGAGATAAATACCTTATCAGCAGGCTCTCCAAGCCTCTCGTCTTTCTTGGCTATGGCCGCAAGGTAGGGGCGTTCGGCCGGATTCAAATCGTTTACAACCCGCTTAACAGCGGCCAGATGGCCTTTTCCCCCGTCCACCAGGAGCAGGTCGGGCAGGTCCCCTTTACTCAGCCGGCGCCAGGCTGTCTCAGCCATCATGGCATAATCGTCGACACCCTCTTTTGTCCGTATTCTGTAGTTCCGGTATCGACTCGAATCGGGCTCTCCTTCTCGAAAAGCAACCACCGTCCCCACGGCCTGACAACCTTGGATGTTCGAAATGTCTATACATTCGATAAACTCCGGTCTGCGCTCCATCTGAAGCACATTCCGGAGAAGTTCTATGACATCCACATCTCCGGACGCCCTCCTCTCCAATAGGCTTTCCGCGTTTTTTACGGCCATGCCCACCAGCCGACGCTTTTCTCCCCGCTTGGGTTGATGAAGCGCGACCTTTCTCCCGGCCAGTTCCGATAGCCACGATCCGATGGCCGCAACATCTTCCACGGGATGTGAAACCAGGATATCTCCGGGAATAAACACTCCCCCGGCATAGTATTGCTTGACGAACGCCGCCATAACCTCCCCTTGTGTGGCATCGCGACTCCTGAACCGGAAACTGAGACTCCCGGCCAGCGCTCCCTTTCGGACGTGAAGAATCATGACCTGGAAGGCATTTCCTTCCCCGGCTATACCGATAACATCCCGATCTTCCATGGAACCGGACACCACGTTCTGGCGTTCGACAATCCTCTCCACAGCCTGAATCCGGTCACGAATGCGTGCGGCCCTCTCGAACTGAAGGGACTGGGCCGCACCTTTCATGTCCTTACCGAGCCTCCTCAGGAGTTCCCGGTTCCTTCCTTCCAGAAAGAGCCGGACCTGTGCCACAATCTCCCCGTAGACCTCCGCGGGCACTTCCAGGGTGCAGGGCCCCATACAGCGTCCGAGCTGGAAATTCAGGCAGGGACGGGAGCGTTTCGGCGGTCTATTCCCACGGCATTTGCGAAGCGGAAACACCGTCTCTATAAGCTTGAGGGTGTTTCTCAGCGATCCGGCCGAAGAAAACGGCCCGTAATACAGGGCCCCGTCCTTCCGGATTCGGCGCACGACCTGTAGCCCGGGGTATTTCTGGCGGAGATCAAGGCGAATGCAGGGATACCTCTTGTCGTCGCGGAAGACTACATTGTAGCGGGGCATGTACCGCTTTATCAGCGTGTCCTCCAGGATAAATGCCTCATTTTCCGTGTCCGTGAGGATGGTCTCCAGTCCCCTGGCCCTTAAAATCATCATTCGGGTCTTCACGGAGAGTTCATCCGGGGGCTTGAGGTAACTCAAGACACGCTTTTTCAGGTCCTTGGCCTTGCCGACGTAAAGAACGTGTTCAGACTCGTCTTTGAAGAGGTAGACTCCGGGTTTATCCGGCAGGCCTTTGCGAAGGGATTCCGGATCCAGGTCCTGGTGTTTTAGGGGAACTTGTTTCATGGAAGGGTTACCCGCACCCCCTCAAACGGCTTGATGCGGTTTGATTTCCTCGGGGTCGAAATCTCTTCAGGATTGAAGTCGGATTACTCACGTTTGAATAGGGCACGGAGACTTCCTTGACGCATTAACCGGCATTTTTAACCTTGGCAGACCACGCCTTTGCTTAAATATTGTAACTAATCGAAACCGCTCCCTTATCTTTAATCACTTCGTGCGGTTCGTGTCCTTCGTGGTGTGTCAGGCATTTATTATCTCCGAGGCCCATTCCCGCGGAAGGTGCTTGACCATCAAATCAAGATTGTGGAAGTTCCCTTCCATGTCCTTGACGAAGTCCTCCAGCACGGCCTCCCGGGCAAACCGAAGCTTTTCCACCCCTCGAATAATCGTGTCGTCCCGGCCTTCCACCAACCGCATGACCACCCGCTCGAGCCCCATTGACATGGCTGCATTAATAAGATCCAGCAGCATCCAGGTGGCGAGCCTTCTTTCCCGGTACTCAGGCAAGACCGAGATACTGACATGGCCCACGTGGCCTTCCGCACCGGGCCGTTCGCGCACGAGGGCAGCCACCGCTATCATGCGGCCGTCAAGTACTGCGGCAATGGAAAAGACACGATCGGTCCCGGCGAACCGGATCCATGCCTCGACGAACACGGAGACATCCTCACCCAGGCCCAGAAACCAGCGGTCCTCCTCACTCAGTCTGTAAAGCATCTGCATGAGCAGGGGACCGTCCTCAGGGGTGATGGGCCTCAGTGAGACACCGCTCCCGTCACGGAGAATGACCTCTTTGGGATACTCTTTCAAATCAGTTTCTTTCCGCTCCCGGGCCCTTGACCGCCCGTTGGATTGGCGCCATAACGTGCTTTCAGGACTTGCGCCACATCAGGGTAAGTGATAGTTAAGAAATCAGTCAAGCTAGTTTCCATCCAGAAATGGTCTTTTTTGCCAATCTCGGCGTCAATCTGTGAGTTTGCTTGTGCGGCGTACTCCAGTACGTCTCCGCACAACCTATTGATTTACTTTATATTGACAAAGAATCCTCATTTCTGAATCGGAAACTTGCCAGTGCCCAAAAAAGTGTTTTCGGATGGGCACAAGCTAATTGTCCCTAAAGCACCTTATGAACTTATTCAAACAACGAACCGCTGTCCTCCTGCTTCTTTTCTTGGTCCTTTGGGCAGGGTGCGCGCCTTCTCGACCGAAAGCGCCCCCGGTCGCCTGGATTCATGGTGCCGAAGGCAGGTACGTCATCGGAGATATTATAGACCTCCATCAGGCCAAGACCTTGGACTTCCAGTCCTTGATCAGAAAGGTCGCGCCTTACGACCTCGTGTTCGTAGGCGAGATACACAATAACGCCGAACATCATCTGATCCAGGCCCAGATCCTTCAGGCCGTGATAGAGTGCTGCGGTCCCGTGGATGTGGCCATGGAGTTCTTCCGCACGCCCCAGCAGCCTGTCCTTGACAGATACGTCGCCGGTGAGATGACCGAGAGTGAGTTCTTGGAGGAAGTGGGCTGGGACGTGAACTGGGGGTTCCCTTACCATCTCTACCGACCTCTGATCACCCTCGCCAGGGAAAACGGAAGCCGCATTCTGGCCCTTAACGTACCGCTGGAACTCGTTAAAAAGGTGGCCCGTGTAGGTCTGGGAGGTCTGACCCGGGAAGAGAGGGGCCTGCTTCCCCGGCAAATAGACCTCACGGTCGAATCTCATCGGGAATATGTCTGGAACGCCTATGTGATGCACCCCCGGCACGGCATTCCAAACTTCCAGTTCTTCTATGAGGCCCAGTGCGTGTACGAAGAGTTCATGGCC
>CAYVDE010000207.1:0-3834 GCA_964450535.1 uncultured Desulfobacterales bacterium
TGGCCAAGGAGGTCCTGAACGGAGAGCAGGAACTGCTCAAGCCTTTCCGTTTCGACCGGTATGAAAAGGGAGAGCTGCACCCTGTATCCCACAGCCCCTTTCCCTGGAGCTGAGATCTTCCCCAAACAGAAAACGACCTCTTTGGCCTTTCCCTAACATCTCCAATTAGGATCGCATATGGCATCCACATCAACTACAGGATCCGGTAAGAAAGACAGGTGGGTCTACACCACGTGTCGCTGTAATTGTGGCAGTAATAGCCAATGTGTTCTAAAGGCGTTGGTGAGGGACGGGCGGATTGTGGCCGTGGAGCCGGACGATCGTTATCACCCCGGGATAGGTCGGGAAGACCGGGTTATGTCAGAAAAGGAACTCATCAAAACAGGTCTTCAGAGGAGGCCGTGTGCCAAAGGGCTTGCCTTCCATCGCTATATCTATCATCCGGAGCGCATCCTGTATCCCTTGAAGCGAAAACCAGGGGCCCGGCGTGGAGAGGGCCGTTTTGACAGGATAAGTTGGGATGAGGCCCTGAACATAGTTGCGGGAAAAATGGAGGAGGTAAGGGCCAAGTATGGCAGATACTCTTTGACAACCCCTTATATGCCGAATGAAACGCTGAGCCGACTGTTTTCTTTTTGGGGTGCCGGCGTTGATAGTTGGGGATGGTGCTCATATGATTCCGCACGCATGATTTCGCACCTTGTTGCCGGTGAAAAGGGCTGGGATTATGCTGGTTATTCATCCGGGTCAGGCGCTGACATGTTTGCCAATGCCAAATCATTGATCATTTGGGGATGCGACCCTACGACTGGTTCTTCCGGCCCCGGTGGTCAGTTCGCTTGGTATATCAAGCTGTGTCGTGAAAGAGGCGTTCCCGTCATAATAATAGATCCGCGCTATACTGTGGCCGCCGAGGTTTTAGCGGATCAATGGATCCCAATCAAGCCCGGCACAGACCATGCCATGTTCTTAGCCATTGCCTACCATCTGTTCCAGAATGAATATTGGGATCGTGATTTTGTAAATCGATATGTAGAGCTTGAGGGATTCGAAAAGTGGCGTCAGTATGTGCTGGGATTTTCAGACGACCAGCCCAAGAATGCAGAGTGGGCTGAAGACCTTTGTGCGGTACCGGCCGAGACGATAAGGGCGCTTGCCGAGCATATCGGCACAGTCAGACCGTCATGGCTTCTCTGCCATTGGGCTCTAAGCCGGAAGAGCCGAGGGGAGCAGACGGTTAGAGCGTTTGCCGCCCTGCAGGCAATGATGGGCTATTGGGGAACACCCGGTGCCGGGCCTTCCATCCATCTGGGGCCGTTCCGGGATATTCCTTGGCAAGCTTCCTGGGGTCCCGCAGGAAAGTATGCCGTACCATGTGTTTACCGTAGCCATTACTGGGCTGAAGCGGTCCTGTTACTGGAGGAAGTCAAGGCCGGACGGTTGAGTCGCGATGAGTACATGCGGATGGTAGGCTGGCGGGCCGATCCAGCCATCCTGGAGACTTTCAACCCCAAGTTCCTCTTCTGGGGCGGGGGTGGAAAGCCCCATGCCTCGGATCACCTCGTCACAGCATGTGATACACCAAATGTTCAGGTTACCGCCCTTAACAAGATGGAATTCGTTGTTACTATGCATAGTATCATGACCTCAACCGTTCGTTATGCAGATGTTATTTTGCCTGCCAGGGACTGGATGTGGGAAGAGAGAAATATTTTCAAAAGCGGTCCATATGGAGGATTCGAATGTATAAATTATTGCCCTCAAGTTGTAGCGCCTCCCGCAGAAGTTCGTTCTTGGGTCTGGGTATATGTCAAATTAGCTGAAAAGCTGGGCATAGATCCATGTAAGTTTTTCAAATATTATACCACAGACGCCAACTGGGAGGATGATTGGGGGCGATATTTGAAAGACAGCTATCGCCTGATCGAGCAGTGGTATGGAGAGAAAAATATCAGTATTCCATCTTGGGAGAGATTTACAACCGGCCATTTTATCAATTGCGATGAACTTGAAGACAAACCATTTACTGGTTGGGATAACCAAATTAAAAAAGGGCTACCTTTTAATACCCGATCAGGCAAGATAGAATTTTTTTCTTTTTATGTCAACAAGGAGGAAAATCGGGGAGGTGGCGAGCATCGTGATCATCTTATGAGGGTCTACGACAATCTCCCAAGCGATTGGGGGCCTCTGACCCCTATGGCAGTATACCAAGAAGCCTACAAAGGGATGAATGACTCCTTGGTAAGGAAGTACCCCCTCATGCTACTGGCACCTCATGCGCGCCACCGGGTGCACTACCTGTTCTGGGAACATGTGTGGCTTAGAAATCATCTATACCGCCATCGGGTCTGGCTCAGTGTTAGCGACGCAGCTAAACGCAGCGTAAAAGACAATGATTTAGTTATGGTCTACAATGAAAGAGGAAAAGTGGTCATGCCCGCGTATGTGACAGCCCGCCTTTTACCCGGAATAGTGGTGATTCATCATGGAGGTAAGTACATCCCTGATGCCTCAGGAATAGACTTCGGAGGATCGCCTTCAACTCTTCTCGGAGGGGATTTCAAAAGCTGTATTACACCGGCCAAAGCCTCGGGGCTTGTAGAGGTTAAAAAATTTCAGGAGGATTGTTAGTGGTCCAACATGGTTTTTTCATAGATCTCAGCAGATGCATCGGTTGCAATGCATGCGTCATCGCATGCAAACAATGGCATGACATTCCTCCTGGCTCGGTCAAGTGGCTCCGGATCCATCAATGGGAGACTGGGTGTTTTCCGGACGTGCGAATCCATATCCAACCCATAATGTGCTTCCACTGTCAAAACCCAGTGTGTGTAGCGGCCTGTCCCCATGGCGCAATCTATAAAGAAGAAGAATTCGGGGCGGTGCTGGTCGATGCGGAGAGATGTTGCGGAGAACGCAAGTGCCTAAAGGCTTGCCCGTACGGGGCTCCTCAGTTCGGGACTGATCAACCGGGAGAGATTATGTCCAAGTGTAATATGTGTTATGACAGGCTCAATGAAGCCAAGCAACCTATCTGTATCTTAAGCTGCCCTATGCGTGCCCTCGAGTTCGGACCGCTAGAAGAACTTGGGCGTCTTTTCGGCACCATACGTACCCTTGATTATTTACCAAAGAGCTCCATCACAAGCCCCTCCGTTATTTTTAGAGAAACGGCTTCGAAACGCTCAATCGTGCCCTGGGATCCGCAAAAAGCGCTATCTCTTTGGGCAACGCGAACATCCAGCAGCGGGGAAAGCCTTCCCCCTGTATTTGAGGATATTAAAGAAGTTACAGATGCTCCCCGCCATATCATAGGCCGACCACGGCTGGTGCTGAAGCCTCACGATGCTCAAGACTTGTTGCGACAAACTACCGATGATGAATAAGGTATGACATTTCGACGAGTTTTCCACTGGTGTCTCGTCAGTCCCTTCCAGACCCCGAGAACACCAAAAACATCATAGCCTGATTTCCACCACACCGTTTTCAACGAGCAATTTGCCCGAGTCTGTAGATGGCTTTTCGTTTTTCTGAAAGGATTTGACTCGTAATCTTTATCCCATGATCAAGGTGTAGCTGTCAGGGTCAAGTTCCAGATGTCAGGGTCACCAGAGCTTGTTGTTATAACGTAAGCGTCTACCCAGCCCATCTAGCGGCGGCCGATTCGGTTGAACTATGATGGGGATTGTGCCCGACTGTTCTTTGGCCGAGCGTGGCTCTTTGACAACGAGCGGTCACTTCGTAACGAGACCAGAGGCTGCATCCTGGGTGATGGGCTTGACTTTCACTTCTTCTCTCACCGATCACAGCGAAGCCTAATCATTTCGGGTG
>CAYVDE010000208.1:0-3807 GCA_964450535.1 uncultured Desulfobacterales bacterium
AACTACGTCTATGGACGGCAAACCGCTTTTGGCTTAAGGTTCGAAACCCTTTTAAATACAGGATAGACCTTATATCAAAGTACGACGATCCGGTGATAACAAAGATAAATGAAGCCTATCTATCCAATAAATCGGGGGGAGTCTATTCCGAAAAAAGAAAGGAGAATGATAATGGCAAATCACAGGCATCTAGTTGATCGAAGGGATTTTATGAAACTCACGGCTATGGCGGCGGGAGGGGTCGCCCTGGGCGGAAGTCTGTCATCGGTAAACGCCGAGCAGGCGGCTGAAGAGACTGAAAGTCCTATCTATGTGGCATTGAACATTTCCAAAATTGTTAATAATGAGGAAAGTTTTCGTACCATGAAAAAGGTGGGGCCTCGCGTGTGTATCACTACGGCGACACATCCTGGTTTTGTGGGGTTTCAGGCCAATATCCAGACAGGGGTTCTTCCCCTTGCCGGGCGCTACGGAGGCGGGAGTGTGGACATGAGCAAGACCCTGAACCCGGTGGGGAATTACCAGTATACCATGTGGAAACACTGGACGGATCATGATGACTTCCATCTGAAGCAGTTTGACCGGATCTTCGAGCTTTGTGGCGGCTGTCTGTCCATGGTGGTGGAGGGTCCCTGGGAGCCGGTCTACAGTGTCGTGAAAGCGAAGATGTCTCCTGTACGATCCATGGGGGAAATAACCAAGTTGGCGGAAGACATCCAACAGCAGAAGGAGTTTATCCGTTTTGCAACTCCCAAACGGTGTGTGGCCCTGGCGGAGCATACGGTGATGCCCGGAAAAGAAGCGGCCTTTGAAAAAGGGGCCATAGAGGCCATGGAAGCCTTATCCGAATCCACCGGGTTTCTGGGCTATATGATATTAAAACAGATGGGGGTCTGCGCCCTGGGCAGTTTCATGATGGACCCCAAGTCCATGGCACAGGCATTGCAGACCCTGGGAGCAAACCCCCCGGACAATCCCCGACCGCTCTTCAAAACCCCAGAGGCCAATCCCAGTCCTCCGGCCTACCTGATCCACAGTGAGTGGGACACACCCGGGCTGGCTCAGCAAGGGTTTGGAAAGGTGCTGGTCAACAGGAAAATAAGGGAAACCCATGACCAAGGGGTCATGGCTCATCTCATACGGGGTCCTTATATCATGTTCTTTCAGCCCACAATGGAGGAACCCGGTTGGCGCTCCTATTTATCATGATTAAGGTTCAAAGGCTCAAGTTTCACGGAAATGCGTCACCCCGCAATACTCCACAATCTGTTCGACCGAGAGGAAAGATCCGTGCTGAACAAGGCGATCCATCGGATTTTTTGAAAGATCCAGACGACACGCACAGAGCGCATGAAAGGGTCTTGAGCATGACCACCCGCTCGACAGCCATGGCCTGGCGGGTTCGCCCGTAGAGGTTGACATCGTATGAGCGGGCCTGATCCAGCTTGGTCCGAGAAGGTGTAGAACCGTCTCTTGATGATGTGTGTGAACCCGAACACGGTGTGGAGGCACCGCAACAGGCTGGATGTTTTCGAAGAGGTGAACGGGATGATGACGGCCAGGAGGGTGTAGATGAACCAGGCCTCGCGTTCTTCGCCTTTTCGGGAATGGGCGAAATCATCTTTGAACTTTCTGAGGAGCTGGTGTAGCATGAATATACGAGGCCCCCGTTACTTGCATGATTGTCTTCTCAGGTGAAGCAATAATACCATAAAGAGGCCTCGTTGTTACTTATAAAGTGTCGATTTTGTGGAATAAATTGCATTTTTCGCAGACCCTGCTCAAAATCATTGGGCTCCGGCAGGAACGTATGCGCTTACAAAAACCGTGAAACGTCAGTTTATGTAATATGAGCGGAGGTGTCTCTACCTAAATGATGCCAAGGCCATGGTTATATTTGACCATTCGTCATATATGACCGTTGTTTCGCGGTAACCAGCCCTCCCCCACCCACCTTACAAGTTAGAATAATCATTGATAAATCAATATCTTGGATCAAACAAAATTGCATTTATCCAGCCTGGCATGAAACTTGGTTATATTTAAATTAAGCGCTTCGTATTTTAAGCTGGCAGAACGAGCATATGAAAACCTGAGGAGGGAAGGTGACATGCCAATCGATATATCGCCACAGCCGGTGGTCGCTCTAATTGCGGGAATAGCGATTCTCTTTGTCCCGAGATTGTTGAGTTACATCGTTGCCGTCTATCTCATTATAGTCGGCATTCTGGGGTTGGTCCGATTTTAACCGAAATACCGTTCGGTTTTGGGACATAGGCTCTTTCGTAACCAGTCCGAAGTTGATTCTCATGCAAATGACCGTTTCTCCAGCTTGGTGTACGAAGGAAGCTGATATTATTCAAGTTCGGTGAAAAGAGCGGCTTTGCCGTCACAAACTCAGGGGGGGCTGACTGTCCGGAAAGGCCCGGCCTTGTTGTTACAACCAAAAGAAAGGAGCGACTATTATGAACATCCTAAATTTCGTTATCGCTATTGTTGCTTTAATCATTGCAATTCTGGCATTTCAAAGGACCGGCGGCACTAAAGAACTTAAAAAAACCACTGCCGAGCTCCTGGCCAAGATGGAAAAACGGATGCGGGAAAATGAAGCCGCTAAACAGGAGAAGGATGAAATGCACCAATAGACACAGCCATATTGAGAGATCCAATCGTTATGTTCTCTGCCTGCTTTTTTCCATGATGTCGATGCCACCGGCCAAGGGGCGTGTTTAAGGGAGGAGGCCAATCATGTATTTTTCTTTAATTATTACCTTTTTGCTTCTTCTGGTAGTCATCATTACCGCTATACAAAACAGCATGCCATTAGAGTTCAAGTTTTTCGCCTGGAAATTGCAGATATCTATTACAGCCTTGATTTTCTATTCCTCTCTCATTGGCGCTGCAATCGTGGCGGTTCTGGCCTTACCCAAGCTGGTGAGAAAGTCCCTTGATGTCAGGAGGTTGCACAGAGACAGCTATAAGTTGAAAGGGAGGATGCTGGATTTGGAAAACGGACATGGTGACGGGTCTCAGAAAGAACAGCCCTCACGATAGAGGACCCTGAACAGAGATCAAGGCGTGCACAACCTTCTTCCTCTACCCCGATAAGACGCTTGGATAAGCCGTCTTTGGCATACAAGGGGCTGTGTTGAAAACCCTGAAAAGAGCCCCCCCCGAATAATGAGGATACAGGAATCATGGCCTTCAAAGAGAACCTGATTTACAAAATCAGGCTTGACGGGATTGTGCATAAACTCGTTTCCACCATTGAAGACCCTGCTGCACAGCATCGATTGGATAAGGCGCTCATCCGGGAACTCCTCGCCATGACCGATCTGGAGCACAGGAAAGTCAGGGATCTGGATTTCTACGTGCGGCCTGTTAAGGGCGAAACCATGGAGGCGCTGTTGTTGGACAATGAATTACCCACATACCACTCTACGTTGAAAGACATAGCCATGCGCAAGAGTCCCCTCTGGCGCGAAGTCTTGAGCATCAAGAATATTAAAAAGATTATGAACACCCGGGATGTAGTTGTGTGCAGGGGCAAGGAGTCATTAGAGAGGATACACGCCTACTCCTTGGCTATGCTGGATCTCACTTATACGCGCAATGACCTGGCACTGCTCCTTGAGGACGCGAGGCTGGGCCTTGCGAAAAACGACATCACTCAGATACGGGAAACATTGGATCTCTTTTTTGAACTGCTGGATTTCCTGCCCGTTTTTTCTGGGGTGACGGAGCAGGCTTTACAGACCTTTGCAAGGCCAAGGCCCAGCGGTAACGCTGATCGCGTCTACGAGCACC
>CAYVDE010000209.1:0-3747 GCA_964450535.1 uncultured Desulfobacterales bacterium
GAGAAGTACGCCGTTCCCAGGGACAAGCCCGTGGTCACCCAGATCTCCCGTTACGACCCGTGGAAGGACCCCATGGGTGTCATCCGGGCGTTCAAGATGGCCCGAAAGTACGTGGACTGCCGGCTGCTGCTGGTGGGAGACAAGGCGGCGGACGATCCCGAGTCGGACAAGATCGTGGCCCGGGTACGAGCGGAGGCGGGCGATGACCCGGACATCCACATTCTCCTGTTCAGCCCGTCCATCGCCAGTGAGATCAACGCGTTTCAACGTGGATCCGACGTGATCCTGCAGAAGTCGATTAGAGAAGGGTTCGCCCTCACGGTGTCCGAGGCCCTCTGGAAGAAGCGGCCCGTGATCGGCGGGGCCGTGGGAGGGATCCCTGCGCAGATCATCGACGGGTACACCGGGATTCTGGTCCACTCAGTGGAGGGTGCCTCCCTGGCCATTCGCTCGCTCCTCCACCGGACCGAAGCGGCCCGAAGGCTCGGGGAGAACGGTTTTCAGAGGGTCAAGGACGAGTTCCTGATCACCAAGAACCTTAAGCGATACATCCTGCTCCTGCTCGCTCTGGACGCCCCCCATCAACAGACGCTCCATCTTCGATGAGTACCTTCCGCGATTTTTTTCGACCCTTGACCGAGTAGATCGAGCAAAGGAAACCACGAGTCCAAAGGAGGAACGTGTATGACACTGTATCTGGTACAGCACGGAAAGAACCTCCCCAAGGAGAAGGACCCGGACAAGGGCCTCATTTATACTCTCCAGACCCCATCGATTTTCTTGTAAACTAAGCGTAATGTTTTGGAGCCGAACAGACTTCAACCGCTGACCATTTGGTTTCAGTTTGTTTTGAAAAGGAGGGCTCAGGAGAATGAACATATGGCCCGGCAAACCATACCCCTTGGGAGCTACGTACGATGGGATGGGGACCAATTTTTCCATCTTCACCGAGATGGCTGAAAGCGTGGAGCTCTGCCTTTTCGATGAAAACGGATCCGAGGCCCGAGTAACGCTTCCTGAAGTCACCGGTTTCTGCTGGCACGGATACCTGCCTGATGTGGAACCCGGGCAGCAATATGGATACAGAGTACACGGCCCCTGGGCACCTGAGCAGGGACACTGGTGCAATCCGGCGAAGCTCCTGCTGGATCCCTATGCCAAGGCTTTAGAAGGGGAGGTCGATTGGAACGAGGCTGTCTTCCCCTACAGGTTTCAGGACCCTGAGGGATCCGTCAATGAAGACGACAGCGCCGCTTTTGTCCCCAGGTCAGTGGTGATCAATCCCTATTTCGACTGGGGAAATGATCAGCCGCCTGCAAGGCCCCGTCATGAGAGCGTGATCTACGAAGTACATGTAAAGGGTTTCACAGCCCTCCATCCGGGGATTCCTGAGGAAATGCGAGGGACATACGCCGGGCTCGCACATCCCACTGCCATAGAGTATCTCGCAGAGTTGGGGATAACGGCCGTAGAGCTCCTTCCCATACATCAGTTTATTCATGACGCCCATCTGGTGGAGAGGGGGCTTCGAAACTACTGGGGATACAATTCCATTGCTTATCTTGCCCCTCATAACGGTTATGCCGGCAGAGGGAGGCCGGGCCGGCAGATACAGGAGTTCAAGCAAATGGTCAAGTCCCTGCATGAAGCAGGTCTGGAGGTGATTCTGGATGTGGTGTACAACCATACGGCAGAGGGGAACCACCTGGGTCCGATGCTCTGTTTCAAGGGGATTGACAATGCCGCCTATTACCGCCTTATGGAGGATGACCCCCGCTACTACATGGACTATACAGGCACCGGCAACAGCTTGAACATGCGGCATCCCCATGTGCTTCAACTCATCATGGATTCCCTCCGCTACTGGGTAACGGAGATGCACGTGGACGGGTTCCGGTTCGATCTCGCATCCACACTGGCCCGGGAACTCCACGAGGTTGACAAACTCTCCGCCTTTTTCGACATCATCCAGCAGGATCCCGTTATCAGCCAGGTGAAGCTCATTGCGGAACCCTGGGACATCGGCGAGGGAGGCTACCAGGTGGGAAATTTCCCATCCTTGTGGTCGGAGTGGAACGGCAAATACCGGGATTGTGTCCGTGATTTCTGGCGAGGCGAGGATCAGACGCTTGCGGAATTCGCCTACCGGCTCACCGGCAGTTCCGACCTCTACGAAAGCACCACCAGGAGGCCCAGCGCCAGCATCAATTTCATTACAGCCCATGACGGTTTCACTCTCCGTGATCTGGTGTCGTACAATGAAAAACACAATGAGGCCAATGGAGAGGAAAACAGGGACGGTGAAAGCCACAACCGGTCCTGGAACTGCGGGGAGGAAGGCCCCACGGACAACGAGGAGGTGCTGGCCCTGAGAGTGAAGCAGAAAAGGAATTTTCTGGCCACCCTTTTCCTGTCCCAGGGAATCCCCATGCTCCTGGGAGGTGATGAAATCGGCCGCACGCAGAAGGGAAACAACAACGGGTATTGCCAGGACAATGAGATTTCCTGGTTCGACTGGGAGAACCCGGATGAGATCCTTCTTGAGTTCACGCGGAAGCTCATCCGGTTCAGATCAGAGCATCCCGTGTTCATGCGTCGAGGCTGGTTTCTCGGCAGGCCCATACACGGAAGCGGGGTGGATGACATTGCCTGGTTCATGCCGGACGGCATGGAGATGGCTGAAGAGGACTGGGGTGAAGGATTTGCCAAATCCATCGCCGTCTTCCTGAACGGGAAGGCCATTCCCTATCCGAACCTGCGTGGTGAAAGAATCATAGACGACTCCTTTCTCATTTTTTTTAATGCCTGGAATGAACCCATTTCATTTATCCTGCCCGGTCCGGAGTGGGGGGAGAAATGGGTCCTGTTGCTCGATACCGTGGAAAAGGGATTTCTGGAAGATGAAAAGACCATGACGGCCGGCGAGGAGGTCCTGGTCCAGGACCGGTCCCTGCTCCTGCTGATGAGGGGGGAATGAGATGGCGCGTATCCCCCTGGCCACTTATCGTCTCCAGTTTCATCCGGGCTTCACGTTTTATGACGCAGCCGCTCTTGCAGGCTATCTGTCGGCCCTGGGCCCGACTCACCTCTATGCCTCCCCCTGTTTTCAGGCCGTCCCGGGAAGTACCCATGGATATGATGTGGTGGATCCGGGCCGCGTAAACGAAGAACTGGGCGGTGCCAAAGGACACCGAGAGCTCTGTGCGGCCCTGAGGGAACACTCACTGGGCCAGGTCCTTGATGTAGTGCCGAATCACATGGCCATAACCGGGCCGGAGAATGCCTGGTGGTGGGATGTCCTGGAGAATGGTACTTCCAGTGCCTTCGCCTCCTACTTTGATGTGGACTGGAGCCCTCCTGAGGAGCGGTTGGCCGACAGGATCCTTCTTCCCATCCTGGGAGACCATTACGGCCGGGTCCTCGAGGCCGGAGAAATCAGGCTGGTGCATGAGAAAGGGCGTTTTTCCATACATTACCTTGACCATAAGCTCCCGGCGGCCCCGGCCTCCCTTGTGAATATACTGGACCGTGCCGCCGTACTATCGGGATCAGACCGCCTGGCCTTCATTGCGGACTCCTTGAGCCACCTTTCTCCCCACGCGGCCCGTGGGCTTGAAGACATCCGCCGCCAGAGCCGGAACAGGGCAATTATTAAGGATCTGCTCACCGGGGTGGTGGAAGAATCACAGGATGTATGCGCCGCTGTTGATAAGGCGGTTGAGGAGATAAATTCGTCTCCGGACCTCC
>CAYVDE010000210.1:0-3670 GCA_964450535.1 uncultured Desulfobacterales bacterium
AGTGATACACCGATAGGAAAGTCCAGGCGGCTTACCAATCGTCCCTCAAACAAGAAGAGCGCCTTGAGGACGGAATTCACCGGGGCAGGAGGAGAGCTCATGCTTTCCGTGGAGACGTTTTTCCACCTTTTCTTAATGGCCCGCTGGATCAGCCTGACCAGAAGAATAGGCACGAATAGTAAAGAATTAAAGTAGCTGAGCTTGAGGATCTCAATCCCTTGACATCCAGACAAAAGACACCTCAGCTTTGTCTTCGTATACCTTCTGAAATGATTATTTATTACATCAAGGTCGCTCCAAAGGAAGGGGCAGGCCGGAACAAAGACAAGGGCCTTTCCTCCGGGCCGCAGGACTCTGAATATCTCACTGACACAAGCCCGGTCGTCCGCAAGGTGCTCCAGGACATCCAGTGCTACCACATGTTCAAAGCTCTCATTCTCAAAGGGCAGATGGTTTGCATCGCCGCAGACCGCATATGGATACCCTCCCGCTTTCAATATCTCTCTGTTCTGGTCCAGTGCCACGCATTCTGCAAACCTTGCTATCTCCTGGCTGAGGTATCCGAATGAAGCCCCGATCTCCAGCACCTTCTTACCCTCGACATCAAACTGCTTGAGAAGCCGAAGTGCACAGGCATATTTCCCCACATGCCACCAGTGCTGTCCCTCATTCCGCGCAAAGTACTCGAACACCTCCTTCTTCATGTAAGCGCCGCCGGAGAGTCCTGTTTGACCCTCTCAATGTGAGCCTCCAGTACAAGATCAGCCCAAAGATAGAGGCGATGATCTGCTTTCCCGTTAATATGCTCACCGGCCATCCTATTCATGAATCGGGCATTCTCATAGCCATGCCTCAGTCCCGCAGGCCAATTCATGGAAGTTTCCCGAAGCCATCGGGTCAGAGGAATACCGAAACCCTTTTTTGGGCGGTTCAATATTTCGGGAGGGAGCCGATCCGTGAGGGCTTGCTTCAGGAGGAACTTGGTCCGCCCGCCCCGGAGTTTCCAGCGCCAGGGGATGCGGCGCACGAAATCCACGAGTTCCGCGTCCAGGAACGGTGAGCGGACCTCCAGGGATACCATCATTGAGGCCCTGTCCACCTTGGGCAGGATATCGTCCTGCATATACATTTTCGTATAGAAATAAAGGGTCTTGTCCACAATACCCATGCCCGGGAAACGTCCCCAATATGTCAAGGCCTCAGAGTAGAGTTCCTCGATGTCCGTCCGCTCCTGAAAAAGCTCATCTATCTCCCTTGGCTCCAAAGGAGAAAGCCAGACGGGGTTCCAATATGGGCGGTCATATGAAAGCCCTCTCAGGGTCCGCTTGATCTTGAAATCCAGGCTCATGTTCTTCTGGGATACGGGAAGCAGATCCGCCAGGGACCGCAGCCCGGAGCGAATTGCCCTGGGCACCAGAGTGTCAAAAAATACCGCTAGGCGAAGGGCCTTGAACGGGTCATACCCCGCAAACAACTCGTCCCCTCCGTCACCGGAGAGCGCAACCGTCACAGCGCTCCGCGTAAAGCGGCTGAGGAGGTAGGTCGGGATAAGGGACCCGTCAGCGACAGGTTCGTCCAGTCGAAGGAGGATATCCGGAACCAGTTTTTTGGCTTCGGCCAGGGAGAGCCCCTTGTGGTGATGGTGGGTGCCGAGATATTCGGCTGCAGCTTCTGCATATGCTGTTTCATCAAATGAGGGTTCATCAAATCCGATGGAAAATGTCTTGATGTCCTTGGGATCTTTGTAGTGAGCAGCGGCCATGGCAACGGCGCTTGAGTCGATGCCACCGCTCAAAAAGACTCCTAAGGGCACATCGGATTCCAGACGTCTTTTGACAGCCTCAAAAAAAAGGTGCCGTAGTTGTTCGCCCCATACTGAATCCGGATTGGAAGGAATTCGATCAAAGGGTTCGATGACAAAATCCCAGTATGCCCATACATTGAGCTTGCGAGCCCGCAGATCGAACACCATGTTGTGGCCTGCAGGCAGTTTGTGTATGCCCTGGTAGGGAGTTCCAGGTGCCGGAATGAACCCGTATGCAAAGTATTTTTTCAGGCTCAGTCTGTCGAGTTCCCGGGGCGCCTCCTGGTGAAGCAGCAGTGCATGAAGTTCAGAGGCAAAAACCAAGGCATCGCGGGTTACAGTGTAATAAAGGGGTTTCTTGCCGAAGCGGTCTCTTGAGAGGAAGATACTTCGCCGGACAGTATCGTACAGGGCAAATGCCCACATCCCATTGAGCCGTTGAACCATGTCAGGCCCCCACTCCTCGTATCCGTGGACAAGCACCTCCGTGTCCGCGTGGTCTGTGTGGAAGACATGCCCTGCTGCCTCAAGGGTTTTTCGAAGTTCGCGATGGTTGTAGATCTCGCCGTTATAGACCACAGCCAAAGTGCGGTCTTCATTCCACAAGGGCTGAGCCCCCGATGACAAATCAATTACGGACAGCCGCCGGTGTCCCAGGTACACCCGGTTTTCGTAATCCACATGAACGCCTTCGTCATCCGGCCCCCGATGTGCAAGAGCAGCCATCATCCTGCGAAGGCTCTCCTCGCTTCCGGCTCCCTGAAATCCCACTATCCCGCACATCTACTTTGTGCCCACGCAGAACTAAGACCCAGCGTTGACTACCTCCTTGACTTGATAAACAGGCTTTTTTTGAGACTCATAATAGGTCCTGACGATCATCTCCGCCAGAAGGCCCATCAGGATGCACATGACACCGGTAACCAGGCACATGACCACCAGGAGTGGCAGCGGTGTCTGGATGAAGTAGACCCCTTGGAAGAATTTCAAGTACAGGGCATAAAGCCCGGACAGGAAACCCACTCCGAGAAACGACAGGCCAAAAAACCCGAAGACATATATGGGCTTCACTGAATACCTGAACAAGAACTGCACAACCATTAGATCCAGAAGGACCTTGAAGGTCCGCTCCAGGCCATACTTGGATTTACCATGCTTGCGTGGGTGATGGGTTACAGGGATTTCGGTAACTTTTCCCCCCATCCAGAAGGCATAGATGGGGATGAAACGATGCATCTCCCCATAAAGAGAGACCCCCTTGATCACCCCCTTGCGGTAGGCCTTCAGGGTGCACCCGTAATCATGCAGGTGCACGCCGGAGATCACGCTTATGAGCTTGTTTGCGATGCGTGATGGCAGGTTTCTCCGAATCGGATTATCCGAGCGGTCTTTTCTCCATCCTGAAACAACGTCATAGCCCTCCCGGAGCTTGGCCAGCATGCGCCCCATGTCTTGGGGGTCATTTTGGAGGTCCCCGTCCATCGGGATGACCACCTCTCCTTGGGAATGATCAATCCCTGCCTGAATGGCGGCTGTCTGTCCGAAGTTCCTGGAAAATGAGATGAGCCGTATTCGCTTGTCTTTCTCCGCCAGTTCCTTGATCCGATCCTCTGTCCTATCCGCGCTTCCGTCATTGATAAAAATAATCTCGCAATCGCCATCCATTGAGGCAAGGGAGTGAACCAGCGACTCGTGAAGTGGGACAATATTGTCTTCTTCATTAAAAACAGGAATCACAATGGAAATCATGCCCGCCTCCTACAAGTTGAGCCGGAATCTACTGCGTGAATTTTGAAGCTTTCATCTTCCTATAGGCAAAGAATGTCATTCTCAATAAGAGCCACCCATGCCGGAACCGGCTGATGT
>CAYVDE010000211.1:0-3644 GCA_964450535.1 uncultured Desulfobacterales bacterium
AGACCAAGGTCCTCCAGGGGCCCAACCAGGGCAATTTCATGGTGGACATCAAGCTTGACGATTAAAGGGAACTTGAAGAAAGCAGCGTTTAGGGCATTTGAATAACCGGAACCAGCAATAGATTACAACGGGCGGATTCCATGGCCATTTTCAATGCACAGGAACGAGTCATAGAGTGCAAGATAGTCTTCTACGGACCGGGCCGTGGCGGGAAAACCACCAACCTGGAGTACATTTACAAGGCAGGGCGGAAGTACACCACCGGCGAGATGCTGAGCATCGATACCAAGGGGGACCGAACCCTCTTCTTCGACTTTCTGCCCATCGGCCTGGGAAAAGTGAGAGGCTGCGAGGTCAAGATGCAGCTGTTCACCGTACCAGGTCAGGTGAAATACGCCTCCACCCGGAAAATGGTCTTAAAGGGGGTGGACGGCCTGGTCTTCGTCGCCGACTCCCTGGAAATCCGCAGAAAAGCCAACATACTGTCCCTCAAGGACCTTCAGGACAACTTGAAGGAAGAAGGGAAGAGCATTTTCAAGACGCCCCTGGTACTGCAGTACAACAAACGGGACCTGGAGAATGAAGGGCTGCCCATCATGCCTGTAGAAATGATGGACAAGGATCTGAACAGCAAGCTTAAGGCCCCGGCCTTCCCGGGAAGCGCCTTGAAGGGCACCGGTGTCGGGCCCACTCTGAAACGCTGCATGGAACTCACCTTGAAACACCTGAGGAAGGAACTCGACTGGGCTGAATAGAGGGAAACCGCAATGACCGGCACATCAGTTCTCCAAGGAGATCTTTCCTTTGTCAACTTGTCAGACCTCTTCCAACTGCTCGGGGGAAACAACTGCACAGGGGTCCTCGAAGTAAGATGCCCTTATGTTTCTTCAGCCGCTACTGTCTACCTGGTGGACGGCGACCCCGTAGATGCCTCCAGCGGAAACGCTAGAGGAGTAGAGGCCGTCAACTCCCTGTTCGGCTGGATGGAGGGTACATTCTCCTTTCACCTCAGGCCCGTCCAGGTATCCCGCACAATAAAAAAGGGCCGCATGCAACTCATGCTCGACGCCCTCCGGTTGTTGGATGAAGGTGAAATCGAGAAGGTCGGGCCGCCCCGGCAAGAGGATGACCAGTCGAAAAGGCCCAAAGGAACCGGCATCATCCTGTGGAAATCCATGCCGGTTATCAAGGGGCCGGTGGTCGACTACATGTATGTCATCGAGGAGGAGGAGTTCGCAGACGGGCACCAGGTCGTGTCCGAAGGCCGCCATGGAAACTGGATATGGATCATCCTGGAAGGCGAGTTGGAGGTCCTCCGCGAGACGCCCAAAGGCCCGATTACAATCGCGAGGCTGGGCCCCGGAAGCTTCATAGGGACCTTCATTGTCTTCCTGTTCGAGGGGAGCATTCGCAGTGCAAACGTCAGGGCCATCGGGAAAGTTCGTCTGGGTCTGCTTGATACACAGAGGCTCTACGGGGAGTTCGCGTCTCTCTCCGCGGAATTCAGGAACCTCCTCCTCAGCCTCTCCCGTCGCCTGATAAAGACATCGGACCGCCTGGTCGATATATACTGCGGGACAAAAAGCAGCGGGGTCACCATCAAGGACAAGGAGCTGTTCTTGAAAGCGGGCACGTCCCGCGAGGAGGCTTACTCCATATCCTCCGGCGAAACCTGCCTGGCATTTAAAACAAAAAAGGGAGGGCTTCCCCTGATTTCCCTGGAGCGCGAGGACATCTTCGGGAACCTGCCGTTTATCAACACGGGGCATGAGCCCCATTCAGCTTCGGTTTTCGCCTCCAAAGACCTGAAGGTGGAGAGCCTTGATCCGGCAAAGCTCCAAACAGAATACTCCCGCCTCTCACTCACCTTTCGAAGCCTGATGGAAACACTCTGCACGAGCATCTCCATCACCACACAGATCGCCTGCCATCTTGCGGAAAAAAAACGGCAATAACCCCCGCCGCCGGCCGCCCGGCGCTGTTGCATCCTATGGGAGAAGGCGTGTCTGTGCCGGTGATCCGTGGTTCGTGTTTCGTGATTCGTGGTTCGTGGTTCGTGGTTCGTTAACAGAACGGTATCTCCAAGGGTTCAGCGTGAAGACACCTTGCGAAGAAACGAAGTTTAGGCCCTTAGGGCCGCTGGAACGACAACATGTTGTCGGTTACGAAACCTCAAGCGAATAAAGCCGGAGCCGGCTGCACCAAGCCTCGCGGCGGAGGGGGCCGGGGTCTTCCGTAGCGGACATTTAGCGTACGGCCTTCGGAGCCTGCTCAACTCTCTTGGGTTGCGGGCTCCGTCCCTCATTAGTATATTTATTACCAGTTCGCATCATCAACCCCGAGGGGAAGGAAATGCCCGAAAAACACATCCTCGGAAAACCCGTTGCAGCCACGAGTTCTCTGGAATCCGAACGGGTGCCAGGCGGCGCAAAAGACGGCCTCTTAAGAGTTCTCACCGAGGACTTCCAGCGTCTGGCCGAGCGCTCCCAGGACGCCATCTATCGACTTGACATCGAGGCCCAGACGTTCACCTTTTTCAACCGGCGTTTTCTCGAACTATACAGCGTGGAAGAGCACGGTGTCAGGACACTCTCGGCCAAGGGAAGTTTTCTCCGTATTCACCCGGAGGACAGGGACAAGCTCAAGCAGGAAAGAGATCGTTCTCTTAAGTCCGGTGGCAGCGGCGGAGAGAACGAATACAGGCACGTCAGCCCGGACGGCTCTATTAGGTGGATGCATGACAAGTGGACGGTGATCCGGGATGACGAGGGCCGCCCCATTGCCATAGAAGGGTTCATTCGAGACAACACGAGAAGGAAACAGGCAGAGGAGGAGCTCGAAAGGAGCAGGCGGAACGCACTCATTGGGAGTTACATCGTCCAGAAAGGTCGGTTTCTTTATGTCAATCCGGAGTTCTGCCGCATCACCGGTTATTCAAAAGAGGAACTGATCGGCGCCGAATCCATTAAATATATCCACGAGGAGTATGTAGACTTTTATAAGGAGCGCTCCCTGGCGATGCTTAAAGGGAAGAGGACGACCCCTTATGCCTTCTGCATAAGGGACAGGCAAGGCGCAGTCAAATGGGTGATGGAGACCGTCACCCCTATCCTGCACGAAGGCCGCCGCGCCACTCTGGGCTATTTCATGGACATCACCCAGGCCAGGCAGGCCGAGGAAGAAAGAAAAGAACGGGAAAAGCTCCAGGCCGTACTTGAACTGGCAGGAGCTGTGTGCCACGAGTTGAACAACCCGCTGCAGGTGCTCCTGGTGTGCAGCGGAAAAGTGGAATCGGCCCTCAGTGATGAGAACAATTTGAAACAAACCCTCGCATTGATGAGAAAAAACCTTGAGCGCCTGCTGGAAATCACAAACAAATTTCAAGGCATCACTCAATATGCGACCAAGGACTACATTCAGGGGAAGAAAATCCTGGACCTGGACGCCGCTTCCCGCGAGCCACCCGTCCCATGAGACAACCCTCGAATCCTGATTTGAAGCCGGGACCTTTGGTCCCCGCAAAAGTCCCTCGGCGCACTCATTCCGGCGAAGGCCGGAATCCATAAGTTCCTGATTTAACTGGACCCCGTTTTTCAACGGGGTGACGAAGCAGCTCGTTTAAGGGCCTGCAATGATATCTCCTT
>CAYVDE010000212.1:0-3615 GCA_964450535.1 uncultured Desulfobacterales bacterium
AGCCTGTCATACATCCTCCAAAACGAGGCGATCTTTCTCGATGGTTATCTTTACAAAAGCCCGGTCTTCACAGTTGAAAAAACGGCCGCGGAAGGTGAACAATTCATTATTGTCGCGGCCTTTCTCAAGAACAGCGAGTGGCTGCTTATATTCCAGCAGGAGCACTCGGACGCTTTTTCAAAGCTCAAGCGTGCTCAATATATAGCCGGTTTTATTTCATTTCTGGGTGCAGTCGGGATTATTTTGGTTGCCCTTATCGTTTCAGGCCGGATGGTCAAGCGCGTGAAAGAACTCGATCGCGAAAAAGAGATAATGAACAAGCAAGTCATAGAGACCGGAAAGCTGGCCTCCGTGGGTGAGCTTGCCGCGGGTATCGCCCACGAAATCAATAACCCGGTTGCTATCATGGTGGAAGAAGCCGGATGGATTCAGGACCTTTTGGACGAAGGGGTTGATAATGAAGAAAATCTCGAGGAGTTCAGGCAGGCTTTGAAGCAGATAGAAAACCAGGGGCGCCGCTGCAAGGATATCACTCACAAGTTGCTGAGCTTTGCCAGAAAGACTGATTCCAGGATACAAACCGCACAACTCAATGACATAATTACGGAAGTGGTGGGCCTTCTGTCCCAGAAGTCCAAGTTTGCCAATGTGGAGGTGGAAGTCAGCCTGAGGCCTGATCTACCCACTGTCCAGGCCTCGGTTACTGAAATGCAGCAGGTATTTATGAATATACTTCAAAATGCAATAGATGCCATGGAAAATACGGGCGGCAAAATTTTCATAACCAGCAGAGAAGATGACGGGGAGGTACGCATATCCATTGAGGATACTGGCCCCGGTATTCCGGAGAGCAGCCTTGAGCGTCTTTTTGACCCGTTTTTTACTACCAAGCCCGTCGGCAAGGGCACAGGCCTTGGTCTTTCCATTTGTTACGGGATCATAAACAAAATGGGCGGACGTATTGATGTAGAGAGCCAGGTTGGTAAGGGCACAACCTTTCACATCGTGCTGCCTTTGAAGTGACAGGCGGCCGAGATCAGGGAGGGTATGATATGGCTATCGCGAAGATACTCCTAGTGGATGACGAGGCCCCTTTTGTGGAGACCATGGTCAAACGGCTGGCCAAGAGGAATATGGATGTCGTGCCGGCCTATGATGGGCCGGAAGCTCTTGCAAAGCTCAATGAGCAGTCAAACATAGAAGTCGTCATCCTTGATGTCAAGATGCCCGGCATGGATGGAATAGAGGCCCTATGGGAGATGAAGAAGGCCCACCCTCTGGTGGAAGTCATAATGCTTACCGGGCATGCAACGGTCGAGTCGGCCATTGAGGGGATGAAAAAAGGCGCGTTCGACTATCTGATGAAGCCGTGTGACATTGATTTGCTGGTGAGCAAGGTGACTGAAGCCGCGGCTAAAAAACGACACCAGGAAGAAAAGATTATCGAGGCACAGATGAGAGAGATTACAACACGCGGCAGATAAAACCCTTTATTGTTGTCTTTTGTGAGAGGCCTCCTGGATTTTTTTGACGAGATCATCAAGCTGGCAAGGCTTCATGAGATAATCGAAGGCCCCTAAGTCCATGCCCTGTTTGCAGGCTTTTGCCGAGCCATGCCCTGTCAGCATGATTACTTCCATTTCGGGGGCCATGGATTTAAATATCTTCAAGACTTCTATGCCGTCCAGGTCCGCCATTTTTAAATCCAAAACGGCCACGTCAAATGTATTCAATCGCATTTTTTGGAGCGCTTCAGTACCGCTGTAAGCCTTGGTGGCTTCAAAGCCTCGTTTTCTGAGCCTGTTGGCGAGAACATCGACATATACCTCTTCGTCATCCACCAACAGTAAACGAACAGCGCTTTGTTCGCCGTGTTTAGGGTCATCTGCAAGGCTGCTATTGCCCTGTTTTTCCTTTTCTACCATAATTAACCTCTTTATATGCGGGCATTGAATAAAAATTGAGTTTAAGGTAAACGTTGTGTCATTTTTTGACCGGAAGCATAATAGTAAACTTGGTGCCTTTGCCTACCTGGCTCTCCGCCGTTATGAGCCCCCCGAGCCTTGTCACAATACCCCAGGAGACATAAAGCCCCATCCCTGTCCCTTCCCCTACACCCTTGGTTGTAAAAAACGGTTCGAATATTCTGGATAGGTCTTCTTCGGGTATGCCGCACCCTGTGTCGCTGACCGAGATTATTGCCTGCTCCAAGTCTGATGCCAGGGAAATGGTGATTCGGCCGCCTTCGTCAATAGCCTGTATGGAGTTGTTCAGCAGGTTGAGCATTACCTGCAACAACTGATATGGGTCGGTCCAGGCGATTGGGTGCGGTTTGGCGGTCTCCAGTGAAATATCGATCCCTTTGGAAGACGCCTCCACTTCGATCAGTGTGATGCTCTCCTCGATCAGATTATTGAGGTCCACCTCGACAAAGGTTGAGGGGTCGGGTGTTTCAGAGATCTGGGTCTTGACGACTTGCAGAAGTTGCTGGGTGATTCGTATCGCGCGGTTAACCGCCTTCTGAATCCGGTCAAGTGCTTTTTCAAAATCAGGCCTGCGTGGAATGCCGCTCATTTCAGGCGCGGCAAGAATCTGCTGCAGCCATCCGGCCGACTCCTGAACAATGGCAAGGGGGTTATTGATTTCATGCGCAACACCAGTTGCCATTGTACCCAGCGCCGCAAGTCGTTCGGCGACCACCATCTGCTGTTTGATGCGCTCCCTGAATTCGGCCTCCTGCTTTTCGGCCTCAAAACGCCTGATCTTGTTATGGGCCTGCCTGATTTTTCGTATTAAGTGCTCAATTTCAACCGGTTTGCTCAGATAATCAAAGGCGCCTGACTTGATACCCTCCACACCGTCCTGTGTGCTGGCATGACCGGTCAAAAGAATTACTTCAGATGCAGGAAAACTCTCCTTGACGCGCTGCAATGTTTCTATGCCGCTCATTCCCGGCATTTTTACATCCATGACGATGACACCTACGGGCTTCTTTTCCAGCAGGCGCAAGGCCTCTTCGCCCGCTGCGGCCTCGAGGACATGGATTTTTCGCCGGCCGAGGCGTTTGACGAGAACCTCGCGAAAATCTCTCTCATCATCAACCAGCAGTATTTCGATTTCATTCTCGATTTCGGGGCTGTTCATAGAGTTTGGGCAGCAGACGAGCTATATTTTTGAGCTACGCAACAGCATAGCCGCTTCCGCCTTGCGGATCCGTTCCATCTGATCATTTTTGCGTTGTCTGGCATGATTCATTTTATCGGTAAGTTCATTAAAATCAGCGGGCTTAAGTAAAAAGTCAAACGCCCCCAGCTTCATCCCCTGGACGGCTGATTCTATTGTGCCGTGGCCTGTCAGCAAAATCACTTCGACAAGGGGATAACGCTTTTTTACCTCTCTCAAGGTTTCAATACCATCCATGCCCGGCATTTTGATATCAAGTATGATTACATCGATCTCCTGTTTTTCCAAGACCTCCAGGCATTCTGTCCCGTTGAAAGCGGAGACTGTGTTCTCGCCTGTTTCTTGGAGTCGCAGGCTCAACATCTCCACGAAATCTTCTTCATCATCGACTATCAGTATGTAGCTGGGTGTCTTGAACATTAAGGCCTCCTA
>CAYVDE010000213.1:0-3605 GCA_964450535.1 uncultured Desulfobacterales bacterium
CTCAACAGCCATTAATGACCCCCTTCAGTTTCTGTGACAATACCGTCATATCGAAAGGCTTCTGAATGAAATCATCACATCCCCGCTTGAGAATTTCGGTCGCCTTATCGTCCATACCGTACCCGCTTGCAAGGAGCACCTTCGCGTCCGGGTCGATCTGTTTCAGGCGGTCGTACACATAGCCGCCCCCCATGTCAGGCATGATCATATCCAGGATAACGAGGTCTATTTCCCTGTGACCTTCCTGAAATACACTAAGGGCCTCTTCCCCGCTTCTGGCTTTATATACGGTGTATCCCATCCTGGTAAGCATTTCCGCGCCGACTTCCAGGACGGTTTCCTCGTCATCCACCAGAAGGAGGACCCCACTTCCCAAAGGAACCAGCACCTCCTTTTCCGCTACGCTCTCTACAGGAGCATCAGTCAATGGGAAGTAGATTTCAAAGGTGGTTCCCCGCCCGATCTCGGA
This sequence comes from uncultured Desulfobacterales bacterium, assembly GCA_964450535.1. Classification (GTDB taxonomy): domain Bacteria; phylum Desulfobacterota; class DSM-4660; order Desulfatiglandales; family HGW-15; genus JAIPEI01. The sequence goes on from CAYVDE010000213.1 coordinate 470, forward strand.
CTCCACATCGATATACCCCCCGTGGGCCTTTACAATTCCATAGACTGAAGCCAGGCCGAGTCCAGTGCCCTTGCTGAGCCCCTTGGTCGTGAAAAAGGGTTCGAAGATCTTGGCCCGTGTTTCATTAGTCATGCCCTGGCCCGTGTCACTGACCATAAGAAGGGCATAGTCCCCCTCCTTGGGCATGTAAGGCTTTCCTTTCATCTCTTTACTGGTGGTATTTCTGGTCGTCACATGGAGGTCTCCGCCTTCGGGCATGGCGTCCGCTGCATTTACGAAGAGGTTTATCAAGGCCTGCTCGATCTGGCCCCTGTCCGCAAGGACCGGGCGAAGGGAGGGGCAAAGATCAGTGTGCATCCGGACCTCTTTTCTGGCCGAGCTGAATGTGCGGGCTGTGTCTTCTATTACAGGGTTGAGATTGATGGAACGAACCTCGTATCGGCCCTCCCTGGCGTATCCCAGCAACTGGCTGGTGAGCTTGGAACCGCTTTTGACAAGCTTCTCTATGGTCTTGAGACGCTCGTAATGGGGATGCTCCGGGCCCATGTCGAGGGCCACCAGCGAAGCATTCCCCTGAATTCCCATAAGGAGATTGTTGAAGTTGTGAGCGATCCCCCCCGCCAGGGTACCGATGGCCTCCATGCGCTGGGCGTGCTGGAGCTGGGCCTCCAGCGTTTTCTTTTCCATCTTGGACAGCTCGCGTTCGGTCACATCCCGCACCAGCCCCCTGAAACCTGCAGGCCCACCATCGGAACCAAGAATCAGGGACACGGACGTCTCCACCACGGCCCTGGAACCGTCCTTTCTAATGCTATCCCATTCAAAGCCCCTCTCAGGGCTGCCCGTGCTGTATACCCGGTTGAACGCAGTGTAGACTTTCCGGGCGGTCTCGTCATCCATGTAGGCCCGGTTGTTCGATCCTATCAGCTCATCCTTCTCGTATCCTATCATGGCGGACATGGCTTCATTCACAAAAGTGAAGTTACCGGCAAGATCTGTTTCATAGTAGCCTTCGTTCATGTTCTCGAGGATGCTCCTGTATCTCTCTTCGCTTTCGCGCAGGGCGTTTTCCGCCCGTATGCGCTCCCGAACATCCATGTACATCGCATAGGCGCCGACATTGCGCCCCTCTATGGTTATAGGAAAGACGAGCAGCTCAACGGGAATCAGCGTCCCATCTTTGTGCCTTCGCATGGTATTGAGGGAGACCTTATCGCCTCTTTCGACACACCGCGTCGTGCCCCTCATTTCTTCCTCCTTTCCCTTAGGGGCGATGAGATCGTCTACGTTGAGCCCTATGGCCTCTTCAGGCGTATACCCAAAAACCCTTGTAAATTGGGGGTTTATCTGTTGAACTATCGCGCCGGTGGATCCCCTGAGCATGGCAATCTGGGAATTGTCGAACAACTGGCGCAGGTAGGCCCTTTCAATATCGAGGGTCCTGGCCCATTCCTCCCGTTCGTTAATGAGCTGATCGAGATCGCCCTTTATGATGGAAACCGATTCATACAGGGGATTCAAGGGATGTGATGGATGCTTGACATCGGAAGGGACACTAAGGGGCCCGCTCTCCTCCCAATCGATGCTTGCGAGCAGGCCGAGGAAATCATCAACGGTTATTTCTTTTCGACCAGGCCTCAAAAGGCGGCGAAGCCAGGCCCTTTTCTTTAGACTGACGGGTTGAGGGGGTCCGTCCGGATACGAAGCAGAGCCGGAATGCGGCGTATAGGACTCAGAAGCCGTATGATACATGGACCGGCCGGTGGAATCGGGAGGAAGTGCCCCACTAAGAGAAAGCAGCTCAAGCGCCCGCCGGGCCGCACACGTGAGGTCTTCCTCGAGTTCCACACTCATATCAAAAGGCGTGAGTCGCCTGGCCAGTTTGACACTAACCTTAAAAAGCAGGGAAGTGTTGCAGAAGACGACACCAAGCAGCCGGGGGCGCTTCTTCATTACCTGAATAAAGGTGTTTCTCGCATCCAGGGAAGCACCGCTGAGACCGATGTAGTCTTCTATCTGAACATAGCGTCGGTCCTGTCCGAAGATTTCATCGGTCACTTTTCGGGTGAACATGAGGACCTCTTCCACGTCCTGCCGGGTCGCATGGCCGGACGGCCTGCTGTGAAGTATGCATCCGCCCAGCACACGCAGGGTTACACGGTAGTTGCGGCCGAAATCAACATCCACCCACTCATCCTTCTGGAGGACAGGCAGGCCGGTTACAGGGCATACCTCCGAGGTCCTAAACGGGTCTCCCGAACGACCTACCGAATTCATTGCGGCACTCCCTTATTACTCTTGAACTTGCCTATGCGGCGAAATAAACAACGAATATGGTATTTCAGGCTTCCCAGGCCCCCGGTCACGAGAGGCCAGCGTGCCGAAAATACCACAGAGCCTTTTAACTGGCCAGAAACTTTCGTATCTGGTATGTGCCTTCGATATGAAAATGCTCATAAAAGACGCCCGGAACTATTCCATCTCTTGCGCCGACGGGGCCCGTGGAAGCCACGACTGGGAACACACGTGCCGGGTCCACGCCCTGTGCCTTCAAATCGGCCGTAAGGAAGGGGCGGACCTGCTTGTGCTCGAACTCGCCTCATATCTTCATGACATCGGCCGGTCGGCACAGGATCATGCAAAGGGCGGGATCTGCCATGCTGAACTGGGCGCCGCCATGGCCCTCGAATTCTTGAGGGACAGGCTTCCCGCCGGTGAACTTATGGACAACGTTATCCATTGCGTCCGTACCCATAGATTCCGCGGAAATACACGGCCGGAGAGCCTGGAAGCAAAGGTCCTGTTCGACGCCGACAAACTGGATGCCATCGGAGCTGTGGGTATCGGCCGGGCCTTCCAATTCGCGGGCGAGGTGGGGGCAACGCTTCACAACCCATTAGCGGACCCGGACAAGACGGCCTCCTATACGCGGGAGGACACGGCATACCGCGAATACCGCCTCAAGCTCTCAAAGATTCGAGAGCGCATGCTCACAAATGAAGGCCGAAGGCTGGCGGAAGAACGCCATGCCTTCATGGAAAGCTTCTTTGAACGATTCCTGGATGAAGTGGCGGGAAAGAGATGATAAGTCAGACTCCGGTTTATATGGATTGGAGGAAATCGATTTCGATCCCGA
>CAYVDE010000214.1:0-1530 GCA_964450535.1 uncultured Desulfobacterales bacterium
CTCCTCCCTGAACCCCCAGTAGGGATACTCCAAGACATAATCTGCAATACGGCCCGGGCTGTTCTCCCGGCTCGCCACGAGCCAGAGGCCGCTCTTGCGTTCCGCCGTGGACACAGGGTCCAGGGGGTCCCAGTGGGGCACCAGGATCATGGCGTTGTCCGCACTGTACTCGATGTCGCCCGACTCCTTGAACGAGGCCAGGTCCGGTTTGCCCGAGTAGCTCCCGCCCTCGCCCCTGGACAGCTCCGAGACCACCAGAAAGGCCACGTTCTGCTCGTCCCGAATGGACTCCATGTGCCTCAGCCACTCATCGATGCCCGTGCGCCGCTCAGAGAGGTTCTTGAAGGGAAGCTTGTGAAGGCTGTCCACCACCACAAGGGCGTGGTCCGACGCGGTCTCGTGCTGTAAAAACTCTATATGACGGCGCATGATATCAGGGGTGAGCTTTCGGTCTGTGACCACCCGGAAGCAATGAAGCAGTGCGGAAAGCCGCTCGCGGCCGCTCTGCTCCCGGTTTGCGGCCTCCTTGGAGCTGTCCAGCCTGATCTGCTCCTCAGAGAGGCGGGCAAGGCGGCAGAGGGTCCTCATATAGATCTTCCGGCGGCCGTTCTCAAAGTCATAATAGATCACCGGCTGGTTGCGGGCCGCCACCTCGGTGGATACCTGCATGAAAAAGGCGGACTTCCCCGCCTTTGGCTGGCCCCCCATGATATTAATGCCGCGAATCCCGTTAAGGCTCCTGTCCATCGCAGGGAATCCCGTGGGAAGTCCCAGGAGGGTCTTGCCGCGTTCCTGCTCCATGTGCCTAATAAAGAGCCTCTCCTCCCTTGCCGGAGACGAGAACGGCGAAAAGGACTCGGCGCTCCGGACCATGGCGTATATCGCCTCTTTGAGCCTCTCCCCCTTTTCCCGGGCCAGGTCGACCAGGTTGTAACCCCGATCCGTGTCCCTGGACCACCTCAGGATCCGGGCCTTGAACCCGATACGCGTTGCCAGGTCCCGGGCGGCGAGCTGGGCCTCGGGGCTGTTCTGCACCAAGATGATCACGTGCCTGAGCCCTGCCAGCCGCTCCCGCCCGAGCACATCCAGGTCCTGGTAGGATGGGACCGCGATTCCGGGGTAACCCAGTTCTCTCAGCGCGAGGAGATTGTTCTCGCCTTCCGCCACAAACAGGGCCCCGTCCTCGCATCTCTCGATTTCCCGGACATTGAAAACCCTGAACTGAGAATCAAAAAAACGATCGTCCCCATGCCAGAAACAGTCCTCCTCCCTTTCGGGCAGGACGCACCGGGCGGCGTATGCATTTCCATCTTCCTGTATATAGGGATAGACCAGGTACCGCCCGTTGTAACCGATCTGCATCTCGGACAGGACACGCCCGGAAACGCCGAACTCTCTGAAAAATTCGAACTGTGGTTCGCCCATAAGGTTTGTGAAACGCTTGATTTCCGAATTGAGGTTCCTTGATGGAAAAGCTATGTCATGAACGAACGGCTCGCGCTCCGCGTCGTAACCGGGAACCTCCTCGGG
>CAYVDE010000214.1:1630-3571 GCA_964450535.1 uncultured Desulfobacterales bacterium
CCGGGCGTTATTGACCATGGCTCAGGTCACGCAGGGTTTGCTGAAACCTTTTTCCGGCTTCGAACTCAATAATTCAATGTGGACACGATTCATGGGTCGCGGATACAGACCACCGACACAGGTCACAGACACGCCTCATAAGCCGTCAACCTGGTTTTTCATGACCGATAATGATGGTTATCCTGGGTTATTCATGTTTGTCACTTATATGAAAAGGTGTTTTTTCACAATACTGCTACTGATGCTCGCGTGGTTGCCGTTCCCGGCACACGCATCGGATCGGAACGCGGTCCAGGTGGACGTGATCCATTCTCATGACAGCTATCCGGCGGGAGGCACCTATCCCGTTCGCCTGCGGCTGCGCATACCGGACGAATGGTACATCTACGGATCAGGGGAGAACAGGGCCGGTTCACCTCTGCATCCCACGACACTGTTGTTTGGGGAGGTCCCGGGAGTAACGGTCCGCGACATAAGGTTTCCCGAACCCGAGCCCGTGGAAACGCCCTTTCAAGAGGAACCACTTCTCCTGCTCAAGGGAGATGTGCCGGTCCGGATCAGCTTGGACGTGGACCACCTGGCCTCCGCCGGACCACGCGTAATCGAGGGAAGTCTTTCCTACCAGGCATGCACCAAAACAGCATGCATGCCTCCGGATACAACCCGCATCAAGCTACACTTGGAAGTGGTCTCACCGGTTACAGGGGTGCCCGTTGAAAACGGGGAAATAGTTCAATCCTCTCTGTCCGCGCCTTCCGCTTCCGGCCCTACAGCATCTTCCGGGTCCTCTACCGGAGCCGGGATCCTGCTCACCCTCGCGGCAATCTTCCTGGGAGGACTGGCGCTGAACCTCACCCCTTGTATTTATCCCTTGATCCCCATCACTGTCTCCTACTTCGGGGGGACCGGCACTCCTTCCAGGGGACGCACCCTGGTCCACGGAGGGCTCTACCTTTTGGGACTGGCTTTCACCAACTCGGCACTTGGCGTGGCCGCGGCCTTGTCCGGAGGCATGCTCGGGGCCGTTCTACAGAGTCCATGGGTCCTGGCTTTCGTGGCCGCCGTGCTCCTGGCCATGGGGCTCAGTTTTTTCGGGCTGTGGGAACTCCGCCCGCCGGCCGCACTCAACCGGATCGCGTCCAGGCAGGTAGGCGGGTATATGGGAACGGCTTTTATGGGGCTCACCCTGGGCGTGGTGGCCGCACCCTGCATCGGGCCTTTTATCCTGGGGCTTTTGGCTTATGTGGGACAGCAGGGCGATCCGTTAATGGGGTTCGTCTATTTCTTTGTGCTGAGCCTGGGCATGGGGCTCCCCCTGGCCCTTTTGGCAATCTTCTCCGGGGCCATCGAGCGGCTCCCCGGGTCCGGGGACTGGATGGTCTGGGTGAGAAAGGTCATGGGCTGGGTCCTGGTTGGAATGGCGGGTTACATGATCCTGCCCCTGCTTCCCGAAAGCATCTCCAGGGCCCTGCTCGCAGCCGTTTTGGCTGCAGCCGCAGGCGTGCACCTTGGCTGGATCGAGCGGACCGGGAGGTCGAGCCCGCGGTTTCTCAGATTCCGCAGAACCGCCGGACTGCTCCTGCTTGCAGGGGCCGGCCTGGTTTTCTTTCTCCAGACCGGGGATAAGGGGGACCCGGTCTCCTGGACGCCTTACACAAAGGGCGTGCTCACGGATGCGGCAACCGAGGGTAGACCTGTTATCCTGGATTTCTCGGCGGAATGGTGCATGCCGTGCAGGGAGATGGACGAGCGGGTCTTCACCGATCCCCGGGTCGTGGAGGCAGCCAGGCGGTTTGCGGCTATCCGTGTGGACCTCACCCACCGGCACCCCGAACATGAAGTCGTCAGACAGAGATACTATGTGCGGGGTGTGCCAACTGTGGTATTTATCGACCACCTGGGGCGGGAGATCCTCTCCCTCAGGGTGGAGTCCTATGTGGA
>CAYVDE010000215.1:0-3555 GCA_964450535.1 uncultured Desulfobacterales bacterium
CTGAGTAAAAGTCCTTGCGCCTCCTCATATAAGACGCAAGGGCATCTTTCCAGTGGGGCATGGTATCGAGGCCCAACCTGCTAAGTCTCACATTGTCCAGCACGGAGTAGGCAGGCCGTTTTGCTGTAGCTCGCCATTCGGCCGCGGAAACCGGCATGACCGCCACCTCCAGGCCGGCCACTCTAAAAATTTCCTCAGCAAATTCCAGCCAACTGCATTCACCATTGTTTGTGGCATGAAACAGGCCTCCATGCCAGTTGTCCGCCAGTGTGACCGCCTGCCTGGCAAGGTCCACTGCGTATGTCGGGGTACATACCTGATCGTAAACAAGCCTTATGGTTCCTTTTTGTTTTGCTATGTTAAGTACGGTTTCTGCAAAATTGCTGGACTTCTTGTCGCTGAATGCTTGGGTTGTGTAAAGACCGCTCGTGCGAAGAACCGCATGGTCCACCAAAGACTCTTGCAGCCGTATCTCGCCTTCCAGTTTGGAGAGGCCATAGACGTTGATCGGGTGGGCGGGATCTTCCTCAGAGTAGGGTGTCCGCTTGCTCCCGTCAAACACGTAATCGGTGGAAAAGTGTATCAGCCGCGAACTGTATCTCCTGCACAGAAGCCCCAACTCCCCCACGGCCTCGGCATTGACCTTGAAGGCGGAGTATGAGTCGGTCTCAGCTTTGTCCACATCAACGTAGGCGGCCGAGTTGATCACAAGATGAGGCCTCATGTGTCGCATGTGGGGCTCAACCGTCTCAGGGCGGGTGATGTCAGCGGCCTCCCGGCCCAGGGTCACGAGCTCTCTTTCGCGGAAGACCTCCACCAGCTCCCTGCCCAGTTGACCCCTCGCTCCGAGGATGAGGATTTTTTCCGGCCGGGCCATCAAGCACCCCCGTACTCCGGCAACTGGTCCTTGGGAATGTCTTTTAGAAAAGGCAATTGACGATCCCTGTCAGATAGAATGGGGCTGGATACCGGCCACTCGATATTCAGAGACGGATCGTTCCATGCAATGCCGCGTTCGCTTTCCGGTGCATAAAAATCACTGCATTTGTAAGTAAACAGGACCTGATCGCTGAGCACTGCAAAACCGTGGGCAAGGCCTGCCGGCACCAGAAACTGACGGTTGTCCCGCTCACTCAATAATAACCCTTTCCAGCGGCCGAAGGTGGGCGACCCTAGCCGGATGTCCACCGCCACATCAAAGATCTCCCCTTGAAATACTTGAATCAGCTTGGCCTGACCATGAGGGTGCTGGTAGTGAAGCCCCCTAAGAGTCCCCTGAACGGACAAGGAGCAATTGTCCTGCACAAACTCAACATCAATGCCGGCTGCGGCATAGCGCTTTTGGTTGTAGGTCTCCATAAAAAAGCCGCGCCTGTCTGAAAATACGGCCGGCTCGATTATCAAGACACCGGGAATTTCCGTCTCTTTAATCTTCATGGTGCTCGGTCTCGTGGGACAGGATGTCCAGGAGATAGGTACCATACCCGGTTTGATTGTACGAGGCCGCGATCTCTTCCAGCTTTCCCGCATCAATATATCCCATCTTGTATGCTATCTCTTCAATGCATGCCACTTTAAGGCCCTGGCGCTTCTCAATGGTCTCAATGAAGCTGGAGGCCTTCATCAAGCTCTCGTGGGTCCCTGTGTCCAGCCAGGCGATACCGCGTCCTAATTTTTCGACATACAGATCATTCATGCCCAGGTAGGCCCTGTTGACATCAGTGATCTCCAGTTCTCCCCTGGGTGACGGCTTGAGTTCCCCGGAGATATCCAGGACCCGATTGTCATAGAAATACAGCCCGGTCACGGCCCAGTTCGACAATGGTTTTTCAGGCTTCTCCTCAATGGTCAGTGCCCGCCCATTGCGGTCAAAGGAAACCACTCCGTAGCGTTTCGCATCTTTGACCCAATAGGCGAATATAGTCGCCCCCGCAGTAACGGAAGCGGCCCTTCGCAGCTGCTCGGGCAATCCGTGACCATAGAAGACGTTGTCACCCAGGATCAGGCACACCGGGTCCGTTCCCACGAAATCCCTTGCAATCAAGAAGGCCTGGGCCAGACCCTCCGGCCGGGCTTGCTGGGCATAATGAAACGACACTCCCCACTGGGAGCCGTCTTCCAGGAGTTTTGCATACAGAGGCAGATCCTGCGGCGTTGAAATGACCATGATATCCCGAATACCGCTTAGGAGGAGGATAGATAACGGATAGTATATCATGGGCTTGTCGTACACAGGTAGCAGCTGCTTGCTCACCACACGGGTGATGGGATACAGCCGGGTCCCGAATCCTCCGGCCAATACGATCCCCTTTCTCTTTTTTTCCCCCATTCCCTCCTCCCTGCCCGAGCGTTTCAGATAGACCGCGAGCCATTGACACGGCTTGTTATCGGCCTCCGTAGTTGTCGTCGATCCACTTGCGGTATTCCCCGCTCCGCACGGAATTCACCCAATCCATGTGGGTCAGGTACCAATCTATTGTCATGGCAATAGCGTCCTCAAACCTATGCGCGGGTTCCCAGCCGATGGTGCGTTTTATCTTCGATGCATCCACGGCATAACGCCTGTCATGCCCCGGCCTGTCTTTAACAAACCGGACAAGCCTCCGGCTGGTATCGGCAGTGCCCCGGCCAAGTTTCTCATCCATAATGTCGCATAGCATGTGGATGATTCCAATATTTTCCAGTTGCACGCCCCCACCGATATTGTATGTCTCCCCCAACACCCCGTTTTCAAAGACCTGCACAAGCGCCTCACAGTGGTCCAAAACATACAGCCAGTCCCTGACGTTCTTTCCGTCCCCATAGACCGGGAGGTCCTTCTCCTCCAGGATATTAAGAATCATGAGCGGAATGAGTTTTTCCGGAAGCTGGTATGGCCCGTAGTTGTTTGAACAGTTGGTGACAATAGCTGGAAACCCGTATGTCCTGGCATAGGCCTTTACAAGATGGTCGGAAGCGGCCTTTGAAGCGGAATACGGGCTGGAGGGGTCATATGGCGATGTCTCCGTGAAAAGGCCCTCCGATCCCAAGCTGCCGTACACTTCATCTGTGGAAACGTGGACAAAACGAAACGAATCCGGCCTGCCGGCTCTCTCCCACAGCTTCAGACCGGCATCCAAAAGATGAAAAGTCCCGTTGATGTTGGTCTCGACAAACGCTGCTGGGCCGAGAATAGAACGATCGACATGTGACTCCGCGGCAAGGTGGAAGACACCGTCAAAGCGCTCTTCCTCGAACAAATCCACTACAGCCTCTTTATTGCATATATCCGCCTTTACAAATCGATAGCGCGCTTCCTGATCTGCATCCAAGCCGGCCAGGTTGGCTGGATTGCCCGCATAGGTCAAGGCGTCCAGGTTGGTAATCCGCCAATCAGGGCGATTTGCCAGTGCATATCGTATGAGGTTGGACCCTATGAAACCCGCACCGCCTGTGATGAGGATATTCGTACTATGCATGTGTTCTCCACCTTAAAAATAGGTCAAGGGGCTTCCAATAAGCCGGTGTTTTCCGCCCATTGCTCCGGTTTGAAGATATGCACCAAAACCACAGATC
>CAYVDE010000216.1:0-3472 GCA_964450535.1 uncultured Desulfobacterales bacterium
CCAGCGGAGGCGGGCAGGTGTTATTCACAGAAGACACTCCTTCAAGAATGGGAATACTGGGAGGCGCTCATCTCGAGACCTTTCGCCAATGATATGATGATCATTCCAGGTGCGTCAAGAGGGGCTTGTCTCGGCATGAATTATTCTGTGACATGCGCTGTCAGATCTATTATTTTACTTATTTACCAGCGTCCCCAATCTTTCCGGAATCAAAGGCGGCTCTCATGCTCATCATTCCCATGACCGGAAAACTCAGCCGGCAGAATCCCCCCTACATAACCCTGGGCCTGATCTTCATCAATTGCTTCGTGTTCTTTGTCTTCCAGTTTCACGACGACAGAAGGGCTATGGAGGCCATGGAATTCTATTTTGATTCCGGACTTGCCTCGATCGAGCTGGAGACCTATCTGGAATACAGGAACACCGACGGCTCTTATGCCAGGGATCTAGAACTGCTCCGCAATGAAAAGCTCAAAGACGACCAGGCCATGGCCCATTGGGACGCCATGATCAGTGATTCCGATTTCATGGCCCGTCTCGAGAACGATGAAATTATCACGCCTGAGGATCCGGTATATGACAGATGGCGTGAACGAAGAAACCGTTACAATGAGATTATGTCCAGGGCCGTGTTCGTGCAATACGGCTTCACACCCGCAGACAAAACTTTTTTGACCAGCCTGACCCACATGTTTCTCCACGGCGGGTTCATGCATCTTCTCATGAACATGATTTTCCTGTGGCTGGCGGGGTGCGTTCTTGAATTGTGGTGCCCAAGACCATTTTACCTCGGCCTTTACCTGGTCACAGGCCTTGTTGCGGTGTGGTTTTTCTATTCCATATACCCTGAAAGCACGATCCCCCTGGTGGGCGCGTCCGGGGCCATCTCAGGGCTCATCGGGGCCTATACCGTGGCGTTTGGAAGGACCAGGATAAAGGTATTCTATTCCCTGGGTTTCTATTTCAACTATGCCAGGGTCCCGGCCATTGTCCTTTTGCCTGTCTGGCTGGGGAATGAATTGTTCATGTTGTTTTTCGGCGGGGTCAGCCACGTGGCCTACGTGGCCCATATCGGAGGACTCACAAGCGGGGCCCTCGTGGCTTTACTCAACCGCAAGGTCCTGAAATGGACCTTTGAAGACGCGGTCAAAGAGGACCCGGGGGAGAAAATACACGAACTCATGGATCAGGGGCTGAAGAGCCTGGAGAACCTGAAGATGGAAGAGGCCCGAGGGCGTTTTGAAGAGGTCCTGGTCCTGGATCCCATTAACAGGCCCGCCCTGACCAGTCTCTTCAACATAGACAAGCTGAGCCCATCCAGGAAACGCTTCCATCAGACCGCGTCTCTTCTTTTCTTGAACCTGCTGAAGGACGAAGGGGAAAGAGAAAGGCTCTATGAGACATACAAGGAATACTTGAGCCTTTCCAGGCGGCCAGGGATCAGCCCGGACCTTTTAATGAAGATAAGTTCCGCTTTTCTGGCGGGAGGGCACCTCCACGAGGCAGAAAAGATAATCGCCATGGTCTTGAAGCATGACCCCCGACAACAGAGGCTGCCTTCGGCGCTGCTGAACCTGGGGAAAAGATACCTGGCCACAGGGGAGAAGGGGCGCGCTATTCGCTGCCTTACGGTCCTGGTGAAAAAATACGGTGAATCACCGGAATCCAGAATAGCGCGGGGATTGACAAAGCAGGCACAATGAGCCCGGTTCGCTGAAGCAGCAGGTGTTTATCAGTGTTGCATCTGCATAAGGTATTTTTCTACATGCGGGATTATTTCGTGCCCGGGATATTTTTTGATTATGTTCTTCAATACTTTCATGGCTTTTTCCGGGTTCTTCATCTTTTCATTAATGATATTGGCTGCAAGATAATAGGCCTTTGGGATGAGCGGGTCGCCGGTGCTGGTTTTGATGAATCTGTCGTAGGCCCGGACCGCCTCCATGGGCTCTCCTGCCTCGTTGAAAGACCTGGCCACCTTGAACGCGACCGCCGGTGAGGGGGTGAACCCGGCTTCTTTGTTCAGGTCCGAGTAGACTTCGAGCAGTTCCTTGTTCCGGTTGTCTTTGGAAAGAAGCTCCGTGTAAGCCTTGCCGAACCGGACCATTTCCCGCAGGTCCTGCCTGATCTTGAGGAGGTTGTAATACCGGTCCGCCAGCTCGGGGTTTGTGATGTTTCCCCTTGTCTCGCTCTTGATCAATTGTATGGCGTCATCCATCCTGCCTTCTTTTATGAGCATGTTCACCCTGTTCAGCAGGGCGGCTTGCGGATCCTGTTTCCCGGCATCTTCCAGGTCTTCCCACTCCTCGTCCTCCCGTTCAACCTCATAGCCGATTTCCTCATGATATTGATACAACACATAGCCCATCAGGGTATATGCGATCATCGTGTAATAGGATTTCGCAAAAAACAGGAGAAAGGGATGGAGCTGATGGGGCAGGTAGTTGAAGAACTGATGCCACAGGGTCATGGGCGCGCCGAGCAGCATGATGAGAAACAGGCACATGATCAGGTAACCCCACCCGATACGCCAGGCCATGCTCACGAACACAATGGGATTGAGGGCGTTTATGAGGCTGTTGGACGCGACAAGGATAATGATGATGGAGGGAAGGGACAAAAGAAGAAACAAGGCAAAAACCAACCCTGGAATCGGACCGAACCTGGCAACGACATATGTCACAAGGATCCCCAATATGAAAAACAGGGCGATCTGCTTGAAAACGATCTGGAACTGATTCGAGATGGTTTTGAAATCGATTCTTGGAGCGGTCTTGATGTGCCCCTGGGCTGTGCTGGTCAACGCGGCAAAGGAGTATTTGAGCACAACGGCGCTCAGGATGAACTGCATGACCCCGCTTATTAGACCGCCTCCCAGGAACAGGTAGGACAAGAGGGACAAGCTCAGGATCAGGGCAAGGGGCCGGAGCTGGAAAGGGTAAAGGAAGAACCGGGGGAGCCGGTGCCAGAAGGGCATAACGCTGTCTTCAAAGGCCAGTTTTTCGACTTCCACGTCGCAGTTGGGACAGAAATAGAAGGTTTTCGTGTTCCCGTATTGCTCAACCAGCCTTTTTTCAACGCAGCGATTGCAGAAGGCGGTCTCGCACTTGCAGCACTCCCAATGCGCGGGGGTGGTCGGGTGGTAGTCACAGGTTGCGCCCATCCAATAGCCCTCCTGAATTATAGGGGAAGATTTTCCGCCATGAGATTAATGCGGGCGTTTGCGTGCCAGGCGGGCAGCCGGTGAATGATGTAGCCCGGCGCAGAGCCTTAAGAATTCCGAGAAGACCTGAAGGTCCTGCACATTGATTACCTGCCGAACGTCCCGCTGCACGTAGGTGGTTGTGCAGCCCGACAGCCACTGGTGTGATGGTTCAAAACGCGGCGTCCAATTCAGGTTGCACCGGCCTTGGCGACCGGGCCAATGGTTCTAGCATACCTACGTAACCACCAGCGGAAGGTTGTATTTCTT
>CAYVDE010000217.1:0-3460 GCA_964450535.1 uncultured Desulfobacterales bacterium
CTTCCAAAAACAGGGATCCGCGAGCCGCGGATGGCTGCTGAACCAAAACGGCCACAAGGGCCGTGAAATCGGGCAGAGGAGAATTGAATGGATGTCACCTTTGAAGTGGGAGAGCGCTATCGGAACAGGAACGGCGAGTACGATGTGATCGAGTTGAGTGGCGATCAGATGGTGCTCGAATACGTGAAAACCAGGGAGCGGCTTCCCGCCAGTCGGGAAATCCAGGGGCGGATCTGGTTGAACATCTGCCGGGAGGAGCGCGTGGAAGAAGAAAAGCAGGCCCCGAAACCCGCAAAAAAGAGGAAGAGCGTGAAAAAGCAGGCTTAAAAAGCGGTATAAAAAGCGTCCCCCTTTTCTATATTACTGGGTCCCCACATATACCGGCCTGAATGTCTTCTCCTTCCTTTGAAGCGCTTCTTCAATGGTTGCAAGCATCCTGTCCCGGTCCCCGGGCATGACGCCATGGACGTCCACGTAGTTTGTGTAATGGTCGCTGGTGATCTGCGAGGTCACTTCGAGGTTGCGTATGATCTGCCACGTTTCCCGGAGCGCCTCGTGAGGGGATAGCACCTGGAACCGGCCCTTCCGGATCTGGTGAAGAAGGAGCGTGTCGACTTTCGGGAGAAAGGTGCGCAGCCGAATGAAATCCGGATTGACGGCGTTCAGGGCCTTTGCCGTATTCATTGCGTGGTCTTTTGTCCGCTCCTTTCCGCCGATGCCGATCATGACATACTCGCTCAGCTCGATTCCCGCCTCCCTGACCCATTGACCGGCCTCTATCTGTTCCTTGGCATGGGTCCCCTTCTTAATCCTCTGAAGGACCTTGTCGTCCCCGCTCTCGAGCCCCACATGGATGCGGGTCAGGCCGGCCTGTCTCAGCCTGATGAGATCAGCCAACCCCTTCTTGTGGATGTATTGGGATGACCCATAAACGGTGATTCGCTCGAGCCCGGGGAACAGTGAGTGCGCGTAGGAGCAGACCGCGGCCAGGTCGTCGGCAGGCATGGCAATGGTGTTTCCTGCGGGGAAAAAGACCGTCCGGATCCCCGGGCCGTAATGTCCCCGCGCCTCATCAAGGTCCCGCTTGATGTCTTCCACCTGTCGCACTCTGAAGGCCGGTCCCTTTTTGTAGACCATGCAGAAGGCGCACTTGTTGTGGGGACAGCCCACGGTCGCCTGAACAAGCAGGCTGTCCGCTTCACTCGGCGGCCGGTATATGGGACCTTCATAGTGCATTTGATTCCAGGGGTGCCACACCAAAAGAGCTGAGGCCTGGCGTTACATGCCCTTTCGCGCGTCTTTCAGAACCATGTCGCCGTTTTTCGTGCCCAGGTGCCGGGCGATCACTGAACACTTGGTCTTCAGGAGATAAAATATGGGCGCGTCCACATCCGACAGCGTCTCAAAGTTCCCCTGCCCCTTGCTCACGATCATGTCCGCCGCCTCGAAGACCTCCATAAATTCGGGCGAGCACCTGCTGAGAATGGTCCCCGGCGCGTCGCACCCCGAGGACATGATGCGCGCCACCTCGCCCAACCCGCTCTTTTCAGCGTCTTTAACCGTGGCATCGTTTATGATGGCGGTGTCGCGCACTGCATACACAGTCTCCCTGCCCATGACCTCGATCAGGAGACGGTCAAAGACGGTCTCCCCGGCATTGTCCCCCAGGTACAGGACGACCCGGGACTCTTCCAGGGCCTGCTGAAACGCGGCATAGTCGTCGATGCCCAGGTCTTTTCGCTGCACCTCTTTTAGTTCCGCTTCCAGGTCGAAATCCGGGTTCGCGCCCAGGTCTATGACATTGCCTGCAATGGCGATTCGAACCGCGGCCCGCAGCGGATCCTCCGCGCGTTCAACCTCGGATTTCATTTTGCCAAAAAGCGCAAGGGTCCTCTGAATGCTTTTCTCCTTGTAGGCCTTGAAGGGATCGGATTCGCCCGTCGCCTTTCGAATTTCGGCGTAGACTCCCCGGGCCGTCTCAGGAGGGGGTTGATCCATGGGAATCCCGGGGATTAGCCGGGCAACCCCGTCCAGCACACGCTTGATCGTTGCTTCATCCCGGGTGGCGGTTCTCGCCGCGAAAAGGGCCTGCTTGAAGAAGCAGGGAATGCATTCCAGGTATGTCTTCATTTTTTTCCGCCTTTGAATCGGGGGACACCATACCTTTTTTTTTCAATCAAGAAAACCTGCATTCCTGTTCCAACACAGCCAATGGCAGCAAGTTTCGGCAAACGAGTTGTAAGTCTGCTCAGTTTATTGAAGATACAAGTTTAATAGAAAAGGATGGTCGAACAAGCGGATGAAAGGATCGAAATAGGTATGGTGTCCCCCGATTTATTATTTACCAGCGTCCCTCGATTTTTCCTCTCTCACACCCTCGTATCGTTCCGCAAGTGCCCGGGCCTCGGCACGCACCGCCTCTCTCAATGCCTCGGGCTCCAGCACCTCGGCCGCGGAACCCCAGCCCAGCACCCAGAACCGGATCTCGTCCAGGCCCGCCACCTCGGCCTCGAACAATACCGAACCGTCGTCCTCCAGGGTGATCTCCTGGCTCTCGTGCCACACCTTCTCCCGGATGTAACCGGCCGCCCGGGGCGCAAACCGCACGCGCACCCTCACGGGCTCCCCCTGGAACACCCCCAGGCTCGGCCGCAGAAAGGCATCGAGGTCAAAGTCCTCGGGGATCTCAAAGGTGGCCTTGGTCACGGACAGCATGCGTATGCGGTCCAGCGCGAATATCCGCACCTCTCCCCGCTTGTGGCAGTACCCGATGAGATAGAACGTGCCGTTGTAGAACCAGATCCGAAAGGGGTCCACCCGCCGCCGGCCCTCGCTCTCCCGGCTCATGGTGTAGTAGACGATCTCCAGGGTCCTGTGCTCCCTTGCCGCCTCCTCCACCCGCTGGATCATCTCCTTGAACCGCGCATAGTCCTTGTAGGGCTTGATGCCCACGTGCAGGGTCTGCTCCACGCTCTTGAGATACTTGACCGACTCGGGCGGCAGCGTGGTGCGCACCTTCTGAAAGAGCGATTCCAGAGAGTCGTGAAAGGCCGTGCCCTGAAAGACCCGCATCATATCCCTCCCGAAGTACAGGGCCATGAGTTCGGTCAGGCTGAAAGGGACCGGCAGCTGGTGCTTGACCGTGTCCAGCACCGACCACAGGTTTTTGCCCTCAACCCTTTCCGTGTACAGGGGAAACCCGGCCACCTGAAGCGCCTCCAGGTCACGGTAGACGGTGCGCGCGTTGCAGTCCATCTCCGAGGCCAGGTCCGCAGCCGACCACCCCCTGCGGGCCGAGATCAGGAGCTGAATTATCCTCCACTGCCTTCCGAGCGTGTCTCCACGGGCCATGACTCATCCTCCCGCATCAAAAAAGGTCATCAAGTCCGGCCTCATCCACCTTCAGCCAGACCCTGTAAAGCTTCTCCCCTGCCTCCTCCAAACACCTGAAGCCCTTTGA
>CAYVDE010000218.1:0-3446 GCA_964450535.1 uncultured Desulfobacterales bacterium
AGGACCTTGTCGGCGGCCCGGACAAGGGCCTGCTGGTGGGAAATGGCCACGATCCCCATTTTCCCCAGGAGTTGAAGCAGGGTCTCGCAAATGGCGGCCTCGGTCAGGGGATCCAGGGATGTCGTCACCTCGTCGAGGATCAACAGCCTGGGCCGGTTGACCAGGGCCCTTGCCAGGGAGATGCGCTGGCGCTGGCCGCCTGAAAAACGGGCCCCGCCCTCCCCCACCACGGTATCCATACCTTCACTCAGCGATGACACGAAATCCCAGGCCCCGGCCTTACGCAGTGCCTCCTCGGCTTCATGCCTGGAAAGGGACTGGTCCCCCAGCGTCACATTATTCAGGACCGTGTCGTGGAACAGGAACATCTCTTGAGGCACGTAGCCAATCTGTTTTCGCCAGGCGAGGGTGTTTATCTGATCGAGAGGAACGCCGTCCACAAGGATTCTTCCCTCTTCCGGCGTAAGCAACCCCGAAATCATGTCCACAAGGGTTGTCTTGCCGACTCCGGACTCCCCGGTGATCACCACCAGGCTTCCCTGGGGAATCTCAAAAGAGACATCCCTGACGATCTCCTTGTCATCGTAGTAAAACGTCACGTTGTCGAACCGGATGACCCGGTCAAAAGACGGGTGCAATACCCCCTTTATCTCTTCCCCTACCGATTCTATCTCTTCCAGCCTTCTCTGAAAGGACCAGTACGCGCTCTCGTCCAGCCCCAGGGATTGGTACTCCTTCTGTATTTTGGCCATGCGCGTGAGCGCCCTGTAAAAGAGCACGGCAAGGACAATAAAACCGGTCATTCCTTCCGTCCGATACATAAGCGCAATAAAGAGCCCGGAACACATCAGAAGCACAATCAGCGGTTCCTGCAGGGCCCTCAGGAGTTCCGTACTCAAGACCTTTTGCCGAAGGGCGCCTTTCAGCCTTATGGATTCGGCCTCCAGAAGCGGGCCGAGTTGATCAACTCGTCCCATGGCCTTGATCGGCTTGATACCCTTGAGCAGATCGGTCAGCCGGACCAGCAATACCTTGAAGGACTCGGTCTGCCTCTTTCCCGCCCTTCGAGCCATCCTAATCAGAGGGATCAGCAGGACGGAGATGACCGCTCCGCCTGCGATTGATGCCAGTGTGATCTGCCAGGAAAGCAAAAACGCGATTACAATGTAGACCAGGACCTGAATGGCCCCGGACAAGACGAGGCAGGCGTGATGGTAACCCTTGGAGAGGCGCTCGGCCTCGGTGCTCATTGCGTTTGTAAAACCACCGATGGGCTGTTGTATGAAATAGCTCCAGCGTGCGCGAAAGAGCGCTCTCAGCATCAGGAGGCGAAGCTCGGTTACGATATGCGCAATGGTGTACCCTACTTGCTTCATGGCGATAAGGGTGAAAACGCTCTTCAGCACCATCACGACAAATATTATCATCAATAGAAGAGGCATGGTGGGTTCGACACCGAATATCGAAAAGGCATCCGCCACTACCCTTTCAAGCGCGCTCGGGTCGCTGCCCTCTTGTGAGAGAGCCAGATTCAGGAGAGGCAGTACGGAGGCGACGCCCACACCCTCAAAAAACCCGGCCAAAAGGAGGCACAGCACCATAAGCACACTGCGGCCCGGGTAGGCGCTCATAAACGCCTTCATCATGGCAAAGTTGCCGGTTTGTTTCATGGTGTTAAAAACCCGTTGCTATTGCTTGCGGCTTCACCGGAAAGCGAGGTCTGAAGACCCGCGGTCACAGCCAGCAGAAAGGCTCCTCCTGCATCGAGCATGTGGGTCTCGGTCATGCCGCCTATCAGCAGGACCAGGGTCGACGAGAGCGTAAAAAAGCCCACAGCATTCTGACGATGCCGCCATCCGGTCTTAAGGAGAGTCAAAAACAACCAGATGAAGGCCGCGATACCTAATACCCCGTAACTCACGGCCATGTGCAGAAAATTGTTGTGGGGATGAGCGACACCAACCTCCGCTCCCCCTGCCAGCATGGCCTTTTGATATCCACCGGTCCCCACGCCCAGCAAAGGGTTCTCCAGGAAGAGATCCACGGCCCACCTCCACATGTAGATGCGGTCCAATCCTTTTGTGTAGGACTTCCCCCACACAACGGATTCTTCAGCCGTGAAGTGTTCATGTATCTGCTCGACGGTTCTCTCCACCCTGTGACGGGCGATCGGGGAGGCCAGCATGGCGGCAATCAACAGGCAATAGATCAACACCGTCCACTTCATGGATCTCCTCGGAAGGACATTGTAAATGATCAAGGGGGAAAGCACGGCGAATGCCATGTGCCCACCTCGGCTTTCAATAATAACGAGGTGCAGGAAATAGGCCGCCATCAGAAACCCGAACAGCACTCTGCGCGGTGAACGCTCCGATTCCCTGAAAAAATAGGAGGCGGACAGCATCCCCAGGATCAGGAGGGCCGCCAGGGTGTTGTGTCCGCCGTAAAACCCTATGTAGGCGTAGTTGCCGATATCCGCAAACACGGGAACGACCTTGAGGGCCTGAAGAAAGCCCGTGCAGGCATTCACAAAAAGGCCCGCAAAAAAGGCGTAGAGCAATAGATGCCCCGCACGTCTTGAGGGGCGAAGGCCCGATAGGGCAAAGGGGATCAGCCAGTAATGGGCTTTTTTTGCATAGCTCAGGCCCATGCCCTCGAGGTCCGGCGTGTAAATGAGACCAACGCCCTTGAGGAGAATCACGAACAATACCGGCAGGAACCAGGCGGCGGCCAGGTAGTCCCGCCTGTGGATCCAGAATGCTCCGGAGAAGAGCCACACCGCCAGAATGGCCCCTTCCGCAACGGTGAAAGGGCCCGTACCCAGGGGCATGACGAAAAACGCCCCAAGGAGCACGGCATAAATCAGCCGGCCGGACAGGGTGGCACGTTCCAGAAAAGGCAAGGGCTCCTTAGAACAGGGCGTAGATGAATGGGGCAACCGAGCTACCTTCCGTAAATACGATGAGTGTTCCCAGGAGGCAGAGCATAATCACGATGGGAAGAAGCCAGTACCGCTTCCTGATCTTGATGAACTCCCAGAACTCCGAAATGAGGGACTGCTTAGCCATTAATATCTCCCATGAATCTTTTATTGGTCAAAATCGCTTGTGGAACCTCTCCCTGGGCTGGGCAGGGTCGTCCCGCGTGACCCAGTAAGTGGAGGCATCCCTGTCTATCTTGCCTGAAATGGGCTTTCCCCCGAAAACGCGCTTGAGCAAGGCTGAAGGCGTGATGACCAGGTAGTACGCCAGGGTAAGGACCACGGTGGTGACGGCCCTTCCGATGGCATGGGCCACCTTGAGCCAACCTGCGTGCACCGGGCGCATGGGCCCGGGAATCACCAGAAAGGCCAGGCCGAGGAACGCCAGAGCCCCGAACAGGAACATCGGAATCGCCTTGTCGCGCCAGAGAGCCACGGAAAAAAGCGCCCCGAAGAACACCAGGGC
>CAYVDE010000219.1:0-3443 GCA_964450535.1 uncultured Desulfobacterales bacterium
CGACGGCCTTGTCCAGGGCCGCAGCTATAAGAAACGCCTTCATGGTTGAGCCGGGTTCGTAAGCATCCGTGATGACCCGGTTCCGCCACTGATCAGCGCTGTATTCAGAAAACGCATTCGGATTGAAGGACGGTTCCACGGCCATGGCCAGTATCTCCCCTGTATCCGGATCCACCACCACACACTGACCGCTTTGGGCCTTGGTACTTCTGACCGCTTCCTCCAGGGCCTGCTGGGCCTTGTACTGAACATGCTTGTCGATTGTGAGCACGAGGTCGTGCATGGCCCGGCTCTTGCCGGAATCATCCCTCGTGGTGGGCCGGCTCACAAAAAAGGGGCGGCCCAGTGCGTCCCGCATCTGGATCAACACCCGCTGTGGGCCTCTGAGATATTGATCGTAAGCCTTCTCCAGTCCTTCGAGCCCCTGGTTGTCGGTACCGGAAAACCCGATAAGGTGACCGGCGATTTCCTTTCCGGGATAAAATCGGTCTGACTCGGTTGTAGTCCCCACCCCCTGTATTTTCAGCCGGCGGACCTGCTCGACCAATTCAGGCGGGATCTTCCTCCGCAGCCACACAAATCGCACATCTTTCTTCAGCAGGCTTCGAACGTCCGATGCCGAAATGTCCAGGACCCGGGCGAGCTTCTCAGCGGCCTGAGCCTTGTCTTCGATTTGAGGAGGGTGAGCGTACACCGACCCCACCTCAATGCTCACTGCCATTTCATTGCCTTTACGATCAAAAATCGTCCCACGCTTGGGCGGGAGATTGACGACTCCGCTGTACCCGGCGCGGGCGATGGCGGTGAGCTTGTCACGTTCCCTGACCTGAAGCTGATAGCCCCGGGCAAGAATGACTGCGAGGCCCAGCGCGAACCCCGTCGCGACCACATATATTCTGAATCGAATCCATTTCTTTTCCGTGAATCTCATCTCATTGAATCAGAGTAACCTGATCAGGGTCTGCAGGACGGAGACCCGCCTTTCCGGCCGCCGTCTCCAGATACTGTGGAGACGTCAGGAAGGCCAGCTCCAGCTTCAGCTTGCGATGGAGCTCCATAAGCTCCATCTCCCGTTTCTGAAGGCGGCTCAGATCGTAGCCGATCTGGGTCCCCTCGAAGTTGGACCAGACATATCCGATTCCGCTCATCATAAAGATCAGAAAGAGGATGGAGATGAGCAGAATCTGCCGGGATGTCAGACGCAGCTCACGGTCCTTCTTCCTGGAGTTGTGAATCCGTACTCCACTCCCACGGTTTGTAAGCCTTTTCAATTCGCGCCTGGATTTTTGTCCGCCCATGGCTCATATCCTTTCCGCCGACCGCAATACGGCACTTCGTGACCTGGGATTCCTCGATATCTCCTCCCCGGTCGGCTTTAGTCCTCTCCGCCGAATCGGCCTGAACAGCGGCTTTTTCCCGCAGTTACAGACCGGGAAATCCGGCGGGCACGTACAGCCTTTTTCCCAGGCCCTAAGGGCCTGCTTGACTAACCTGTCTTCAAGGGAGTGATAGGCCAGGATCACGAGCCTGCCTCCCCTGTGAATCCGTTCAGGGACCTCGTCAATAAAGATCTTCAGGTTATCGAGTTCCCGGTTCACAGCGATTCTCAAGGCCTGAAAAGAACGCGTTGCAGGGTCTTTTTCGCCCGGCCCGCGGGATGGGGGAACAACCGATCGTATCAGCGAAGAGAGCTCCAAGGCGCTGGTAAAAGGTTCCTTTCGTCGCGCCCTGACTATGGCCCTTGCAATGGCCCGGGCCCTCTTCTCTTCGCCGTAGTCCTTCAACATCCTCTCCAGTTCGCCTTCCGAAAGCGTGTTGACGAGGTGACCGGCCGTCACCCCGCCTGCCGGATCCATCCGCATGTCAAGGGGTTCGTCCCTCTTGAAACTGAAACCGCGGCCCGAACGATCCAACTGATGACTGGAAAGACCCAGATCCAGCAGAATTCCGTCAGCCTTTCCCAGGCCCGATTCATCAAGCACCCTGCCTACATCCGTGTAGTTTCTCTTTATCACCTGAACCCGATCCTCCATAAAAGACATCCTGGACCGGCACCGGCGTACGGCTTCGGGATCCAGGTCCAGGCAGATCATGCGGCCCGAAGACGAGAGCCGTTCCCCGATAGCCTTGCTATGCCCCCCGCTGCCGCAGGTCCCGTCCACATAGAGCCCGTCAATCCGGGTAACCAGGTCCCTGACGGTCTCTTCGAGGAGCACCGGCTCGTGGGAATACTCCAATGGGAATCACCTCTAGATGCCCAGCTCCGAGAGGACTTGACTGTCCTGGGCGAAGCTCTGCCTCGCCTTCTCGAACTCATCCTCCCATTGCTCCCTGTCCCAGATTTCAAAGATCCTCAATTCACCGACGAGGACCACTTCCTTTTTAAGTCCGGCGATTTCCCTCAGGTCCGGGGGAATTGTGATGCGGCCCTGTTTAATTGGACATTCCTGTGCTCCGGAGATAAAATAACGGAGATAGCGGTTGGCGGCGTGGTTGAAAAGGGAGAGATTTGCAGCCTTCTCTTCGATGGCGCGCCAGTCGTCGAGAGCAAAGGCCCAGAGGCAGCTGTCATGGTTTGTGAGCACCAGGGCATCATTGCCCTTGTTCTGCAGGGCATCCTTGAATCGAGCCGGGACGGCCAGCCGCCCCTTTTCGTCCAGCGTATGTCGGGAGCGTCCTTTAAACATGTTGGTGCACCACTTTATGACACTAAATCCCACTTTGTGACACTTTTACCCGATAACCCCCCGGCCTGTCAAGGAAAAAATAACATTTGAAAACACGTCTTTGATCCTGAAAAAGGGAAGAAAAGAAATGGCAGATACACGCCACAGGATGTGCTGACTCAATTTCTTATCACTACATATTGGCAATTGCCGGATGAACTCTTCCTTCGCTACGCCTTGAACTACGACTGAATAATAAAAAAAGCGGGCCTTTTTTTACCGTGAAGATACTTTGCTAAAAAACTGGAATTTCGCCGACGATAAAACAAAGACGCCGGCTTTCAGAGGACAGACGTTGAGGTCTCTCGAAGTGTCGCTTCATCGCCTGATATACCGCGTAATCGCCGGTAATCAAGGCCTCGTGGCGGAGGGGGCCGGGAGCGGAGGGAGCGTAGGAAGTCCCCGGCCCCCTTGAGCCCGACCGGATTTTCATGCGCGGGGTTGGCAACGGATTGCCATGTGCGTTTGGGCCCGCATCTTAATGTCACCATGCAGTGATATAGCAGCGCGTTACTTTTGAAAGCCTTTCACAAAAAGCTAGGTTGGGTTGCGGGCAAGGATCGCGCCTCTTCATGCGCGGGGGATGACCGGTCCACGTGTCATGCGCCTGATGGGTATCGAACGAACTAATCAGACACCCGCAGGGTGTAGTATAGTATGCTGGCGATAAGAAACAGGATAAGGAACGCGTTCAGGACAAGACCGGAATAGGCATAG
>CAYVDE010000220.1:0-3433 GCA_964450535.1 uncultured Desulfobacterales bacterium
TAGGTAAGTAATGGCAAACATTGACTATTTTTCTTGAAATTCTAACACTCTCCTTATAAAATTCTAACAATGATCATGACAATGAGTTCCTGTTTCGAACCTCGCTGGTTCGACCGGGCTCATGCGTCTTAACCGTCCACCCCCATAGGAGGAGTAAGCCATGAGATTACCAGTTTTTGGAAGCGGGATGAAGCTGGGGACCGGGCTCGCCGTGGGCGCGGCCGCGGTGATCCTTGCTCCCGTGGTGCTACCGGTCGTCGGCGGGATTTTGAGATCCCTCACAAAGGCGGGCATCAAGGGCGGCCTTATCATGTACGAGAGAGGCAAGTTGGCCCTTGCAGAGGCGCAGGAGACCTTTGATGACCTCGCAGCGGAAGCAAAGGCCGAAATGAATGAAGAACAGGAGCAGGTGGTGGCCCCGAAGAAGAAAAAGGCCGCCGCGGCCTCCAAGTAGAGGAGTCCAATTGCAGACCCCCACAGCCCGGATCGTACACCGGATGCCGAATCGAGTGCGTTTTCGTATTCAGGCACGCAAGGGCGATGAGGAATACTTCAGTGATGCAGCCCGGCGTATGGCCGAAGCACTCGAGCCTGAAAGGCTGGAGGCCAACCCGGGGACAGGAAGCCTGCTCATCCAGGACCCCGAACTGGATTTAGATGCCGTGCTGGAGCTGGCCCTGGAAGAAGGCCTGTTTCAACTCGAGACGGTTCATCCCGCATCCCTGGCCCGGCGGGTTACGTCGCCGATTGTTGAACTGAGCGCACGACTGAAGGATTCAACCCTGGGCCGTCTGGACCTGGCCACGCTGGCCTTTTTGGCGCTGATCGGGGTGGGGACATATCAGCTCGTGCGAAGCGGCCTCCGGTCGCCACCGTGGTATACGGCCTTCTGGTACGCAATGGGGATCTACTTCAAATCCCTGGCGGACCGGAAGGACAACTCAAGCGTCGCCTGACACTGGGATTTCGGAAAAACCGGAATGACCCGCAGGTTATTCGTTACGGTCTATTGCTGCAAAAAGCCCCGCGACGTATTGTTTTATCGCCCATAACGGCCAAGAAACAGCAGGCGTGCCATGTACTCATACCCTGCCAGCGGAGGCTGAGCGGGTTTTTGCAAAGCCGTCAATGCCTCCGAGTCAAGGGACGACAGGGTGCACGCCTTGATCAGAGTGATCCACAAGAAGGTCCCCGGCAGAGCGCGCCTCAAGGTTCAAGGCCTTTACGGATCCAGCCGCGTCAAGGGGTTGCTCGAGCGCCGGCTCAGCGTTAATGCCTTCGTTCTTGAAGTGAGGGCCAATTCGTCTACAGGCAACCTGCTTGTGTGTTATGCCAGGGAGGCGCCTTTCCAGGTTATTCAGGACCTCATCCTGTCCACCCTGAACGATGTGCTTGATGAGGATCACCCGAAGCCCCTTCCTGAATCGACCCAAAAAGCATTCCCAAACCGCAATCCGACCTCTCTATCCAAGCGGATTTCAAGGCCTGTGATCAGGCTCAAAGACAAAATTCAGGAATTCCTTTCACCTGAGGCTCAACCCGATGCCCCATGGCACGTCTTACCTCGGGAGCAGGTGACGCTCACGCTGGGGTCGGCTTCGGGAAAGGGGCTCTCCCTGGAAACGGTCACCGAAAGGCAAAGCCGTTACGGGTTCAACATCCTGCCTGAACCCAAGAGCCGATCGCCATGGGACATCATTAAGGACCAGTTCCTCTCCCTCCCGGTGGCCCTCCTCAGCATTGCAGCAGGGGTCTCCATACTGACGGGGGGCGTACTTGACGCGCTGGTCATTGCAGGGGTGGTGGCGGCCAACGGACTCATCGGTTATGCAACGGAGAGCGAGGCGGAGAGAACCATTACTTCCCTGAAACGTATTGCGCGACCCGTTGCCGCCGTCACCCGTGAAGGAAGAATGCTGGAGATTCCGGCCGAAGAACTTGTGTTGGGTGACATCGTAACCCTGAAGCCCGGTTCTTACGTGCCTGCAGACGGGCGTATGCTGGAGTCCTCCAACCTCAGCATAGATGAATCCGTTCTCACCGGAGAGAGCATGCCGGTGTTCAAGACCTCGCGGCCTCTGAAAACCCTCAATCTGCCCCTGGCGGACCGGACAAACATGGTGTACAGGGGTACGCTGGCGACCGGCGGTGAGGGCCGGCTGGTGGTGGTGGCAACGGGTGGTTTCACCGAAATGGGTAAGCTGCAGACGCTGCTTTCTGAGACCACCGCGCCCAAGACCCCCATCGAGAGACAGCTGGAAACCATAGGAGACCAGCTGGTTGTAATGTGCCTCTGCGTCTGCGGGCTGGTCTTTTTCATGGGGTTCCTTCGGGGATACGGATTCGTGCAGATGCTCCGCATGGCCGTGTCCCTTGCCGCTGCTGCAGTGCCCGAGGGTCTGCCGGCCGCTGCAACGGTCAACTTCGCACTGGGCATCAAGAACATGAGAAAACACCATGTCCTGATCCGTCACCTTCAGGCCGTGGAAACCCTCGGGTCGGTTCAAATCGTGTGTTTCGACAAGACAGGCACCATAACCAGAAACCGGATGCAGGTCACACGTATCTATTCCGGTGTAAAGAGGTTCGACGTTCACCTTGGGCGGTTTTTCCAAGGCAGTGAGCCTGTGGACCCGCTGGCGGATCCCGGACTCTTTCGACTCCTCCTCGTATGCTGCCTTTGCAATGAAGTTCACATGGAAGAGGCTGAAACCCTGGGCCGGCCGGACCTTCGCGGCACGCCCACTGAAAAGGCCCTGGTCCAGGCCGCCCTGGATGCCGGCCTGGATGCAAAACAGATGCGAAGAGACCATCGTCTCCTCAAGCTGTGGAACCGCTCCGAACGGAATCTTTACATGGGAACCCTTCACGCGCGATCCGACCTCAAAGGGGTCCTCTACACCGTCAAGGGCAGTCCGTCGGAGGTCCTTTCCATGTGTGCCGAGGTATTCCATAACGGAAATAGGGCGCCTCTTACAGAAGAACTCCGCCTGCAGATTGAAACGGAAAACGAACGTATGGCCGGGGAGGCACTGCGCGTACTGGGAACGGCCTTTGCCGAAATCCCGGAAACTCCGGCCGGCCGGCCTGAGCAGGGCCTCACCTGGCTGGGCCTTATAGGCATGCAGGACCCCGTGCGTGAAGGAGCGGCTGAACTGATCAGCATGTACCATCGTGCGGGCATCAGAACCGTAATGATCACCGGGGACCAGAGTCCCACCGCATACGCAGTGGCAAAGGAACTGAACATTCAGCACAGTGAACACCCGGTCATAATGGACTCCACGGAGCTCATTATCATTGACCCCCAGGTCATGTCCGCCCTGGCCAAAGAGGTGGATGTCTACTCCAGGGTGAGCCCGGCACACAAGTTGAGGATCGTTCAGGCCCTTCAGTCAGCGGGCCGTGTGGTGGCCATGACCGGAGACGGCAT
>CAYVDE010000221.1:0-3399 GCA_964450535.1 uncultured Desulfobacterales bacterium
CTGAAGCCTCAAGGCATCCTGCGCCGCATAACCGGCCTCATCATTGTCAAAATAACAGAAAACATCGCGCCCCTGTTCCGACCAGGTTGAGATGGCACCGGCCCACCCTGAAAGTATCTTTGTCGGATACTGCCCCTTGTAGGGCACAGTTTCGGGGCCATGGAGCCGGATATATACGAAATCTGCGGTGATTTCCTTTGGAGATGTGCGCCCTGCAAATTCATAAATGCAAAATGCCGCCCCTACCTCCTCGAGCGCTTCATAGGCTCGGCGGTCCAGCCAGGAAGGATCCCTCAGTTCAAAGACGTACCGATATTTCGAAGGCAGAGCCTCGAGGAAATCGAAGAATCTCTCAGGGTTGAACCGCCACTTGGGCGGCAATTGAAACAGAACAGGGCCCAGTTTGCCGCCCAAGGCAGGCAGGAGCTCCAGCATACGGGAAAGCGAGGAAGCAGGGTCTTTCAGCTTTTTCATGTGTGTAATGTAGCGATTTGCCTTGAAACTGAAGATGAAATCCTGAGGAGCCTTGCTCCGCCACCGGCGTAGCGTCTCCTTTTTAGGCAGTTGATAAAAAGAATTGTTTATTTCAACGGTGTGAAATCGCTCAGCATAATGAGTCAAATAATCGGAGACGGAAAGTCCTTCAGGATAAAACGGTCCTTTCCAGTGGCCGTACTGCCAGCCGGAGGTCCCTATATGGACGTTGCCCTCATTTACCATAAGAAAATCCTGAAGAAAGTGAGACTCAGGACTCATATTTATACCGCGTAGCCTTCACGGTAAATAGGGGGAATCCTGTATTGGAGGAAAAGAAAAAGCTAATCAGGAAAATCACCCTCCTGATTGGACCCAAGCGAAATACAGCATTCAACCCATTCAAACCAGAAAGATATGCCCTTAAGGTTTACTCTGGAGGCTGACGGGAAGGAGCATCCTGCTGGGATAATAACACCTCCGCCTTGCTCACCGGCAGGGCGGCGGGCAGCGTGCAACTGTGGAGGCTGCGTTATTACAAGTTACCATCTCGATGAATTCGACACAGAGAAAGGAAAAACTGATGGCCAAAGACAATGATTATGTCGTCTGGTTTGAAAACATCACTTCAGCCGATGTAGCAAATGTGGGCGGCAAGAACGCTTCCCTGGGTGAAATGATCCGGAGCCTTAAGAAAGAAAGTATCAGGGTGCCGGACGGATTTGCCACCACGGCCAAAGCCTACCGTGAATTCCTGGATGTGAACGATCTTCCCTCGAAGATCAAAGGGCATCTGGAGCGCTGGCGGAATGGTGAGAGCCCCTTGGAGCAGGCCGGCAAATCCATTCGCAAGCTCTTCAGGCAAGCCCATTTTCCTGAAGCCATTGCCGACAAGATTCGAAATGCCTACAAAGAACTCAGCAGCAGATACAACGGTGAAAACTCAGATGTGGATGTGGCGGTCAGAAGCAGCGCAACCGCCGAAGATCTGCCGGAAGCCAGCTTTGCAGGCCAGCAGGAGACTTTTCTCAACGTCTCGGGGGAGGAGGACCTGATGGACGCCTGCAGGCGGTGCTATGCGTCGCTGTTTACCGACCGGGCCATTGCCTACAGGGCCGAACATGGATTTGACGACATGAAGGTGGCGCTTTCAGTAGGCGTTCAGAAAATGGTTCGTTCGGACAGGGCCGGGTCCGGGGTGATGTTTTCGATCGACACGGAAACCGGTTTCAGGAATGCGGTCGTCATAAACGCGACCTGGGGTCTGGGGGAAAATGTCGTCCAGGGCACAGTGAATCCGGATGAATACATGGTCTTCAAGCCCTTGCTGGGGAAAAACTCCTTCACTCCGATCATCAACCGGACCCTGGGGGACAAGGAAAAGAAGATGGTCTATGCCACTGGAGGGAGCCATTTCACGAAAAACATCGAGACCCCTAAAAAAGATCGCCGCCGGTTCGTACTCACAGACCAGGAAGTGCTTCAACTGGCCCGCTGGGCGGTTGCCATTGAAAAGCACTATGAAAAACCCATGGACATCGAGTGGGCCAAGGACGGAGACCTGCATGAACTTTTCATTGTGCAGGCCAGGCCGGAAACCGTTCAATCACGGAAGGAGGCTGAAAGCCTTAAGACCTATACGCTGGAGGAAAAGGGTGAAAGGCTTCTGGAAGGCTTGGCCATCGGAGAGGCGATTTCGGCAGGAAAAACCTGTCTCATCAAGAGTGCCGATGAAATCGATCGATTCGAGAATGATTCCATTCTTGTCACTGAAATGACCGATCCGGATTGGGTACCAATCATGAAAAAAGCCAAGGGGATTATTACGGATCATGGCGGAAGGACCTGCCACGCGGCAATAGTGAGCAGGGAGCTTGGCATTCCCGCCATCGTGGGGTCCGGAGAGGCAACAGACACGCTGAAGGATGATCAGGAGGTAACCCTTTCATGCGCCGAGGGTGATCGAGGCTATGTGTACGAAGGCATTTTGAAGTTCAACGAAGAGGAAGTGAACCTGCAAGATGTCCCTGAAACAAAAACCCGAATCATGATGAACATTGCGAGCCCAGCCGCTGCGTTTCGATGGTGGCGCCTGCCCTGCAACGGAATCGGTCTGGCCCGCATGGAGTTTATTGTCAACAACATTATCAAGATTCACCCCATGGCCCTTGTACATTTCGAGGAACTGAAAGACAAGAAGGTCAAGAAGGAAATCAGCAATTTAACCCGAGGATACAAGGACAAGACAGAATATTTTGTTGATCATCTTGCACTAGGCATTTCCAAAATCGCTGCATCCCAGTATCCCGAGCCGGTCATTGTCAGAATGAGCGATTTCAAAACGAACGAGTATGCGGACCTGATCGGGGGAGAGGAATTCGAATCCACCGAGAACAATCCCATGCTCGGGTTTAGAGGCGCATCTCGGTATTACAGCGACCGCTACCGCGACGGGTTTGCGCTCGAATGCAAGGCTATTCTCAAGGTTCGCGAAAGGATCGGGATGCAAAACGTGGTGGTTATGATTCCCTTCTGCAGGACACCGGAAGAGGCGGACAAGGTCCTGGAGGTGATGGAGCAGAACGGGCTGAAAAGAGGAGAGAACGGTCTGGAAGTGTATGTGATGGCCGAGATCCCTTCGAATGTAACCCTGGCAAGGGAATTTGCAGAACGGTTCGACGGTTTTTCCATCGGGTCCAATGACCTCACGCAACTCGTGCTGGGCGTGGACAGGGACGCCTCTGAACTCTCAGATCTTTTTGATGAAAGACATGATGCAGTAAAGATGGAAATCAAGAGGCTCCTCGAAGCGGCTCACAAAGCGAACAGGAAAGTGGGTATCTGCGGTCAGGGGCCAAGTGATTATCCGGATTTCGCCGCCTTTCTCGTTCAAGAAGGCATCGATTCAATTTCTCTGAACCCGGA
>CAYVDE010000222.1:0-3399 GCA_964450535.1 uncultured Desulfobacterales bacterium
AAGACGGTGTCGCACAAGCCAAATTCACCAGGTCCATCGTCGAGGAACGCAGGAAGACTGCGGAAGCCATAGAGGCCACAAAGAAGGAGATCGCGTACCTCAAGGCCGCAGAGAAACCGCCGGAGCAGGCAAAGGTCCCCGAGAAGGCCCTTCCCGCACCCAAGGCATCTGTTGCCAAGGCGGAAGAGGCCCGCCCTTCCGTTGACACCCCGCCCAAACCCGCCGGCCCGGCCCCGGCGGATCCGGACAGGGAGGCGCGCATCGCCGCCCTGGAGGACAGGCTGGCCAAGCTCCAGGACATGGTTGCGGAATTCGACAGGATGAAGCAGGCCCTTGCCGAGGAACAGAAGAAGTCCGAGCAACTCGCCCAGGAGATCGGGGAGATGGCCCAACGCGAGGAGGACCTCAAGACACGCATTCAGGAAGTGAGCAAGACCCCTCCACTGGTGGTGATCGCATCACCCGAAGACGGGAGCACCGTGGAGGTCAACATCATCGGGCTCCGGGGTGTGGTGGAGGACGACCAGGAGATAGTCAGGATCGAAATTTTCATAAACGGCCGACCCCTCCACAGGGACTCCGACCGGGGCCTCAAGATGGTGGGCGAAACAAGCGGCAGGAGGCTGTCCTTCCTGGAGCAGGTCCCGTTACAGGAGGGAGAAAACCGCATACGCGTCCGGGCGGTTAACGCCGACGGGCTGGCCACGGAAAAGATCGTTACGCTTCAGTGTGTCAAACAGAGAAAAAACATCTGGGCGGTTGTCATAGGCATCAACGACTACGCCCACATACGCCCGCTTCAATACGCGGTGAACGACGCCAGGGCCTTTTACCGGCACCTGGTGGACCACATGAGCATCCCCGAAGAGAACATAACGTTGCTGCTGGACGAAGAGGCTGAACTCTCCAGGCTAAGGAGCGTCCTGGGCACCCAGCTCAAGAATCGCGCGGGCGAGGAGGACATGGTCATTCTCTACTTCGCGGGACACGGGGCCACTGAGCGGGACATGATGAGCCCGGACGGGGACGGGCTCGAGAAGTACCTGCTTCCACACGGCGCGGACATGAAGGACCTTTACGCATCGGCCCTTCCCATGCGCGAGATCCAGCACATCTTCAACCGGATCCGCTCCCAGCGGCTGGTGTTCGTTGTGGACTCCTGCTACAGCGGGGCCGGCGGCGGCCGCACCATAAGCATGGCAGGACTGCGGGCCAACATCTCGGATGCCTTCATGGAACGGATCGCTTCCGGCAAAGGGCGCGTGATACTGAGCGCCAGCGGCGCCAACGAGGTAAGCCAGGAAGACGACAAAATCGGACACGGAATTTTTACATACTACCTGCTGGAAGGGCTGCGGGGGCCGGCCGACACTGATGGCGACGGCCTGATCACCGTGGACGAGGCCTACAGCTATGTTTCCCGGCGCGTTCCGGATGCCACGGGCCAGGAGCAGAATCCGGTGAAAAAGGGGGCCGTGGAAGGACGGCTTATCATAGGGGTCCGGCCATGATCAGCGGCCGGCGGCCCTTGCCCTTTGCCCCTTAACACCTAAACACCTCAACACCTATAACCCTGTTTGACGACAGGACGATAAAAACAGCCGGTGTATTAATCAAGGGCGTCATGTATCCCCCTGAGCCTTCCCTCGTCAATTCCCGTGATTGCGCCCGCCTCGTGAAGCCTGCGCACCAGAAGTTCCGTGGGCTGGTTCCCGGGCGCGCCGGTCACGCAGCCCCCGGTCCCTCCCAGAGAGGAGTCGAACCGCCTTATGCCCAGTGCAAGCACGGCCAGGCTGTTGTCCACGGCCTTCTCGCCGTATTTGCTGTGGGGATGATAACCGAGGAGATCGAGGTCTTTTCCCTTTCTCAGCTCCAGTAGTTGTTCGAAAAATGCGACGGTGGCCTTCTCATCCGCGACACCCTGCAAATCCGACAGCGTGACCGATTCGGCCCCCATTTGAAACAGGCGGTTCACGATGTGGTTCACCTCCTCCACACCGGCCGGAATCAACTCACCGCCCGCAGGCTCCTGAAAACCGAAAGCGCCGGAAACATAGCCTTTCAGGCGGATCCCCCTCGAGACCGCGTCCCCGGCCAGGGCCCCGTACTCCTCGAGCGATTCCGATATGGAACGCCCCAGATTGGCAAGGTTGTGGGCCTCCACCGCCGACACGAACATCCCCAGCACGTGGCGGTATCCACCGGGCCCCAGCCCCAGGTCCAGAAATGTCCTGTATCCGGCACGGTTCGGCACCAAAGTGATCAGATCCACCCCGGCCGGACGTCCGAGGGCGGATGCAATGCGGTCCAGGATGTCCGGGGCCATGGCGGGAGCCACCTTGGGGTGGACGCAGGAGAAGACCTCCAGCGAGTGTACACCGGCCTCCATGAGCCGCATGGCTAAGCGGATGCGGGTTTCGGCTGAAAACGACTCCAGCCGGTTAAGAGGCACGTTCTGTCCGTGCTCCCTCAGGGTGACGTCGGTCACCAGGACCCTCGGGGCGTTATGATCCTGCGTTGGTCGGTCCATGGGTCTCCCGGCGGGAAGGAGGTGAAGAAGAGGCCTTGATCAAGGCTGCCGGCGGGAATGGATTACTCCCCGGGTTCTCCCTTCAGGGCCTGAATCGTGGACTGAAGAGATTCCATGTCCTCCACGTTCAGCCTGGGAATGGTATCGTTGATGTCCCGAATCATGTTGCTCAGGACACGCTTCGGGCCCACTTCCAGAAAGAGGTCTCCGCCGTTCTCAACGGCCTTTTCAATGGAACCACGCCAGTTCACCACCTTGTAAATCTGCTCAAACAGCTCCGCGCGGATATGATTGGGATCCACTATGGCCTCGGCCGACACGTTAGCCATGATGGGCTTGGCTGCGATACGGATGGTATGGCGGTTCAGCTCCCTGCGGAATTTGTCGGCGGCGGGCTTCATGATGGGCGTATGGAACGGCCCCTCCACCTTGAGGATCCTGGTTATCTTGCCCTCGGCCTTGAGTTCCTTGGCCAGTTCCAAGAGCCGCCTCTTTGATCCGCCGACTACAATCTGATTTTTTGTGTTGTTGAGGGTCACGTAGACTCCGAAATCCTTGCAGACAACACACACGCGGTCGTAGTCCAGTTCATTTTCCTTGTCCACTATGGCCATAAGACCTGCATCGGGATAGGCCTTGCCCGACTCGGTCATGTAGGAAGCCCGCTTGTGTACGAGCTTAAGAGCGGTTCTCAGATCAATGGCCCCGGAAATCAGGATGGCCGTATACTCACCCAGGCTGTGGCCGGCCATAAGGTACGGATCCACGGAAATGCCCTCCTCCCGGCACCGCCGTTCCAGGACCCGGTAGCAGGCGTAGCTGACGGTCATGACCGCCGGCTGAGTGTATATGGTCTTGTTCAGGTCGGC
>CAYVDE010000223.1:0-3330 GCA_964450535.1 uncultured Desulfobacterales bacterium
TTGAATGCCCTGTGAAAACGCCAAACCATTGCCGGAGTTTATAAGTGTGTTTGGAGGACAAGTCAAACTGGATATCCCGATAGGTCATTGTTGTTACCTCGGAAAAGCCGATTGACGACTGAGACTGGGAATCTCGAACCCTCTCTTGCAGCCTTTGCGAATCATGAAGTAGGATATGGAAAAACCAGAGGGTTATGTACTGATACCGCGCATCTGAAAAACCTGGAGGTGGTTCATGGCCGGACTGTTCGACTCCATAGATTTAAACACAATGAGGCTTCCGAACCGGATTGTACGATCCGCCACATGGGAGGGCATGTGTGATCCGGATGGCCGCCCGGGAGAGAGGCTGAGGATTTGCTACGAGACTCTGGCGCGGGGCGGGGTCGGACTCATCATAACGGGATATGCGTTCGTGCGGCCCGAGGGCAGGCAGATGCCCGGCAAGATGGGCATCCACACGGATGAATTCATGAAAGATTTTATGAGGCTTACGAATGCCGTTCATGAAGCGGGAGGCCGTATCGCTGTTCAACTGGTACATGCCGGGGGCCAGACCGAGATCGGTATGGCCGGCCGTAGGCCGCTCGCACCGTCTGCGGTCAAGGTGAAACAGTTCCCTGAGACACCTGAGGAACTGGGCCGGGAAGAGATTCAGAACATCGTGGCGGCCTTTGCAGAGGCCTCGCTTCGTGCCAGGGAGTGGGGGTTTGATGCGGTACAGCTTCACGGTGCACACGGCTATCTCATCAACCAGTTCTTGTCGCCTCTCACCAACCGCCGCTTGGATGACTACGGCGGTTCTCTCGAGAATCGCTGCCGTTTTCTCATGGAGGTCTACCACAGGGTTCGCGAGGCCGTGGGCAAGGACTTTCCCGTGCTCATCAAGCTGAATGCTTCGGACAACCTCGAGGGCGGCCTTTCAGAGTATGACGCCCTTTATGCGGCAGGAGAGCTTTCCAGGGCGGGGATCGATGCCGTGGAAATATCAACAGGGACACATGCATCGGGGGGGCTCAGCCCGGTCCGCACAAAGATCGACCGGCCTGAAAAAGAGGCCTATAACCTTTCGGCGGCCAGCAGGATCAAAGAATGCGTGGCCTGCCCGGTCATTGTGGTGGGGGGGATCCGCTCATGGGAGACGGCCCGGATGGCGGTGGAAGAAAACGGGTTGGATCTCGTGGCCATGTCCCGGCCGCTTATTCGAGAGCCGGGCCTTCCGTTGCGCTGGCAGGAAGGAGACCGCCGTCCGGCCACATGCATCTCCTGCAACCGGTGTTTCGGGCCGGGCATTAGTGAAGGCGGCATCTACTGCGTGGCCGAAAAAGAGGAGAGGAACAAGGTGTGAAGCTGGATTCGGAGACTTTTGACAGGATTGTACAGCGGGCCATTCGCCGAATCCCGGAAGAGATCCGCGATTGCCTGAAAAATATTTCCATATCAGTCCAGGACCTCCCTGCACCGGAACTGCTGGAGGAGATGGAGATGCCGCCGGATGACCTTTTGCTGGGTGTTTACCAGGGCGTTCCGTTGCCGGAGCGTTCTGTGTCCAATCCGCCCCTTTACCCGGATACGATAGTCCTGTTCCAGGAGCACCTGGAACAGGTGTGTGAGACCCTGGAGGAAATGGAGAGGGAAATAGAGATAACAGTGGTGCACGAGGTAGCCCATTTTTTGGGGATGGATGAGGAACGGCTGGCCCAGCTGGGTTATGGATAAGCCCTGGCCGGGTCTCGTCTCCGGCCCGGAGAGGTCATTCCTGCCGGGCTGTTTCCATCAGGAAAGATGAGATGGCCTCACAAAGAGGGGACGCGGTGCGGCGCTTGTCCCGGATCATGTAAAACCGCCTTATGATGCGTCGATCTTTGAGTCGAAGTGCTTTAACGGCTCCCTGCTCGAGTTCCGCGGCCAGGGCGTGATATGAAAGGAAAGCCGCTCCGAGTCCGGCCTTCACGGCCTCCTTGACTGCTGTGGATGTCCCGAGCCTGGCGGACACCCGGAACTTATCGATATCGTGTCCTTTGGCCTCCCGGAAGTGATCTTCGAGGCTCTTCTGTGTGCCCGATCCCTCCTCACGCAAGATGAGGGGTTCTCCCATTACGTCTTCCATGGATACGGATTTACGTCCCGCCCACTGATGATCCGCCGGGATTGCAAGGACCAGTTCGTCTTCCCACAATGCCTCGTGAACCAGCCGGGTGTCCTTGCTGCGGTAGCCGGCGACGCCAAGCTCGAAGCGCCCGTCCAGCACGCCTTGGTGGATTTTGCTGGTGTCCGCGATGTCGAGCCGTACCGTCACTTCTGGGTATCGTTTTCGAAAACGCCCGAGCACGGCGGGAAGGATATATTCGCCGGGGATGGTACTTCCTCCAAGGCGGATTTCTCCTCGGTGGACGCCCAGAAAGGCTTCCATATCCAGGCAGATCGAACGCTTCATTCCCAGGAGTGCAAGGGCCTTTTGATGCAGCAGCAGGCCGGCCTTGGTGGGCACGACTTGCCGTCCCAGACGGTCCAAAAGTCGGACCCCCACCATCCGCTCCAGGTTGGCCACACGCTCGCTCACGGAGGCCTGGGCAAGGTGAACTTCCTCGGCCGCCTTGGAAAAACTTCCCAACTCAAGGACCTTGCAGAAAATCTCCAGATGACGAAGCTCGAAATCGATGGCGGGGTATTTAACAGGAAGATCGGTCTTCATGGCATGAGAATTCCCGGGCTATCTTTCACCCCTGCCTGTGTTGGAGGATATCTTGAAGGCTCGTGTCCTCGAAGATCCGCCTCATGGCATTGTAGGCCTTTCCCCATACCGGTCGAATCAGGCATTCGTCCACATGATCACATACCTCCGGATCGTTAAGGCAGTCAAGCAACAGGACCCGTGTCTCGAGAAGGCTGATTACCTCCCAGACGCTAATTTTGGAAGGCGGCCTGGTGAGCATGTGGCCGCCCTTGGGGCCTCGCACACTTCCTATGAGTCCTGCTTTTTTCAATGGGATAATTAATTGTTCCAAATATTTGATTGGAATCCCCTGGCTTCGGGAGATGCTCCCCATGCTCAAAGGACCCTGCCCGTAATTCCCTGCCAACTCAACCATCAGGCGCATGCCGTAGCGGCCCCGAGTCGAAAGCTTCATGCCCTGATTCTCCTTCCCTTTATGCCGGGTTAAAAGATTCACCGGTCTCGGTGAGGGCCGCAGTGCCGACCCTGTTCTTGATCCTGAACCATGATGGCATCGAAAAAAGTCCCTCGGGCGTCATTCCGGCGAAGGCCGGAATCCAGAAGTTACTGGTTTAACTGGACCCAGTTTTTCAACAGGGTGACGAAGCAGGTCG
>CAYVDE010000224.1:0-3304 GCA_964450535.1 uncultured Desulfobacterales bacterium
TCTGTTCATCCACCCGGAGATCGAGAAAACCGAGACGGTGTTCACCCCTGTCCCGCAAGTGGATATGGAAAAATGCACCCTCTGTGGAAAATGCAATGAGATATGCCAGTTCAAGGCCATCATTGTGATCGGCGAAACGGTCCTGCCGTTCCATGAGCTCTGTCACAGCTGCGGCGGATGCATGGAGGTATGCCCTGAAAAAGCCATCACGGAAACCAGCCGTGAACTCGGCATTCTCGAGCAGGGCAGGAAAAACGGGCTGGAGTTCGTGTACGGCAAGCTGCGCATCGGCGAGGCCATGTCGCCACCTCTTATTCGAAAAGTGAGAGATTACACCCGCCCATGCAATCTGACCATCATCGACGCGCCCCCGGGGACGTCATGCCCGGTCATCGCTTCAATGAAGGGGGCGGATTTTATACTGCTCGTCACCGAACCCACGCCCTTCGGCCTGCACGACCTCAAACTGGCCGTCGGGGCCGTGAACATACTGGGCATACCGTGCGGTCTTGTCATCAACAGGTCGGATATGGGAGACGATCGGGTCAAAGATTATGCAAAAGACAAGGGGATACCCGTTTTGATGGAGATTCCCTTTGATAGGAAAATCGCTGAGCTCTATTCGAGGGGTGAGATGCTTGTCGAAGCCATGCCTGCATGGAAAGACAAATTCAAAGAGCTCTTTCATCGAATTGAGGAAGTCAAGGGCTGAAAAGGAGCGGGTTTAATGAAAGAAATTGTTATAATAAGCGGCAAAGGGGGAACGGGCAAGACCAGTGTTGTTGCCGCGTTTGCTTCACTTGCCGAGAACAAGGTCCTCTGTGATGCGGATGTTGACGCTGCGGATCTTCACCTGATAATGGACCCGAACATTAAAGAACGGCATGATTTCGAGTCAGGCCACACCGCGGTCATCAATAAGGAGAAATGCACTCAATGCGGCCTGTGCCGTGACCTGTGCAGGTGGAGCGCGATAAGCGAGGATTATGTGGTCGACCCCATTGAATGCGAGGGCTGCGGTGTCTGCTGGTACTTCTGCCCCGAAGAGGCAATTGATTTTCCTCTCAATACCTGCGGGGAGTGGTATATCTCCGACACCCGGTTCGGCCCCATGGCCCATGCCAGCCTCGGCATAGCCGAGGAGAATTCCGGAAAGCTTGTCACGCTGGTCCGACAGGAGGGGAAAAAACTCGTGGAAGAAAAAGGCCTGGATCTCCTTATTACCGACGGCCCCCCGGGGGTGGGTTGTCCGGTGATTGCCTCCATGGGGGGGGCCAGTGCCGTGCTCATAGTGGCGGAGCCATCCGTCTCCGGCAAACACGACATGGAACGAGTGGCCCAACTGGCTTCATTCTTCGGTGTTCCGGCAATGCTCTGTGTAAACAAGTTCGACCTGAACCCTTCTATGGGAGAGGCCATTGAGTCTTTCGCCGGGGAGAAAGGCATAAGTGTCCTGGGGAGGATTCCCTTTGACAACGTCTTTACAAAGGCCATGGTGGAGGGAAAAACCATTGTGGAATTCAACCAGGACTCCGAGGGGGCCAAGGCCGTCAAGAAGATATGGGAAGACCTCAACCAGCGGCTTCAACAATGAGAATCATTGATCACCTGATATCCACACTCGATCTTGACGCGCCGGTGAGAGATGTACGCCAGGGGGTTTTCCACACCGGCGTACTGACCCGAAACTGCGGGCTCGCAGCCAACCTGCCCCGCGACGCCTTGCGTCAAACACCTCCCCTTGTCAAAGAACCCGGGCGTCTTTTAGACAAGACACCCGAAGAACTGGCCAGGATGGCATATTCCGATAGCATCCTTGAAGCGGCCATCGGCATGGCCGCCATAAACTCCCTTCTCGCGGTTGACAAAGCGAATTGCTTGGAGTTAAATGCCGCCGATCTCATACTGGAAAAAGGCGAGGGCAGGAGAATAGCTGTCGTAGGACATTTTCCTTTTCTTTCCAGGGTGAGAAGAAAAGCAAAGGAACTGTGGGTCATCGAGAAAAACCCCTGGG
This sequence comes from uncultured Desulfobacterales bacterium, assembly GCA_964450535.1. Lineage (GTDB taxonomy): Bacteria > Desulfobacterota > DSM-4660 > Desulfatiglandales > HGW-15 > JAIPEI01. Next base: position 2,015 of record CAYVDE010000224.1, read on the forward strand.
AAGGCGATTTTGAGGAGGAGCAGGCCGGCGACCTCATTCCACAAGCGGATGTGGTTGCAATAACCGGGACGTCACTTACAAACCACACGCTGGAGGGTCTGCTTTCCCTGTGCTCACCCTCGGCTTATGTCATAATGCTGGGCGACACAACTCCTCTCACCCCCGTCCTCTTTGACTACGGCCTGGACGCCGTCTCAGGAACCAGGGTGGTCGATTCTTCCCTTGCCCTTTGCTGTGTAAGCCAGGGCGCCAATTTCAGGCAGATCCTTGGGACAAAAAGGTTGACAATGTTTAAATAGAGGTGGTAACGGCTGTTGCAAAATTGCAGCACTGCCAACATCTTTGCTTGCGAAGCCGCAATCACATGGAGCTGCCCTCCCGTCTGCCTGTATATTATTAATCATATAAAAACAGGTGGATAACTCCTTTTTGGAGGCCCATCCAGCCCTGGCACCAAACTTGCTGAGACTGGGCTTGCGCTCATGGGGTGCGACCCCCTGACGGGAATCAGCGGGATCACATGAACACGTGAAACAACTACTTTCACGCCTTCATGATGATCCCTATCCATTGGAAAAGAAAGGGAAGCCATGAGTTTTCAGAAACGTTTGGCCTCAGGTGAGTTCGTGATCCTGGCGGAAATGGACACTCCGAAAGGGGTGGACATCTCGGAACTGATCACCCATGCTCGGCGAATCAAGGGCCGCGTAGACGCCGTTGTAATCCCCGACATGGCCGACGGGATGATGAGAATGAGTGCCCTCGGCGGTGGTGTTCTCATGCAGCAGCAGGGCATGGAAGCCATAATTCATGTCTGCTGCCGCGACAGAAACCGGTTGGCCGTGCAGGCTGAGCTCCTGTCCGCTCACGTTTTGGGCGTTCAGAATATCATGGTGGTCCGCGGCGAGGAAATGGCTTACGGGGACCACTTTGACGCCAAAACAGTAAACGACCTCGACGAACTGGAGTTGCTGAAGGGAATAAAGTCGCTCCAGGACGGTGCGGACATGGCCGGTATCGAGCTCAAGGGCAATCCAACTTTTACGGTCGGATGCACCATTGAACCTTACTCGGATGACAAGGCACTGGATGAACAACTGGAGGCGGCCGCGAAAAAAGTGGATGCCGGCGCCCAATTCATCGTGTCTCCACCGGTCTTCGACCTCGAGGTCTTCGCAGCGCTGGCAGACAAGGCCAAGGGGCTTGGGGTGCCGATCATTCCCACGGTGTTTCTTTTGAAGTCGGTGGGCATCGCGCGTTACATGGCCACGACCCTTCCGGCCTATCGCA
>CAYVDE010000225.1:0-3244 GCA_964450535.1 uncultured Desulfobacterales bacterium
CCCGCGTCTCCGGCCGCAGGCTGAATCCAGATGTCCTCAAAGGGACCTTCCCGAAGAATGCGGCCGTTGGCCACGCAGTTGAGGGCCACACCGCCTGCAAGGCAGAGATGCCTCATGCCCGTCTCGCGGTGCACGTGCCTCATCATTCGAAGAATCGCCTCCTCGGTGACCGACTGAATGCTTGCGGCAATATCCATCTCGCGCCTGGTTATCTCGGTCTCGGGACTTCTAGGCGGGCCGTCGAACAGCCTGTCGAACCGCTTGTTGGTCATGCGCAGCCCGCCCAAAAAATCGAAGTAGTCCAGATTCAGCCTGAGGGAACCATCCTCCTTCAAGTCGATGAGCTCGTTGAGAATCCTGTCTCTGTACAAAGGACGGCCGTAAGGGGCCAGCCCCATGAGCTTGTACTCGCCGCTGTTGACCCTGAACCCTGTAAAGTATGTAAAGGCCGAGTAGAGCAGGCCCAGGGAGTCAGGGAAATGGAGCTCCTTTAAAAGGGCGATCTCATTACCCTTACCGGTGCCGTAGCTGGCGGTGGCCCACTCGCCCACGCCGTCCACAGTGAGGATGGCGGCCTCCTCAAAGGGAGAAGGATAAAAGGCGGAGGCCGCGTGTGCCTCGTGGTGCTCGGTGAACAGCACGTCCCCCTGGTAGCCTGTTTCCCGCTCCACCACCTTGGGCACATGCAGTTTCTTGCCGAGCCAGAGGGGCATGGCCTCCAGCCACGAGCGCAGACCCTTGGGCGCTACCGTTATATAGCTCAAAAGAAGCCGCTCGAACGTGAGGAGAGGCTTGTCGTAAAAGACCACAAAGTCAAGATCTTCAGCGGTAATGCCCGCCTCCTCCAGGCAGTAGGCGATGGCATTGGACGGGAACCGCGGGTCGTGCTTCTTTCGGGTGAACCTCTCCTCCTGGGCCGCGGCGAGGATCAGGCCGTCCCTGACCAGGGCCGCGGCGCTGTCGTGGTAAAAACAGGAAATCCCTAGGATATCCATGTCAGTCAAATCCCTTATTCATGTTTAACCGGATCGGACAACGCCCCCTTCAGCGGAGAGAGCGGAAAACCCCTTGAGCGCCTCCCGTCTGTTCTCCCGCCGCAGGCGATCCAGTTCTTGGTCCAGGACGTCCCTGGCCCGGTTCTTTTGGACCGGGTGATCAAGATGATACTGAAGGGCGGCGAACCAAAGATTGCGCCCGTAAACCCCGCTGTGAAACAGCCGGTAGCAGATGTCCGAGTCCTCGCGGCCCCAGGCCGCGTCAAAGGTCTCGTCGTACCCGTCCACCAAAAGGAAATCCTCCCTGGTCATGGACAGGTTGCAGCCCCGAAGCGACGTCTGAAACCGCCTCCGCCTGGACAGCAAACGCCCGAGCCTCGGGCACCTGAGGGCGTTCTTCCGGTTTCCCAGCCCCGGCGTTAAAGGCCCTGCTCCGTTAAGTGCCTTGCCCTGAAGGATCCTCTCGGTCAAGCCCCCGGGCAGAAAAGAACGCTTGCCCTGAAGAAACACTCCCCGGCCCGCCAGGGCCAGATGGTCCTGAACAAAGCAGGGGTGTAAAACAACATCGTGATCCACAAAGATCAGATAGCCTGCCTCTGTGTGCCGGACAGCCAGGTTCTTTATCCTGGCCTGCCGGATGCCGTTGTCCTCGTGGCGGACATGCCGCCATAAAAGCCCGCTCCCCTTAAGGGCTTCACCCACAGCCCTTGCGGTGTCCGGGCCGGACCCGTCATCCGCCACCACCAATTCATCCGGCAGCCGGGTCTGCCTCTTCACGGATCCGAGGACAGCCGCAAGCGCCTCGGGCCAGTTGTATGTTGTTATAATGAGAGCGACGCGCTGTCCTTTCACCTTTATCCTTGTCTCCCGGATACCCTAACCCTCACATACACCTACACCTACACTCACACCATCAGTTTCTCATAAAGGCTCTCAAACCTTCGCACAACCACACTCAACTCGTATTCCGTCTGAATCCTTTCCCGTGCCTTTGCTCCCATAGCGGCACGTTTTTCAGGATCCATATCAAGGATCCTGCGCCAGCCTTGGGCCAGCGCTTCACTGTCTCCGGCCGGCACCACAACCCCGGTATCCCCTACTATCATTGCCGAATCCCCCACATCGGTCACCACGCAGGGAACGCCGCAGGCCATTGCCTCGCCGATGGTATTGGAGAACCCCTCGCCGAACGCCGAAGAAGAGGTGGCAACATCGAGGGCCGCCGCGATACTCGCCACATCGTCACGCTGCCCGAGCATGTGGAGCCGCTCTTCCAGGCCTTCAGGCACGTAAGAGGCAAGCGTCCTGTTGTTGGGTGTGATACCACGCCCGACCATCACAAAGTGTACGGATGGATCATTCCCTGCCAAAAGGGCCGCGGCACCGAGGAAGTTGGGGTGATCTTTCATAAGATCAAAGCGGGCGATCAGGCCTATCAGCTTAGCATCCTCTCCAAGCCCAAGCTCATTCAGGAGCCGGCCGCGCGCTCTCTCATCCGGCCTGAAAACGCCCGTATCAAACCCGTTGGGGATCAGTACCATACGGTCGGTCAAATAACCGCGTTTCCAGTGGATGCGGGCTCCCTCCTTCGAGTTCACCACTATAGCGTCCGCAAGGGGCGATAGCACACCGCACAGCCGCACCACCAGGGCCGTCAAAGGGCGATACTGCCGGAGCCGCATATCCGAGCAGCGTATCCCCCACACCACACTCCTCACCTCTGCCAGTCGCCCAACGAGCAACCCCAGGAGGTCGGCATGATACAACCACGACTGCACTATGTCCACGGATTCCTGCTTCAGCAGGTGATAAAACCTTGCAAGCCCATCGGGAGTGGGCTTTCCGCGGCCCATGCCCAGCGGGAAAACCGGCACCCCGGCCTCGGCGATCTTCTCGCCGATCGGCCCCCGCTCTGTCATGGAGATCACCACGCACCTGAACCGCTTCCTGTCCATGCGGGTGACGAGCTTTCTGAGCATCTGCTCGGCCCCGCCCATGTTGAGCTCGGTGATGACGTGTGCGATTCGGATGGGTTCAAAACTCATGCACAAGGGCTCACAGCGAATGTCATCAACAAAGACTCATAGGCCCTGACGGCGTTAGCGCACAAAAACCGCTCCGGAAGAAGGCTTTCGGCCTCCAAGCTGTCCCATGACCTGTGTCGAGCGATTTCAATCAGCCTGGCCCCCATGGTCCCGGTGTCTTCAGCCGGGACGAGCCATCCGTTAACTCCCTCCGTTATGATCTCT
>CAYVDE010000226.1:0-3214 GCA_964450535.1 uncultured Desulfobacterales bacterium
CCACCTCCGTGCCGGGAGCCACCACCCCCAGGAGTCCGCAGACCCCGAGGAGGGGCAGGCAGTCCACGGCCTGGCGAAGCACAGCCGGGTTGCCCACGCATTCCAGGGAAAAGTCGGGCCCCCCACCCGTAATGTCAATGATCGTCTCCACCGGATTGTCCTCTGCGGCGTTGACAACATGGGTGGCACCGAACTCCCGGGCCTTTTCCAAGCGCTCATTATGGATATCCACGGCAATAATCCTAGTGCAACCGCTTACCACCGCGGCCATTACCGCGCTCATGCCCACCGGACCGACTCCGAAAACGGCAATGGAGCCACCCGGTTTCGGACGGAGTGTGTTCATGATCGCTCCGGCGCCGGTAAGTACGCCGCAGCCCAGAGGGCCCAGAATCTCGAGAGGGATATCAACGGGGACCTTTACGACATTTCGCTCATCGGCCAGGGCGAAATCGGCAAAGGAAGACTGACTGAAGAAGTTTCCATGGATCACCTGATTCCCTTTTTTAAGGGTGGTGGATCCATCGGGGCGGGCGCCGCCGAAGTTGAGGGCAAGAAAGTTATGACATATTGCTATTCCATATACTTTATCTTCCTTAAATTGGTTTATTCATATTATATAAGAGCATTTCTTAGAATCAGTTATGCAATTTTATTAATTTTCGTTATATTTGATATATTTTGCTTTAATTTCTCTTTTTAAAATCTTACCCTGAGGATTCTTTGGAAGGGCTTTGACAAAGGCTATAGTTTTAGGGCTTTTATAGGATGCAATCTGTTCCTTACAAAAATCGATCACCTCTTTTTCACTGACCTCAATGCCATCGGCTAAAACAATTTCTGCATGCACACGCTCCACCCAGACAGGATCCGAGAGTCCTACAACAGCGACCTCGGCCACTGCAGGGTGCTTATAGATGACGTCCTCTACCTCGCGGGAATATACATTTTCACCACCACTGACAATCATGTCCTTCTTTCTGTCGACGATGTAGATGAACCCCTTTTCATCGTAGTAACCTAGGTCACCCGTATGAAGCCATCCATCAACAATCACTTCACTGGTCTCTTCCGGTTTTCGCCAGTACTCGAGCATTATGGAATGACTCCGGGCAATTATTTCTCCGACTACTCGAGGGCCCACATCTTTACCGTCTTCATCCACCACCCTGACATGAACCCCCGGGCTGGGCTGCCCGCAGGACAGAAGGATTTGCTGTTCTTCCTTTGGTCTGTCCAGGACCTGGTGGGCCTTTCTGGGAAGGGAACAGATCTGAGGGCCTGATTCGGTCTGCCCGTAGCCCTGGGAAAAAATCGGGCCGAACATATTGAGCCCCTGCCTCAACAACTCCGCGGGCATGGGAGACGCGGCATAGTAAATCCGCTTTAGTGTGCTCATATCATACCCTTTTTGGGCCTGCTCGCTCATCATGGCCCCTAGTTGTGGGGGAACGATCTGGATATCCGTGGCCTTCTCATCCTGAATGGCCCGAAGGGCGTCATTCGGATCAAACGATCTCTGGGGCATGATCACATTGCATGCACCTACGCAGAAAAACGGCCACACATGGCTGTCTCCTCCGATATGAAAAAGCGGAAGGACCTGGACCTGCCTGTCGCCTGCCCGTATGCCCATCTCCAGGTTCTTGATTCGTGTGGCATTCAACTTGCGAATATGGGTATAGAGGGCCCCTCGCGGAACACCCGTTGTTCCGCTTGTATAAAAAATGAATACGGGGTCGTTTTGTCGAACCTCCGGTTCAGGCTCGTCGGACGGGGCCGCCTCCATCATCTCCTTCATGGCGATCATTTCACCATGAGACCCCTCAATCGATACAAAATGCTTCACTCCCGTCAACAGAGGCTTCAGACGATCAACCGTTTCCACCATCTCGGGACCTATGAAAAGCGCCTCTGTCTCAGAATAATTGATAATATACTCCAGTTCTTTTCGGTGAAGTCTTGGATTGAAAGGAGACGAAATAAACCCGCCTTTCATAGCCGCCCCGTGAATATTCATGTATTCCAGGCAATTCCATGACAATATTCCCAATACAGCCCCTTTTTTAACCCGCAGGGAATGAAGAGCATTTATCAAACTGTTTGCCTGTGCATTGAATTGTGCGAAAGATATTCTATCAGATCCGCATACAAAGGCCTCATCTTCGGGATGAAGATATGCATTTCTAAATATAATATCTGCGAAGGTGCCAATTTCATATCGACTTAATTCTCTCAATAAAAATTTATGTGCCATTTAATTAACACCTTAATAAAATTGATTTATGCTTTAGATGGTTTTTGTTGTAATTATTCGAACAATTTAATGAAAATGATGGGTTACGGGTATCACCCGTGCTGCGCCGGAGAGAGGTGCCTGCAAGAAATCGGCGTTTCCATGCAGCATGGGTTCGCCTTTTCCCACAGAGATGGAGCCGGCCTAAAGGTCGGCGATATTACCTACTTCAACGCAGTCCTTGAATTCCTGTTGCTCAATGGGTTAATATCCTACCAATAGAAGCCTGTGGGATCACCGGCTTCAGGTAGCCCTATGAAAGCGAAGGCATTTCCTCCCAAGGTTGCACTACCTGAAAAATTTACTTGCACTCTTATCGGGGGAGCCTTAGATTGGACTAATATTTAACAAGCAAAACTTTTTGTCAATATAAATTTATGCTTTTTAGAAAAATCAAGGCCACAAGCCCGGAACCTGCGAAGGAGATGCCCATATGCCCCGATTCAAGCCCATACGACAGCCCAGGATCTCAGAAGAGGTTTTCCAGCAACTCAAGGAGGCCATTCTGTCCGGGGAATTCAAGGCTGGAGAGAAGCTCCCTTCTGAAAGGGAGCTTGCTGAACAATTTCAAGTGAGCCGTGTAGCCATAAGGGAGGCTATCAGGACGCTTGAAAACGCAGGATTTGTTACTATCAGGCAGGGAGCGACAGGCGGCGCCTTTGTTACTGACCTCACATTTGAGCAATTGGCGAGCGCTTGCCTCGACTTGTTTCTGGCCAACAAAATCTCCATTCATCAGCTCCACCAGGTCCGCATTCTCATTGAGCCGGAGGTGGCACGCCTGGCGACCCTTAACGCGGACGAGGAATCGAGACGCCGCTTGCAGGAGGCCTTTGAAGGGGAGCATCCGCCGGAGGCGACATTGACCGAGGATATCAGCTCTGCCACCAAGGTCCATTTCGTCCTGGCTGAGATGTG
>CAYVDE010000227.1:0-3195 GCA_964450535.1 uncultured Desulfobacterales bacterium
CATCTACCGCCGGTGGAAGGAAGCCAGTTCCTCCTGAAAGCCTCTGCGGTCTTTGAACAGAATCGCCTTCATCCCCCGCTCCCGGGCCCTTTCCACATTCCCGGGTTGGTCGTCCACGAACAACGTGACGCCAGCGGGAATGCCCATGCGGGCGGCTGCGCGGTCAAAGGCCGCGGAGTCCCGCTTGCTCACGCCGGTATGAAAACTGTTGAACACGTAGTGGAAGTGCCGGAAGAAATCATGTTCACGTTCCAGTTCGTCCAGCCACTGGGTCTGGTCGCTCAGAATGCCGGTTATAAGGCCCTGTTCGCGGAGCCGTTCAACTGTTTGAATCATCCACGGTCGTATAACAAAGCGGGAAATGACCTCTCGGCGAAGATCGTCGTCGGTTCCCTTGGCCCCCGCCTCATTGCGCAGGGAGTCCCAGAAGGATGCCTCACCGGCGCGGCCGGTTACGTAACCGGTGCGGTGGACCAGATCAAATCCGGCCCGGGCCATTTCTTCCGGGTCCACGCCGCTCTGCCGGCCGATGGCTTGCAGGCCTTCTTTGAAGCCCTCTTCCGCCAGTACGCCTCCAAAGTCAAAGAGAACGGCACGAATGCCCGACGAGTTTACCTTTTCACAGTTCGATTCACATGCCAATGTATGGCCTCCTCTCTTTTCCTCAGCTTTTCACCGACGCCGACACCCCGCGAAGTGGTCTTACAGGGGTTTTCCCTTTACACGAAAACATGTTTCGACTATATCTTGAAGGAGAATGAATAACCATTCATTTTTATCGTGATAATGCTTTGCAAAAAAGCGCGGATTTCCATGTGCGTTTGGCGTCTGACACGCTGATGAAAAGGTTGAAGGCCTGTAAGGGTTCAGACTCTGCAGGGAGTCGTTATACATTTCCAAGAAGCCGGATGAACGAGGTGAGATTATGAAAGATGTAGTAATCGTATCTGCTTGCCGGACGGCCATAGGGGCCTTCGGCGGATCTCTTCGCGACATCAACGCCGCGGAACTCGCGAGCGTGACCATGAAGGAGGCGATTAACAGGGCGGGAATAGGGCCCGAACAGGTGGATGATGTACGTTACGGCTGCTGCCTGGAGCCTGCGGACGCCCTTAATGTGGCTCGAGTGGCCTGGCTCCTGGCCGGATTTCCCGACAACGTCACCGCCGTAACCATCAACCGGGTCTGCACTTCGGCCATGGAGGGCGTGGTCTCGGGCATGGCCATGATTCAGGCCGGCATGGCCGATATCATACTCGCAGGGGGTACCGAACACATGTCCGGCGTCCCCTATTCCGTACCCAATGCGCGCTGGGGATGCCGGCTCCAGGACCACACCTTTGTTGACACGATGATTCATGCCCTTCATTGCGGATCCCATCTCCTTCCACACCCCGAGGACGGGCCGGTCAAGGAAGGTATGCCGCTGGAGCTTTTCAAAGGTAAGCCCTATATAATGGGTCAGACAGCTGAGCTTGTGGCACAGTTTCACAATATCAGCCGAGAAGAGATGGATGAAGTGGCACTCAGAAGCCATAACAATGTCGAAAGAGCGACTAAAGAAGGTGATTTTAAAGACGAAATAGTTCCAGTAACGGTCCCCCGCAAAAAGAAGGACCCTTTGACCTTCGACAAGGACGAGCACTTTCGTCCCGGGCTCACCCTCGACGACCTGGCCAGGCTTCCTCCGGCGTTCGTTCCCAAGGTCGGGAAGGTGACCGCCGGAAATTCCTCCGGAATAAACGACGGGTCCGCGGGCGTGGTGATAATGTCCGCTGAAAAGGCCGAGGAAATGGGGCTTCAGCCCCTGGCACGCATCCGGGCCGTGGGCCGTGGCGCGTGCCATCCGTCGGTGATGGGGCTCAGCCCCGTGCCGGCGGTCAAAGACCTTATGGGACGATCCGGGTTGAAGATCGCGGATTTTGAAATCGTGGAACTCAACGAGGCCTTTGCAGCTCAGTATATAGGGTGCGAGAGGGAACTCGGGCTGGATCGGGAGCGGACAAATGTGAACGGTTCGGGTATCGGCCTGGGCCACCCCGTGGGATGCACAGGCGTCCGGATCATGGTCACCCTGCTTTATGCCATGAAGCGCCGTGGAAAGTCGCTCGGCATGGCCACCCTGTGCGGCGGCGGCGGGGTCTCCATGGCAGTGGCCCTGGAGATGGTCTGACAAGGGGCATTCCGACTAAAACACAAAAAAGCTTCCATTGGACAGGAGTTTGAGGTACGCTGTTTCCAAGTGCGAATCCTTAATGCGACAATTGAACCATCAGGAAATCAAAAGAAAGGGGGAGTATCTCCAATGATCAGGAAAATGATTGTGTTGGCGATTCTTGGCCTGTTCCTTGCCGGCTGCGGCACGGCGGCGGAGCGCTCGGAGTTCTGGAAACACGATACCATGTACAGGAACTGGGATCACACCTTTTATTCCTGGGGCGGACACAGGAAGTGTGAAGAGGACGCGGTGGAAAAGACTCAGGAGCAGGACTGGTGGGGAATTCCCGCAGGAGAGCAGTGCGACTTCTAGCTTGTTGAGGCCCCGGCAGGCGCCGGGGCCGCGCTTCAATCCCTTCGGTAAAAAGATCAAAGACCGGAAGCAAGTTTCAGGTAGAAGTCCTGTATCCGGCCCTCAAATACCTTTCGCGATATCCCCGCCTTTTTTTCGCCGCAGTTCCACCATCCTATCTGGTTCAGATGGTCGGCATCGATGGTCGCCAGGTGGTAGCCATCCTTCCATATCGCCGATGAAACGGGCACGAGCCCGTCGTTGTCCCCTTCCTCGTCCTGGATGATGCGGGAGGCAAAACGCATAGGCAGGAAAATGCGCTCGATAGGCTGTGTGCCTGCTACCGTTCGGTAGAGGACCCCGTTTTTTTCCTCGTATAGTGCGGCGGTCTCGTTGAAGCGGCGGCACTGTTTGCGTGTGAGGTCAAGGAATCCCTCGAGACTGAGTCCCAGGGTAGAGGAGAGGCCGATCAGGGAGGCGAACCGCCGCAGGCCCCAGTCGGCATAGGACGTACCCAGGTGAGGCGTCCCGATGGACGTAAGGGAGGCCACCCTGTCTTCCATCCGGTGGTTCAGGAGCATGTGCCGGGCGTCCAGTCCGCCCATGCTGTGCGCGATGATATGCACCCTTGGCCAGCGGCGGAAGCCTTCCGTGAGCCGGACTATATCATCCCGAAGATCCCGGGC
>CAYVDE010000228.1:0-3184 GCA_964450535.1 uncultured Desulfobacterales bacterium
CCCTGATGGCCACCCAAAATACCCCACCTATGGCCACCTGAAAATACCCCACCCAACGAGGCTCTTTTTCCAGTAGAGATTGTTGAAAACGGCGACAGAACGTACACCCCCTATTTGTGAAATCCACAAATTGGGGGGCAGGAAGGATGAACGTTTTGAAGCCGCATTTGAAGACGACAGTCGAGACTTTGCTGGACAAGGGAATCAGTCAACGCGAGATCCACCGTAAGACGGGGATCAATCGGAAGACCATCCGAAGGTATGCGCAATTGTACCATCTGGTCCCGCCGGAAGACAATGAGCATTCAAAATACCCCACCCAAGAGGGGGTGGTCACCGGCTCTTTGGTTCAGTCCGGTCAAAATACCCCACCCCGGCCACCGGGTCCGAAAGACAACTTGCCCAAACATGCGCGTTCCGCCTGTGAGCCTCATCGGCAATGGATCGAGGAGCAGCTGAGGCTGGGAAGAAACGCCATGGCCATGTACCAGGACCTGGTGGAACTGTTCGGTTTCACTCATCGATACAACAGCGTGAAGAGGTTTGTTCGGAGGCTCAGAGGAAAGGACCCCCATCAGTATGACCGCCTGGAATTCCTGCCCGGAGAAGAAGGCCAGGTGGATTACGGGACAGGGGCTCCGACGCTTTGTGACAACGGGAGATATCGCCGGCCGCGACTGTTTGTGATGGTGCTCAAATACTCCGGCCGGGCCTTTCGGAAAGTGGTGTGGAGATCGAGTAAAGAGATATGGTGCCGGGTGCACGAGGAAGCGTTTCGCTACTTTAAGGGATGCCCGCAATACATAAGCCTCGATAATCTCAAGGAGGGGGTAATCAAGCCGGACATCTATGATCCTGACCTGAATGTCCTGTATGCCGCGGTGTTATCTCACTATGGCGTGGTGGCGGATCCTGCAAGGGTCAACGATGCAAATCGGAAGGGGACTGTGGAAAACGCGGTCAAGCATACCCAGGAGACTGCCTTGAAGGGAAGGAAGTTCGAGAGCATCGAGGCCCAGAATGAGTGGCTGATGCACTGGGAGGAGCGCTGGGCCGCCCCCCGTATCCACGGTCGTGCCAAACGTCAGGTTGAGGAGATGTTCCAGGAAGAAAGGCCATACCTGGCGCAGTTGCCCCTGACTCCGTTCAGGTATTTCGAGCAGGGGACTCGGACGGTCTACGACGACGGTACGATCCAGGTGGGTAATTCTTATTATGCAGCCGGCCCGGCCCCCTTGTACAGCAGTGTAGCGGTGAGGATCTATGACCATGAGATCGAAATCCTGGATCCGCTCAGGATGGAGGTGATCCGCCGTCATCCGAGGAGCAGGCAGCCGGGGTCATTGATGATGGGGCCAAGGGACCGGATCTTCAACCCTTCACGTCAAACGGACAGGTTGCTGGCCCAGGCCGAGGTCATAGGTCCCAACACATTCTCTCTGTGTGAGGAGTGGTTCAACGAAGAAGGCCGGAGCGGTCAACGCAGGATGTACGGCCTTGTCAACCTGGTCCGGCACCACCCGGCCCGGTACGTGGAGAAAGCAGCTGAACTGGCCAGGGCAAACGGCTTAAAGAGCTCCAGGGCACTGCGGCGGATGGTCGAGAACATGGCGGCCGAAGAAGCGGCTGTATCATTCGATCTGACCCAGGAGCACCCGCTGATTCGATCCGGGGAAGACTACGCAGCTTTCTGGCAGCAGCATGCCGCCGGGGAGGCTTCCCCTAAAGAACCTGCAGATGAGATTTCTTCCCAAATTCCTCAGGTCTGGCAGCAGGCGAGCTGGCACAAGGTGATAGAGGTCTTTGACCTGGAAGTGGATCACAGGCGGCGCAGCCGGGACCATGAGATCTGGATCAAATCACCCTTCACTAGGGAAGAGAATGCCTCCATGCACGTCAGTTTGTCGGAGAACATCTTCAAGGACTTCAGCAGCGGCAAAGGAGGCGGCATCATGCAGTTCTGCCGTGAGATGCTACGCCTTCGCGGCCGCGACATGACCATGCTGGAGGTGGCCCGGTGGATGGTGGACCAAGGGGTATCGATGGTAAATGATCCCGGGCCCTCATCAACATGCATACGGCACCGGCAAGAGCCCTCCAATAACACCAACCCGCCCATCAAGGTGGACCTCCGTCGTTACCTGATACCGGATCATCTGGAGTTAGCCCGCCGGGGCATATCGGCAGCAACCTGCCGCTACCTGGGGTGTGGGTTTCTGCCCCAACGGTACTGGGCAAAGACAGCCTCGCCTCTCAACTCACGCCTGGTGTTCCAGATACGCGGCCTCACAGAAAACGGCCATGGCCTTCAGCCGGTTATTTTAAGTCATGTAGGGCGTGCCTTGAGCACAGAGCAGGAAGACTCCGACGGTAAATACTGGAGTTACCCCTTTCGAAAGGGCTTCGAGTTGTACAACCAGGATCAGATCCTGCTGGATCAAGAGGCCTGGCGTCAAGCCAACAAGTTCGGTCTGATCCTGGTGGAAGGGTTTTTTGACGTGGCAAAGCTCGTGGAAGGCGGTTGCCGCAATGTTGTGGCTTTGATGGGGAGCACCATCTCCCGGGAACAGGTCGAGCGCCTGACGTGGATCCGGACCCTGATGCGGTTCCCCCGAATACTTTTGTTCCTGGACCGGGACCAGGCAGGGCGGAACGGGTGCAGGCAGGTTCAGGAGAGGCTTCACCATCACGACCTCGATGTGGAGGTCTTTGACTGGGATCATTTGTTGCCCGGCGACAACAAGACAACCGTCCAGGATCCGGCGGACATGTCAGTGGAGCAACTTCAAGCTCTCCGCAGGCAAGGGATCCTTTGAACAATCACCCGATGAAAAAGGAGAAAAACCATGAACATGTCAATCGCCGAAATCGAAAGCAGTCTCAGATCCCTCCGGCTCAATGGCATGATCGCCACACTTGAGAGCCGCATCGTTCAGGCCAATCAGGGGACGTCTTTCACAGAGGTACTCGCCTTGCTGGTACAGGACGAACTGGATAACCGCAGGTCCCGCCTCATAGAAACACGCTTCAAGGCATCCGGCCTCAAGGAACAACCCACCCTCACGGAGTTTGATTGGGGCTTCAACCCGAAACTGCCCAAGAGAGAAATCTATGAACTGGTAAGTGGAAAATTTATCCGGGACGGACACGATGCCCTGCTGATAGGGTCCCCCGGAACTGGGAA
>CAYVDE010000229.1:0-3180 GCA_964450535.1 uncultured Desulfobacterales bacterium
TCGTGCTGATAGAGGTAGCCGATGGGGGCTGAGCGCATGGCCGAGCCGCAGCCCTTGGAGCGGGCGATGCCGCTCTGGGTCCAGTGCATGCCCTCTTCCATGCGGGCGATGCCGTTCAGGCATGTCCTGCCCGGGGCACGGTTGTTCTCGGGGGAGTGTGCCCACTGGATGAAGTGGTGTTTCACCGCTTCCATGATGGTCTCCAGGTCCTGATCCCCTGCTTGGACGAGGGCCTCGGCAATGGCGAGTGCCATCTGGGTGTCGTCCGTGAAGAGGGCCGGGTCGGGGAGGTCCTGAATGCCCTTGGGGCCGTATTTCTCCTTGATCCGGTCCAGGGACATGAACTCGGTTGGCGCGCCCAGTGCGTCGCCTATGGCCAGTCCGAAGAGGAGGCCCTCTGCCTTGTCTCTGTCCGCGGGGCTCAAGGGAACACCTCCTTGACCTTGCGTTCAAGGGCCTCGAACAGGGGCTCGTAGCCGGTGTTGTCTTTGCGGTTGCAGAGGCTGTCCACCAGGCCCCGGTAGTATTCGGCCTGGTCCTCGCGGCCCCGGTTGAAGCGGTCCCACACGGCCTCCCCGTGGGTTGCGAGGTCCTCGGCAATGGAGCTGATGTTGTGGAGCTTGTCCGCTGCCGCCACCAGCCGGACCTCGAGTGGGGCCTCCTCCCGGAGGTATTTTATGGTGTGGGCCTTTCGCTCCTTCCAGGGGGCGTTCTTGTGGTCGGGCTCGGACGCGCCCTTTACGATTGCGGCCACGGCCGGGCCGAAGTCCCGCTCTATGTCCTTTGCGGTGAGCTTTGTGTCTTCGAGTGTGTCGTGCAGGATGCCCGCTGCGATCACCTCTTCCGGGCACCCGGCACGGGCCAGTGTCACGGCCACGGCAAAGGGGTGTACGATGTAGGGGATCTTGGTGCCCTTTCGCTTCTGCTGGTCGTGGAATTTGACCGCCAGGTGGATTGCCCGTTCGATCATGGGTCTTCTTTCCTTTGCCGTCCCCTTCCGGCGTGGCGCCTTCGGGCCGTGTACCGGGCCATGGGCGACTGTTCTTTGCGGGTCCCGTCTGCGCCCTTTCTGGAGAAGGCCGAGAAATGGAGCAAACTGTCCTCGAATGCGAGGGCAAAGCCTGTGACCTCTTCTGAAAAGATGCGGCCGTCCGTTCCCAGGGCAGGGGCCTCGTAGGACTCCACACGGGCCGAGGCGCAGGCCTCAAGAAAGGCCGTGGCTTCGGCCTCGGGGTCGGGGGAGGCGGGCGGCGGGTCGTACCGGTCCACCGCGTCCAGGGCATAGCTTTTAAGGAGCTTCTTGAACATCTTTACGAGGGTGTCCTGACGGCCGAAGGCGTCCAGGCCCGCGGCCCTTCCGTTCATGAGGAACACTGCGCCCAGTTGTCCGGGGACCGGGCTGAAGGCCTTTTCATACTCCGCCAGGAGGGGCCGGTCCTTTTCGTATATCTCGGACATGGCCATGCTCGGGGAATAGGCCCTGCGGCGGAAGGCCTTCTTCGAGATCTCGTTCCAGATGGCGCCCTGGTCGGACCTGAAATCCCTCGAGCGCCGGAGGGAGGCGTGGACCTGGCCCGCCTTCATGGCCCTCAGGTCGGCGTTCATCATGCGCTCCTCGCTGTGGAACAGGGGCGTGTCATAGGACCAGCGGCCCTGCTCAACACAGCTCACAGGGATCACGGTGGCTGCGTTCGCCGCAATGAGAATGGTGGTGTTGACCACCCGGTTCTGCTTGGCCCCCACTAGTTCCTCGCCGTCCAGGATGAGCACCTTGTGCCCGGAGGCGTTCTCCACGCGAAGCTGGGGCACGGATCCGGCCCCGCTCACCTCGGCCACGGTGATTGACCCCCGGGCCATTGCCTCGTCCAGGAGCAGGTAGTCCTCGTCGGTGTGGTCCCGGCCTGTGAGCGGGATCATGGCCAGGTTGCAGTAGCCCTGGGGGGCGGAGGGGGTCAGACCCGACAGATATTTTCTGATGACCTCTTCCATGGCGTTTCCTCCTTTTTCATGTGTTCTTGGAGGAGCCTACCAGGAGTGATTGTCATAAACGGTCGTTGAGGTATAAAAAATTTTGAGAAAATGAAAATTAACAAGACCCACCGGCTCCTGCAATGCGTTCAGGAGGAGGGCTTTCGGATCTAAGTTGACTGGTTGGGGCGGATATTAACAGAAACGGGCCGTCAAAGATACGACTTTCTTCTGCCCGGCTTGATAAATACGTGCGTTGATTGATGTCTATCGCAGCAGTAGGGAAGAACGCAGCTTGAAGTGTCTTTCCATACCGCGGTAAAATTGAGGTGCAGGCGCCCGGCGCCTGAAAACCAGGTTCGGGGCAAAAATACCGTCCAATGCGATTTCGCAGCTCAGGTCGCTCATTTAGGAGTGCCTGGGCAAGAGAAAAAGGGGCCGGAATGATCAAAGTAATTTTTGATGAAGCCTTTTATCAGGTCTACGACCATGATCCGGCCGCCGAGGCCGGCCGCATGGAATCGATTGTCCGGGTCATCGACGGAGAGGTGGAATTTGTCACCGCTTCCGAGGCGACCGATGACCAGATCGCCGCCGTCCACAACGAAGCCCACATAATGAGGGTCCGCCGGGAAGGCCTTTACGAAATCGCCTCGCTGGCAGCCGGCGCAACCATTCAGGCGGCGGAAATCGGGCTCGAGGAACCCTGTATGGCCCTGGTGCGGCCTCCCGGTCACCACGCCTCGGCGGACGGCGCCTGGGGGTTCTGCCATTTCAACAACATGGCCGTTGCCTTGCAGCACCTGCAATCCCGAGGGAAGATCGAAAGCGCACTTGTTCTGGACATCGACCTGCATTACGGAGACGGCACGGTCAATATCCTCGGGGGAAGACACTGGGTGAAGATCCACAACCCTTCGGCCCCCGACCGCAAAGAATACCTGCAGGAAGTGGAAAGACTCCTGGACGAAACACCGGTGGACATCATCGGCATATCGGCCGGATTCGACCACCATATACAGGATTGGGGGCGGCTGCTGGCTACGGAGGATTACGAGGAGATCGGCCGCATGGCGGCCGGGGCGGCCCGGCAAAGGGGAGGCGGCTGTTTTGCCGTGCTCGAAGGGGGCTACAACCACAGTGTGCTGGGATACAATGTGCTGTCCCTGCTCAAAGGGATGCAGCGGTGATTATTTTATATGGGGACACCAT
>CAYVDE010000230.1:0-3161 GCA_964450535.1 uncultured Desulfobacterales bacterium
GGTAATGAGCTCTTCATGCCACGGATGGAACGGGGCCGCAGAGGGTATGCCGCCACATGACAAAGCAGGGCTGCCGCCATTCAAATGAACAAAAGCGGCTGGCAAGGGTGTTCCAGCGTCCCTGTTTCCCTTTTTCACAGGATGACCATTTATGGATAGAACAGTCACGACCACGATAGAAGAGGCTCTCTGCACAGGATGCGGCCTTTGTGTGGAGGTCTGCCCGAAGGAAACCATCACCATGGACGGCAAAAAGGCCGTGGTGACAGGCCTGGAGTCCCTCAATTGCGGCCATTGCATGGCCGTGTGCCCCACGGGCGCTATAAAGGTGGCTGCCCTGGATCCGGCGCTATCCACCTTCAAGAACTTTGAGGCACTGGATGAATGGCTGCCTTTCGGTCACGGGGATATTCGGGGTCTTGTGAACCTGATGCAGTCCAGGCGGTCGTGCAGAAACTTTCGGGAAAAGCCCGTGCCTGGAGACCTGCTGGAGGATCTGGTAAAGATCGGCGCCACGGCCCCATCCGGGACCAACTGCCAGATGTGGAGTTTCACCGTTTTCCCCGACCGGGCGGCCGTGGAAAAGCTCGCCCGGTGGGTGGGGGAATTCTATGCAAACCTCAACCGGACAGCCGAGAAGGCCTGGTTGAGAAAAGGGCTCAAGCTCCTTAGCAAACCCGAGCTGGATCAGTATTTCCTGAACTACTACCAGACAGTCAAGGAAGGCCTCGAAAAATGGGAAAAGGACGGTAAGGATCTGCTTTTCCACGGCGCTCCGGCCGCAGTGGTGGTAGGTTCCAAGAAGGAGGCCTCCTGCCCGAAGGAGGATGCGCTCCTGGCCACCCAGAACATGCTTCTTGCCGCCCACGTCCTCGGCCTTGGCACCTGTCTCATCGGATTTGCCATTGAGGCCATGAGAAGGGACAAAAGGATCCTCCGGCGCATCGGCATACCGGGCGATGAGTCTGCCTATGCGGTGATCGCCCTGGGATACCCGAAAGAGGCCTACCAGCGTGTCACCGGGAGAAGGAAGGCCCTGACGCGATATTTCTCAGGGTAGCAGTCACCGGCCGCTTTGATGCGGCGTCTCTACGAAGAGGTCCAGCGGCACCGTACCCTGTTTTTCGGCCTGGACCTGTATTCCCAATATGAGCAGATCAGCAGCGGATCACGGGCCTGACGAAAACAGCGGAACCCGGCATGTCTCGGCCGGCTCGGATCAAGCCGCGGTCGGCGGTTGCAAGCGGCAGCCCCTTTCTCATGGCCGGATCGAGATTGTGCTCCCAACGCCGAACGCGCTCGAGAAGCTCATCCAGATGGGTCTTGGCCTGATCGGCCGAGCGACTGCGCTGGCTGCGAAATGGGCGAACCGATTGAAAAAGATGATGTTTGGATTCCTCTGTCCTATAGTATAAAATGAGGAAAAACCCGAAAGTGCCATTGCCCTTTTCGGAAGGAGGTTTTTATGGAGAATCTGGAAAGGATCACGTTTAACCCTGAGGTGATGGGGGGTAAGCCGTGTATCAGAGGTATGCGTGTGACTGTTGGAATGATAGTCGGGCTGGTGGCGGCAGGGCACACAAAGCAGGCAATTCTGGAAATGTATCCCTATCTGGAGGCGGAGGATATCGACGAGGCGCTCCGATATGCTGCATGGCGCGTCGAGGAAATTGAAGTTCCTGTTTGGACAAAGACCGCATGAAAATTGTCATAGACATGAACCTCTCCCCTAAATGGGTCGAAGCCCTGGATGTTGCAGGCCATGAATGTTTACACTGGTCGGATATCGTCTCACCAAACGCCACTGATCGCGAGATATTGTCGTGGGCGCGATCAAATGGTTATGTTATATTTACTCATGACCTTGATTTCGGCGCCATTCTCGCTGCTTCAAGAGCCGATTATCCTAGTGTATTTCAGTTGCGAACCCAGGATATTTCTCCTCATAGGATTAGCAAGGCCGTATTGCAGGCGCTTCTGCAGTTCGAAGGATTGCTGATCCAAGGTGCTTTGGTGAGCATTGATGAAGCTCGGGCCAGAGCCCGCATTCTACCTCTCTCTCCTATACAACAAGAATGATTTCTTTCCGGGGACAGTATATATATTTCTTTGGCGGGCGGCTCGTAAGGCCGTAATGACCTCTTCATGCCACGGATGGAAGGGGGCCGCAGAGGTTATGCCGCCGGCATTTGTCTCATGGCTGGGCATCCGCCGGCAATCGGCCAAGTACAGCGCCCCTATAACCGGAGCGTCAACTTCAGTTGTGGACCAGGGGGCTTTCCCTTGGGGAGTTAGCTCTTTGTGGGGCGATTCGAAGGTGTTTTCGTATGGAGCTTGAAGCCTGAAAAGCGCGGGCGCAAATATGGAAAGGGTAGAAATCAATATACTGTCCCCAGCATTCAAGCATTCAAAAAAAATGGTATGGTGTCCCCAGAATTAAAAGGAGGGAGAGCGGATGAAGACAGACCATGACACACATCTGAAAACCATGGGATATATCCTGTGGATCTTTGGTTTCACCGGCGCACACAGGTTTTATTATGGGAAGCCCATATCGGGCACCATTTACTTTTTCACCTTCGGCCTTTTCCTGATCGGCTGGATTGTGGACCTGTTTCTCATACCCTCAATGGACCGCCAGGCGGATCTGCGTTTCCGTTCAGGGCCTTACAGTTACAATGTGGCCTGGATTCTGCTTACCTTTCTGGGCATTTTCGGAATTCACCGGTTCTACATGCGCAAATGGATCTCCGGCATCATCTACCTTCTCACGGGGGGGTTGTTCCTGATCGGGTATATATACGATTACTGGACTCTAAATGACCAGCTCACCATACGCAACAGCCCGGGGCTTGCCGGGTCATAATTCCGGGGACAGTATATTTTTTTGGCGGGGCGGCTCGTAAAACGGTAATGAGCTCTTCATGCCACGGATGGAACGAGGCCGCAGAGGGTATGCCGCCACAT
Organism: uncultured Desulfobacterales bacterium; assembly: GCA_964450535.1. Lineage (GTDB taxonomy): Bacteria > Desulfobacterota > DSM-4660 > Desulfatiglandales > HGW-15 > JAIPEI01. The sequence goes on from CAYVDE010000230.1 coordinate 2,968, forward strand.
GCCAAAGCAGGGCAGCCGCCATTAGAAGCCTCCCCCTGGGAAGGTCGGTCTTTGTTGGGCGATTCGACGGCGTTTTCGTATGGAGCTTGGAGGCCGACAAGCGCGGGCGCAAATCCAGAAGGGGTAAAAATCGATATACTGTCCCCAGAATTCACAGAATTCAAGATGCGTCGGATTGGGTAGACTGAATGGCA
>CAYVDE010000231.1:0-3102 GCA_964450535.1 uncultured Desulfobacterales bacterium
AAGGGCCATAAGAGTTCAATTAGGGCAGAGTGTGACCTTGGATATGAATACTGAAAAACCATACCAATATCACTCAGAAGTCATCAAACGCTATCCGCCCGGCCAGAAAGGAAAAAGCAAAAAGGGCAAGCCCAAGAGGTAAAATCATGGTGCGGTGGAGCGTGCCGCCCGGGAATCCAATTCCATGCCCATAGCTTGAGTCATTCAGTCTGCAGGCCTAAAGGGACGACACAAAATGTGCTGACGATGCCCCTAATGGGTGGTTATCTGCAAGGGGATTGTAGTCCACCGCCTTAACAACTAAACTCTCTCACCTTCAATTTTTCACATCTTCTCGAGATCCTAAAAAAAATCTTGACAAGAAATATAACTACAATATAATCACATCACAGCTACAGCTACAATTTAGCTATTCATCTGGAAATACGGGATATGCGCCCGGGTGCAGCCATAGTCTCGGGGGCGGATTTTTTGTATACGAAACAGTGCAACAGCCTATTTTCAGCTTATTGGATTGGATGACGGACAGGGATTACAGGTTGACTGAGCGTTTTTCAGGCTTTTAGAGGCAACGCGGACGACCATCGGGCAAGTTGAGTATAAGGGGTAAAAAATAATGAGGTACGCAGAAACAGGTTACAATTTGGAGATAGATCTATCCCGGGGAAGCATCGAGAGGGTGGAGACCGACCCAAAAGACACCGAGCTCTATCTAGGGGGGCTGGGTACCAACGCCAAGATACTGTGGGAGAGGGTCCCTCCTGAAGTCGAGCCCTTTTCTCCGGATAACCTCTTGATATTCAGTGCCGGGCTTTTGTGCGGGACACCCGCCACCGGCTGTAATCGCACCATTGTTTCCACAATATCGCCTCAGACTCAGTTGATGGCATTCTCGATGATGGGAGGCTTTTGGGCCCCGGAATTGAAGTATGCCGGCTATGACAGGGTGATCGTTAGAGGCAAATCCCCGGACCTGGTCTACTTGTGGATCAACAATGACAAGGTGGAAATAAGGGATGCCTCCCATCTGAAGGGAAAAGGCGCCATCGAGACCTCGCAGCTTATCCAGGAGGAGCTCAAAGAGCCGAAGGCCCAGGTGGCTGCAATCGGCATGGCCGGTGAAAACAGGGTCTATTTCGCCTCCATCGAGCAGGGCAGATCCAGTGCCAGCAGGGCGGGGATCGGCGCTGTTATGGGCGACAAAGGGTTAAAAGCAATTGCTGTTCGAGGGACAAAGGATATTAATATAGCCCAACCGGCTGAATTTATGGAACTCTGCAATGGAGTTCTGGAATACATAGCATGGCGGAATGAAAGGCCTATTCCAGGGGTAATGCCCATTTTGGCCGGGCTTGGCTCACCCCAAGAGATGAAGGTGCACGACGAGAAGTGGCACACCGAGAACTTCATGTGGGGAAACTCCCGCGTCCGGAGAAAGGATTTCTGGAACGAGGAAATCGCAAAGGAGTGGGCAGAAACCCTGGAGACCATGCGCACGCGCCTCATCAGCTGTTACAACTGTCCCATGACATGCGGCGCAACCATTGCCCCTCCGGGCCTCCCCACCTACATGATGAAATGCTTCTCCAAGCTGACATATACCATGGCGGCGTTTTCAGACTTGGAATTCGGCCTGGGCATCGCTCAAAGCGCTACGGAATACGGGGTTGACGCCTTCTCAGCCCCGCAGGTGATGGCATTCGCCCTCGAGCTCTATGAAAACGGCATACTAACAGACGACGACTTCCCCGGAATGCCGGCCGACAACGAGGGAAGGTTTTACTGGCTGCTGGACCGGATTGTGAGGCGGGAGGGCATAGGAGATGTCCTGGCAAACGGGACCTACTGGGCGGCCAAAGAGATCGGCAAGGGCGCAGAAGAATACGCCCATAATAATATCAAGAAAATCGAGCAGCTCCCTCTCAAACTGTCCATGCTGAACCCCATCTATTTCCTCATGTACGCCACAGGAGAGAAGATCAACATCACCCAGATCGAGGGACAGTTCCCTCAGATGCCTTTTCCCACAAGGGAGCAGCGTGAGGAATTCGTCGAGGACTGGATCCAGGTCCCGGATGAAAAGTTCAAGAAGTACTTTGTGGACTGGGAACTGCGCGGTGAGAACTCGTTTCCCTATTACCCGAAGCCCGAGATGTGCTGCGACATCGTCGACTGGCAGGAGATGATGCACTACATTGATGACGCCTTAGGCATGTGCGCCGGCCTGTCCTCATTTCCCCTGAAGCCTCCATACCACATTCACAACTACCCGAAATTCATTTCAGCGGGCGCCGGAATCGACATGGACAAAGACAAGCTGACCAAGGCGGCCAAGAGGTACAGGACCCTGGTGAGAGCCATAAACATCAGAAGGGGGATGAGAAGAAAGGACGACCAGCCGCCGGAGAACCACTGGAAGAAGAGATTCCCGGAGCTGGAAAAAGAGCTGTTGGATACCTACTACAAATTCAAGGGATGGAATGAAGACGGTATCCCGACCAAGGAATCCTTACACGACCTGGGCCTGGATTATGTGAGCCAAGACTTTGTCAAGAGGGGCATTTTGCCGGGCAACGGCGATGCCGCCTCTAAAGAGGCTTCAGAGTAATTCGATAAATAAACAGCGGGGAGGTAATGAACCGTGACGGATGAGAACAAAAAGAAAATTATAAAGACAATTAAAGTCAACGCTGATCTTTGCAACGGCTGCCGCGCCTGCGAGGTCATATGCTCCGCTTTTCACTCAGAGCCCAAATACAGCAGCAATAATCCTGCCAGGTCCCGTATTCGAGTGGTTCGTGATCCGCTCAAGGACATATATGTGCCCGTTTATGCCGGTGAGTATGCCCCGGCCGAGTGCATGGGCAGGGACAGGTACGTGATCGACGGCAAGGAGTACGAGGAGTGCGCATTCTGCAGGGCCTCCTGCCCGTCAAGGGACATATTCAAAGAACCGGATTCCGGCCTGCCTCTCAAGTGCGACATGTGCGAAGGCGAAGATGAGCCCCTTTGCGTAAAGTGGTGTCTGGCCGACGCCCTGACATACGAAGAAAGGGAAGAGGAAGGCGAAGCAGAGGAGAGGCCCGAGGACCTGGAGATCGG
>CAYVDE010000232.1:0-3085 GCA_964450535.1 uncultured Desulfobacterales bacterium
GCTCCCTCCGGCTCCCCCGCAGACACGGCCCCTTCTTCCACGAGGTCGGAAACCGCCTCTTCGGGCTGCGCAGGTTCAGGGACCGGGCCTTGCCCTTTTTTGGCCTCGACGCGAACGGTCTTCTTTCGCCTACGGATCACGGTCGGCTTGACTCTTTTCTCCTCAATAACCTCCGACACCTTCCCCGTGGCGATATCGCGGGCCCTGGACACCTCTGATTCGTCCAGGGTACTCATATAATTCTTGATCGGCATTCCACCGGCGATCAGCTTTTCTACGAGCACCTTGCTCTCCAGATTCAGTTCCTTGGCCAACTCGTATACCCTGACTTTAGCCATCTACTCCCCCAAAACATCGGTTCCGATTTTAATCGGTTCGACTCGTTCACCCTCTCACTTACGCGGCCCGCATTTCTTCTTCCGAAAGATTACACAGCAATTATTCACCATTGCAGAGCTCACGGGCCAGACGCACCGAGGCTTCCGTCCTGAACACCCGGGAAAGCCTTCTGTGGGTCTTGAGCTTGTTGCGGCATGAGGGTTGGTTGCAGACATATGCCCCTCTCCCCTTAAAGGCCGTTCTTAAATCCTCTCGAATCTCACCCGTTTCGCTCAAGACCAGCCTCAGCAACTCCTGCTTGGGGCGCCTGTTTCCGCAGGCGATGCAGGTCCTGAGCGGAATGTGCCCCTTATTTCTTGTCATCATCCACAATGCCGGGACCATCGGCGTTTTGATCGATCTTTTTCGAGTCCTCACCTTCATCTGAATCAGAGGCGGGAGCTCCCTCCTCATTCTCAATCATTGAGTCATCATTTAATACGGCCTCAGTATTCTCTTCTTCAACGGGCCCGGGAGACTCTTCAGTTGTAGTTTTCTCCTCAACGGCATCGGGTTCATCGGCCTGGGACGCCTGTGTGTCTTCCTTTTCCTCCGCTTTTCGCTGCACGTAGCCTGAAGCGCTGTGAAGAAGCCTGGAAGCCTTTTCCCCGCCGATCCCACGAACAGTCATCAACTCCTCTTCCGTTGAGGCAGCCACATCTTCGGCGGACCGGAAACCGGACTGATAGAGGCTGGTGGCAGTGGCCTCCCCTACCTCGTCGAGTTCCAGCAGTGACGCGTAAGCATCCCGGAGGTTCTGGCTGTATGCGGTCTCGCTTACCACATCGAGGTGCCAGCCGGAAATCTTGGAGGCAAGACGGACGTTCTGACCGCGCCTCCCAATTGCCAGTGAGAGTTGATCGTCCGGCACTACCACTTCCATTGAACGATTCGCCTCATCCACTATTACGCGGACTATCTCAGCAGGTGCCAGCGCATTCACTATGAACTTAGCCGGATCCGGGTCCCATGTTACAATGTCTATCTTTTCTCCCCGCAGCTCCTGCACCACGGCCTGAACCCTGGATCCCTTCATGCCCACGCAGGCTCCCACCGGGTCGATGTCCGAATCTTTCGAGGCCACCGCGATCTTGGACCGGCTGCCGGGTTCGCGGGCCACCTGTACGATGGTCACGATTCTTTCGGCAATTTCCGGGACTTCGTTTTCGAACAGGGCTGAAAGAAAGTTGGGGTGAGTCCTGGAAAGGATGATCTGGGGTCCCCTGCTGTACTGTTTCACGTCCATGATATAGGCCCGGATCCGATCCCCCTGGCGATAGGTCTCGCGCGGAATCTGCTCCTTCGCAGGAAGCTCCGCCTCGGCGCGCCCCAGGTTGGCGATTATTGAACCCTTATCGAACCGCTGGACAATGCCGTGGATAATCTCTCCTTTACGGTCCTTGAAGTCATCGTAGACGATGTTCCGCTCGGCCTCTCTCAGCCTCTGCATGATCACCTGCTTGGCCGACTGGGCCGCTATACGCCCGAAGCGATCCGTGTCCATCTTGATGCCCACGGCGTCACCGAGTTCAAACTCTGGATCGAGCTTTTTGGCCTCCTCAACGGATATCTGAAGATCCTCGGCCTCGACCTCCTCCACGACCTCCTTGAACTCGAAAACCTCGATCTCACCAAGTTCTTCGTTGAAGGTGACCTCGAGGTCGTAGTTAGGCCCCATCTTCTTGCGGGCGGCGGCCTTGACCGCCTCCTCCAGGGTATGAATCAGGATCTCCCGGTCCAGCCCCTTTTCCCGGCTCACCTGGTCGATGACTCTCAACAATTCCGAAATCATGGTTCCTTCTCTCCAGACGTGGTGTTAAAAATGGCCGATAGAAAACGGGGGCAAAACCAATCAAAAATCGTACACCAGATTCGCTTTCTCCACTTCCTCTATGGAAAGAGATATCTCGGCCCCATCTACAAGCAGGGTGATCGTGTCACCTTCCACTCTATCCAGCACCCCTTCATAGTTCCGGCGGCCTTCCCTGGGATGAGTCGTTCGCAACTTCACTCTTCTGCCTGCCGCACCCTGAAAGTCCTTCTTCTTCTTCAAGGGGCGATCAATACCCGGTGAGGAGACCTCGAGCACATATTCGTGATCCACAATGTCCCGCACGTCTATGATGTCCCCGATTTCTCTGCTCACCCTGGCGCAGTCATCAATGGTTACGCCCCCTTCCCGGTCGATGAACAACCGGAGCACCCAACGGCCGTGCTTCGACACATACTCAACATCTACCAGTTCGAAGCCCATGTCTTCCAGAACGGGTGCGATGATATCCGAGACTTCCTGCGCCGTTCCTCTTGCATCGATAGCCATGTTAGTCCCTGTTCCAGGCGCAATATACACCCGGGTCACGGTCTGCCTGATCCCGCCGAAACCCTGAAGTTCGGGCGACAATGATGCGGAGGTGTTTTGCAGGTCGACTGCCGAATCGAGGGTTCGCCCACAAAAAAAGCGGGTAAAGGAACCCGCTTCCTCATAGCAGACGAACTGGTCGCCGGCCGATTGCACCGGCTCCATCAGGAGATGGGCAATGACTACACCAGTCCGCAATCCGAAGTAAGGGCCGAATCTATTTTACCGGCCGAAAACCTCGAAAAGGGAATCAGGCCTTTCCTTGGAAAGTGGAGCGGGCAACGGGGATCGAACCCGCGACCCCAAGCTTGGGAAGCTTGTGCTCTGCCAGCTGAGCTATGCCCGCCC
>CAYVDE010000233.1:0-3026 GCA_964450535.1 uncultured Desulfobacterales bacterium
TCCGTGGAACAACAAGGTGCTGGTAATAGGCGGCGGCATGGGAGGCATCAAGACAGCCCTGGACCTGGCCGAGGCCAAGCGCGACGTCATCCTCATAGACAAAGCTCCGGCCATCGGGGGTCTCATGACCCAGCTGGACCGGACCTTTCCCACAAATAACTGTGACCTGTGCACCCTTTCCCCGTTTCTCTCGGAGAGCGGCCGAGAGCTCCACATGGAGCTTCGGACACTGACCCGCGTCACCGGGCTGGAAGGCAAGGCCGGTCATTTCAGGGTCACCCTGACCACGGAACCCAGGTACATCGATACAGACCGGTGTACGGCCTGTGGTGAGTGTTTCAAGCAGTTTCCCGAGTGTGTCAGGTTTTCTCCTGGACTGGATCACCGCGCCCCCACTTGCATGCGCTATCCGCAGGCCACACCCTACGCCTATTCCATAGACATGGAGCAATGCGAGGATGTGGACGCCCTGGTAGGGGTCTGCAGGGACGAGGCCATCCTTCCAAACGACCGGCCAAGGGAGTTTGTCCTGGATGTGAGCGCCATCGTCCTGGCTACGGGAGCGGATTTGTTCGATCCGGGCGTGGTGGCCAACTGGGGCTACGGACGGTATCCCAACGTAGTGACCAGCCTTGAATACGAACGTATCCTGTCCGCCTCGGGGCCCACCCAGGGCCGGCTGATTCGTCCATCGGACGAAAAGGCCCCCCAAAAAGTCGCCTGGATCCAGTGTGCCGGTTCCCGCGGTATCAACCAGGGAGATGTACCGTACTGCTCGAGCGCCTGCTGTATGTTCTCCCTTAAAGAGGCCGTGGTTACCAAGGAGCGTTTTCAGGAGGAGATCGAGGCCGTGGTCTTTTTCATGGACATGCGGACCTGCGGAAAGGACTACGAACTCTACTATGAGCGCGCGAAAAGGGATTTCAACGTCCGGTTCGTGCGCTGCCGCCCTCACAGCATTGAACCGGTGGGCGACACCGGGGACCTCTCCATCACCTATGTGACCGACGACGGCCGAACGGAAAAGGCCGTATTCGACATGGCGGTCCTTGCCACCGGCTTCAGGCCGTCCCCTGAAATGGAAGCGCTGGCCGGGATCCTGGGAATCGAACTCAACGAACACCGGTTCGTGCGGAGCACGAGCTTCGATCCCGTAACCACATCCAGGGAAGGCATTTACGTGGCCGGTGTGATCCAGAGTCCGAAGGACATTCCTGAGACCATGGTCCAGGCGAGTGCAGCCGCCTGCCTGGCGTCGGACTACCAGGGCATGTCTGAAAAGCCGGTTGAGACGGAAGACGAATTCCCGGAAGAGGAACCGGACGCGCTCCCGCCGGAACGTGATGTGCGGGACGAGGAACCCCGGATCGGGGTCTTTGTGTGTGACTGCGGTTACAACATCGGCGGTCTCATCGACGTTACCAAGGTCGCGGGGTACGCCGGGGGACTTCCCGGGGTGATAACCGCCGAGGTAGTGGGTCACGGGTGCTCGCGTGAGTCCCTGGAGCACATCCGGGAAGTCATTCAGGAACAGGGCCTCAACAGGGTGGTCATGGGGGCCTGCTCCCCCAGGACTCACGAGACCCTGTTTCAGGACACCGTTCGAAAAGCCGGTCTCAACAAGTACCTGGTGGAAATCGCCAACCTCAGAGACCAGGACACCTGGGTCCACGGAGATCTCCCGGAAAAGGCCCAGGACAAGGCCTATGACCTGATCCGGATGTCGGTCTCCAGCGCTGCCCTCTCGCGCCCCCTCACCGATCACGTCCTCCCCATGAACAAGGATATCCTTGTGGTGGGAGGAGGCGTTACAGGCATGAACGCCGCCCTCAGGCTCGGCGACAAGGGCTACAAGATCTTTCTGGTGGAACGATCCGGAGCGCTGGGCGGCGTAGCCGGCGGCATCAGGAAGACCCTTGAAGGAGAAGACGTCCAGGAATACATGAAGGGCCTTGTCGAGCGGGTCAAGAACCACGACAACATACAGGTGCTCCTGAACGCAGTTATCGTGGACCACTCCGGAATGCCCGGCATGTTCAAAACGGGCATTCAGTTCGGCCCGAGACTGGCCTACCGGCAACTCACCCACGGGGCGGCCATCCTGGCGACGGGTGCCCCGCCGCGCCGGCCCAAGGCCTATCTTCTTGACGAGCACAAGGCCGTGCTCACACAGCTGGACCTGGACGGAGTGATCGAGGATCGCACCGATGATGTCCGCTCATGGAAAAACATAGTCATGATCCAGTGTGTCGGGTCCCGCTGCGAAGACAACCCCAATTGCTCGCGCGTCTGTTGCCAGTCGGCGGTGAAAAACGCGCTGCGGATTCTGGACCTTAATCCGGATGCCAGGATTTTCGTCCTCAACAGGGACATAAGGACCTATGGGTTCCAGGAGGACGCATATCGAAAGGCCAGGGAGCGGGGAGTGGTGTTCGTCCACTACGAGCCGGACGACCAGCCCGAGGTGGAGGCCTCAGGCGATCGTGTCAAGGTCATCTTCACCGACCCGGTCCTGGGCCGGAAGATCCGCGTCGAGGCGGACTGCCTGGCCCTGAGCACCGGTTTTATGGCCGATGACGAAGCCACCGAAGACCTCGCCGCCATCTTTCACCTGAACAGAACGGTGGACGGATATTTCCTGGAGGATCACATCAAGCTGCGGCCTGTAGACCTCGCAGCGCCGGGGTTTTTCGTTGCAGGCACGGCCCATTCCCCAAAGTCCATAAGTGAGAGTATCGCCCAGGCCCAGGCCGCGGCCGGCAGGGCCCAGACCCTCCTGGCCAGGGATGTAATCAACCTGGGGGCTTCGGTGGCGAAAGTCCAGGGAGAAAAGTGCGCGGCATGCCTGATCTGCGTGCGCATCTGCCCCTTTGATGTGCCTTTTATCAACGCGGACGGCTACTCGGAAATCGACCCTGCCAAGTGCCACGGATGCGGCCTTTGTGCGGCCGAGTGCCCGGCGGGTGCAATTCAGTTGATGCAGTACGAAGACGATCAGATCCTGGCCAAGGTGTACGGCCTGCTGG
>CAYVDE010000234.1:0-2963 GCA_964450535.1 uncultured Desulfobacterales bacterium
CAAAGGCACGGGTTTCTGGTGCTTCGCGGAAACGAGATCACCACGGACCAGGGAGACGTGCTGGTCTTCGGTCTTGACCGGGATATTCAAGGCATCATCCGATTGGAGGACCTGCGGGTTGAAGTGGTCAGGACCGGCGGATTCATGATCGCGGCCCATCCTTTTCGCGGTTTTCTGACCTTTGGAGTGGACAAACTCGGCCTGACCCCTGAAAAGGCCATGACGAGGAAACTCTTTCAGTTCGTGGACGCCGTGGAGATCCTCAACGGAAAGGTCAATGAAGAAGAAAACCGGTTTGCCGCCGAAGTGGCCCGGAGACTCGACCTGGTACTCACCGGCGGTAGCGACGCCCACGAAGTGGAGGAAGTGGGCCAATACGCAACGCGGCTTTCCTCACCCGTTCGAGACGAACAGGACCTGATCGAGGCCCTCAGAACCGGCCTCACGGCCCCCGTGGCCTTTCGCGGGAATCAGGACAGAGAAGCCTTGAAGCGATTGTAAACCTTCTACGCACCCAGGCTGAAACGACCTGGAGAGGAGAAAAGGCATGGAAAAACCCACCGGCTGGGAACCGATCATTAGAAAGATGGAACGGCTGTTGAGACTTCGGTCATTCCCGGTCGCCTTCAAGATGCTGGAGTCGAAAAAGGATCTCGAACAGGTTCCTTTCCTGAGAAAACCGGCCCACCCCATGACCCTCTGCCAGATGATCAACCTGGTGCGAAACTTCGACTGGACCGTGGGCGCGGACAACGAAAACTTTTCCCTCCCGTCCTGCCCTGCAATGCTGGGACTGCGCGACAAGCCGGACATCTACAAAGACGGTACCTTTCGAAGCATCGTGTGGGTAAAGAGCCGCAAAGACGGCAAAAAATACGAGGAAAGCATCCCCCACCTGCGCCTGGGCCGATACGAGGCCCTGGTCATGGCGCCCCTTGTCTACAACCCTTTCGAGCCTGACATCGTTCTCATTTATGCCAATCCAGCCCAGATGATCCTACTCATCAACGCCCTCCAGTTCGAGGACTATGAGGTGATGCAGTTTTTCTGCGTGGGAGAGACGTCCTGCTCGGACGCCGTCGCACGCTGCTACCTGGACGACAAGCCCTCCCTGACAATACCCTGTTACGGAGAGCGCCGTTACGGCCACGCACAGGATGATGAACTGGTCATGGCCCTGCCGGGGAAATTAATGGAAAAGGCCGTAGCAGGGCTCGAGGCCCTTTACCGCCGAGGCGTCAGATACCCCATCAGCTACGCAGGTGCCGAATCGGACGTCTTCTCCCTGCTGCCTCCGGCCTACACCCGCCTGGAATACACCGCCAGCGAGATACGGGGACAGGAAAAGGACAACCGGCTGGTCCTGGGTGTGACCGGCGGCATTGCCAGCGGAAAGAGCACGGTCTCGGCCATGCTGGAGAAACTGGGTTCTCCCATAATCGACTTCGACCGGCTGGCCCGTGACGTTGTTGAGCCCGGGCAGCCGGCCTACGAGGAGATCGTGGCTTACTTCGGTCGTCAGGTGCTGGCCGAGGACGGCACACTCGACCGCAAGATCTTGTCAGACATAGTTTTCAAGGACCTGGAGAAACGCAAGAAGCTGGAGTCCTTCACGCACCCGGCCATCTTCAAACTCTTTGCCGAGCGAGTAAACCACATAGCGGCCCATGATCCCGAGGCGGTTATCCAGGTGGCCGTCCCCCTGCTCCTTGAACTCAATCTTCAATACATGTTCCACAAGATACTCGTGGTCCACATTCCCGTTGAGGAGCAGATCAAAAGGCTGGCGGAGCGGGACGGAATCTCCAGGGAAGAGGCCGCCAACATCCTCAAGGCACAGCTTCCCATTGACGAGAAGCCCGGCTATGCCGATTTTGTAATAGACAACCGAGGCTCAGTGGAGGAGACACGACGGCAGGTGGAGGACCTCTGGGATCGACTTCGGGAGATCCAGCGCCAACGGAAAAAGGAGACGAAATGACTGATAAAAGGGTTGAACTGAGGCCTGTGGACCGAATCGAAATCATAGTCCTGGCGGACAACTATGCTGATGTGCTGCTGGAAAACACGGACATGGTGACCCGCCCGCCCAAGTCTGAAAACGGCATCATATTCGATGACACGCTCGTGGCCGAGCACGGCCTTTCACTCTTAGTGCGGACCTTCAGCGATGATGAGACCCGGGAAATCCTGTTCGATGCAGGGTACAGCTCGGTGGGGGTCCCCCACAACCTGGACATGCTTAAAATCCCGCTGGACCGCGTTGAGGCCGTCGTACTCAGCCACGGCCACATGGATCACACCGGCGCTCTTTCTTCAGTCCTCGAGCGGATCCCGAACCGCATCCCCCTGGTGGCCCATCCTGACGCCTTCATGGAAGCCAGATATATAGCCCCCCCCGACGCCCCCCGCAGGGCCTTTCCACGAACCCTTGTCCCGGAAGACCTGGAGGCCCTTGGAGCGGAGGTACGGGAAAACACCTCACCGCTCCTCCTGGCGGGCGGTACGGTTCTCGTGACCGGCCAGGTCGAACGCAACACACCCTATGAAAAGGGAATGCCCCATACCGTGATGGAGCGTGACGGGAAAATGGTCAAGGATGAGATCCTGGACGACCAGTCCCTGGTGATTTCCCTCAAAGGAAAAGGCCTGGTGGTGGTGGCCGGTTGCAGCCACGCGGGCATCGTCAACACGGTCCGGTACGGCATGAAATTGACCGGAGAGGACCGCGTGTTCGCAATCATGGGCGGTTTTCACCTGGCAAACGATCCTTCAGGAGAACTTGTTGAAAAGACCATTCAGGGCTTGATGGACGTGAGCCCGGATTTCATCATGCCGATGCACTGCACGGGATGGAAGGCTATCCACAGTATCGCCGCAGCCTTCCCCTCGGCCTTTAACCTCAGTACCGTGGGGTCGACAGTCACCTTTGAAAAAAAATAAAGGAGGGAGAGGGGATAGGT
>CAYVDE010000235.1:0-2946 GCA_964450535.1 uncultured Desulfobacterales bacterium
CAGGAAAGCGGCCGGTCGGACCATGCAGTTCAGGTTCATGATGCCTCCACTCCAGATTGTGTTCTGTATAGAGTTATAGCCGGAAGGTTGCTTGACGGTTGCAGGGTCTCTTTCCCGCCGTTTAAAAGACGTACAAGACCTTAAAAATCCTCAGGAAACTATGACAGCCATTGGGTGATTGTCAAGAAAAAAACAAATGAGCCAAGGGCGGAGAAGGCTGCCCTGTTTTGTAATTGTGCAAAAATTACACGTAAAAATTAAGTTATTACAAGGTGCGCCCTGCTTTTTTATCTCTCCCCAGCTCCCGGGCGAGGTCTAGAAAACGTTTTCTTTCAAGGAACAGCGTGATGATAAGCAGCAGGAACTGGGTCCCGCATATGACGGACTCCAGGACGAGGATCTGCCTGGAGGTGGCGGCTAAGGCCAAAAGTGGTGTGAGAAGGGCGGTCCCGGCCAGGATAATGTAGCGCCACCGGATGGAGGCCACCCCTTCCCGGGCCCTCAAGACATCTGCAATGCGCAGAAAGGCAAAAACCAGGACTATGTCCGCAGCGCTCCAGAGGAGACCCTGTGCCTTGGTGGAGGTTAGGTAGGCCTCTGCCGTGAAATGGGTACCGATCCACATGAGCGCCTGACTCAATATGTCCATGTCAACTCCAATTCCGTTGCTTCAGGATGCGGTACGCTCGAATGCCCTTGACCGCGACCACCCATTCGAAAAGGATCCAGAACACGCCGCATATGCGAATGTAAAACAGGGAAATCCGCGCCACCGGCCCCGCATCGAGGCCGAAACGGTCCACAGCACAAAACAGCCCGGCCTGGTAAGCCGTATACACGAACAGGAAGGCGCCCACCAGTATGGGAATTCCTGTGGTCAGGCTTTTGGTTGAAGGGCCTCCGGTTGCCGAACCGGTCTTGGAGCGCTCCTCCACGGCCTTCAGGGTGCGGAAGATCCGGCAAACATAGACCATGATACACCCTTCCAGCACCACCCAAACCGTGCAGAAGAAGTTCCACAGGGCCCAGCGGTAGAGAGTCAGGGACAGGCGTACGTCAAGATCCACGAAGCGCCCGAGCAGGGGCTCCCCCAGAAAGAGCAGCACGAAGGAGAGCACCAGACCGGCGCCTGTGACCACAAAGGCCCTCCTCTGCGGCCTTTCCTCGCCGGCCGCCAGGAGGTGCCCCCATCTGACGCAAACCAGGATGATCGCCTCGGCCAGGGTCCAGAAAAAGGCCATGGATTTTATGAAGAGGTACATGCCTTGTGCCTCAGGACGGGAATCCGGGTGCCCTGTAGAGCCAGCCTCCGGTGATTGCAAGGGTTGCGAGGACCCCGGCCGCGAGGCCCGCGGTCATGATCAACGGTCCAGCGGTGAGTCTTCTCCTCACCGGTCCAACAGGGTGGAAACGGTAAAGGGCTGCAACGCCCCCGGCGGCATACAGAAACACGAGAATCGTCTTGAGGGGGAATTTGCGGGGTATCTCCCCGGGCCGTACCTCGATCGGTGTCTGTTTCACGATCAAGCGTATGCGGTCCTCTGAGAGCACGGGGATCGTCCTGCGCAGATGATCGGCCAGGGCCTCCTGCTTGGCCTGAATCACCCGTCGTTCGGCCTCGATATAGGCTGCCTCCGGGGCGTCCATGGCCCGTGAGCGGCTTCCGGTAACCTGGTAGAGACCCGCGTAGGCTGCAGCAGCGGCACCGGCCGTGAGGGCCAGGACCATCAGGCGTCCGGAAAAGGTCGTCGATTCAAACCAGTGTGAGACCCATGCTGAAAAGGCCTTTACCGCCGCATATGCCAGAAACGGCGCCGCCATGAGAAAAGGGATGCAGGCCCAGGACAAGCCGTTTGAGCCTTGTCTCATCCAGGCTACCGGGTCTCCCTGGCCGTAGTAGAAGCCCAGGGCCGCGTATGCAGAGCCTCCCAGGAGGCTCGTTCCGGCGAACAGGATCCAGAACCCGCTTAGGAGGCCCCCCCTTGATGTTCGCCGCAAATAATAAAGAACCGCTGCCCCTGTGATGAGATTGACTGCGATGCCCGACAGCGCCACAAAGACCCGGACCGGCGTGCCGGCGCCGTCAGCCAGGCTGTGGAGGACCTGGCCCCCGCCAAAAAGGCTGACCCGTATCGCGTTCACAACTCCTCCGGAAAGCATTACCGCAGATGCATGGCCGAGAAACTCGTGAAGGATGGTTGCAAGGCGGGTGCCCAGGATAAGAAAGGCGAGCAGCAACAAATCGAACCGCAGCAGGTCCCCCCAGGGCGCGGACACGATGCGGGAGATCAACCCGCCCTCAGCTTGCTCTAAAAAAGACGTATTCGGCGCAGAGGCCTTGCCTTCCATGACGTCCTCAGAGGCCTTTCTTTGAGAGCTCCTCGATCAGGTCGGAGGTGCTCATGACTCGAAGCAGCGGATAAAGAGGGTTTCGCCGGTAAAGCCCTAGGGTTTGTTCGTGGAGTTCCCGGGATGCTGCGGCACAGCCGTCTTCCAGGAACACCGCCCGAAAATCGCTGCAAATTGCGTCCATGACCGTAGTCAGAACGCAGAAGTTGGTTGCTATTCCTCCCACGGCGCAGAGTGCCACCCGTCGATCGTGCAGCCATTTGTCCAGTTCCGTTCGAAAGAAGGCGCTGAATCTGGGCTTGGGGAGCCACAGGTCGTCTTCGGTTCGCTCCAGATCGTCCACCACCTCGGACCCCGGGGTGCCGGCAAGGGAGTGGGGGGGCATACGGCCCGTGAAGATAAAGTCGTTTTGGTGAAAGGAGTCCGTGGCAAAGACCACAGGCCAGCCGTTTTTTCGGAACTCGCGGCTCACCCGGTTTAACGGCTCGATGATTTCCCTTGCCAGCGGGGTGATGGGAAGGTTGTGCGCCTCATCGAAGTTGTCCCGGACCATGTCGATGATGAGAAGGGCCGGTCGGCCCTCTTGTTGCTGGTCCA
>CAYVDE010000236.1:0-2928 GCA_964450535.1 uncultured Desulfobacterales bacterium
GTCTAAACGGAACCCGGTCTCCATAGCATGAATGATGCCGATAAACCACCATGGGCTGCCCAGGCGTAATAATTGCTCAATTTCATGCTCGGCTGATAGTGGTTCCACTTTTTACCCTTGACACCCGCAGGTTTATAAGTGTTGGGTGCCGATTATTTCATTCAATTCATCCCATTTTCGTCATTCCGGCGCAGGCCGGAATCTGGTCATTTCAACAACTTCTGGATCCAGGGCCAAGTCCGGGATGACGATGGAGGTGCTTTTTACGAGGCCATGACCAAGGACGAGGTCCGGCGAGTTCTCGCGGAGATGGGCGACGGACATCTTCTCATGGCCAAGTTGCTTTACGGTTGCGGGCTTCGCCTGATGGAATGCATACGGCTTCACTTCAAGGATCTCGATTTCGAAAGGAGAATGATCTACATACGCGCTGGCAAAGGAGACAAAGACCGGGTCACTGTGTTTCCCAATAACCTTATGGAAGACCTTCATGACCAGGTTGAAGTAGTGAGAACCCTGCACGATCAGGACGTGTCTTAGAGGACGCAAAGTATTGCGGATTGACGTGTTTTGTAGTAATGATACGGATAAGGAACACTTTGGTCAAGGCCTTATTAAGTTATTAACCATGACATACTATGGCTGATTTCGCATTAAAGGATGCATTCTCTTCGTGCATGCTCTGCCCCCGGGAGTGCGCCGTGGACCGCACCGGGGCCGTTTCGGGCGGCCGGCTCGGGGTTTGCGGTGAAGGCGATTGCATGCGGGTGGCCTGGGCGGGACCGCACTTCGGCGAGGAGCCCCCCATTTCAGGTGAAAACGGGTCCGGCACGGTATTTTTCACCGGGTGCTCACTCAGGTGCCTGTTCTGCCAGAACCACCAGATATCCCGAGAAGGCCTGGGCACGGAGGTGTCGGTTGAAGGGCTTGTGGAACTGGTCATCGGCATGGCTCGAGAGGCCCGGGTTCACAATGTGAACTTTGTCACGCCTGACCATTTCTTCCCGCAAACAGTCTGCGTGGTGAACCGCCTCCGAGAGAAGGGGTTTGACCTGCCTGCAGTCTACAACCTCTCAGGTTATCAATCCGTGCACATGCTGCGGCTTGTTGAGGACGCGGCTGACATCTACCTGCCTGATTACAAGTATGCTGATTCCCTCCTGGCCGCCCGGTACTCATCCTGCCCGGACTATTCGGGTGCGGCCCTGGACGCCATAAGCGAGATGCTCCGGCAGAAGGGGCCGCTGGATGTGTTCGAGACCGGCTCAGCCACGGCGCAAAAGGGTGTGCTGGTGCGGCACCTCATTCTTCCCGGTCATGTGCAAAACTCCCTGGACGCACTCACCGCCCTGTTCCTGGAGTTCGGGGCCGGGCTGCCGTTGAGCCTGATGAGCCAGTACTGCCCGGTGCCGGGTCCTCTTCCGGGCAACCTGAAGCGCCGTGTTCAACCCGAGGAGTTCGACCGGGTCTATGCACACGCCCTGGACCTGGGGTTTCACCGACTCTTTGTCCAGTTCCCGGAGGAATCCGGGGACAGCGCTGACCCCTCCCCTTTTTTCCCGGACTTTCTGAGCGCCCTCCCCTTCAAGGGGGCCCTACGGTCTTGTTGACACCTGCTGCGCTTTCGGCCTAAATTGAGCGATTGTTGCGTCCGCCGAAGTGGTATTGTGAGACGCCGATTCAGGTTAGAGTAAAGGGGTATCATGAAGACGGCCTTTCTGGACTGCTTTTCAGGCATCAGCGGGGACATGTTCGCCGGCGCACTTCTGGACGCCGGGCTGGACCTGGGGATCCTTCAAACAGCAATTGACGGCCTGGCCCTTGAAGGGGTGCGCGTGGAGGCCCGGCAGGAAGGCCGGAACGGGATCCACGGCATGCGGTTCGTGGTTCACGTGGACGAGTCGGCCCAGATCGAGCGAAGTTTCAATGACATACGTCTCATCATCAGCAAGAGCGGTCTCTCGGACCTGGTCAAGGAGCGAAGCATCAAAGTGTTCCGGGCCTTGGCCGAGGCCGAGTCCCGCATCCACGGAGAGCCGGTGGAAAAGGTCCACTTTCACGAGGTGGGCGCTGCCGACTCCATCGTGGACATTGTGACAGCGGCGGTCGGCCTGGAGGCCCTTGGAATCGAGCAGCTTTTCTGCTCGGCCCTGCCCCTGGGCTCCGGTTTTGTAAAGAGCCGCCACGGGACCATCCCGGTGCCCGCCCCGGCCACCCTGGAGATCCTCAAAGGAGTGCCTGTAAAGGACGCAGGCCTCGATGTGGAGATGGTCACACCCACGGGCGCGGCCCTGGTCCGTGTACTGTCGAAGGCCTTCGGTCCCATGCCCTCACTTAGGGTGGAAAAGGTGGGGTACGGCGTGGGCGGCCGGGACCTTGCTGACCGGCCCAATCTCCTCCGTATGGTGCTCGGCGAGAGCACGGACTATGCACAGCACGGCTTTGTGGTCATGCTGGAGGCCAACCTGGACGACAGTTCCCCCGAGTGGACAGGTTTTCTCGTGGAGCGTCTGTTTACGGAAGGCGCGCTTGACGTGTGGCTTGTGCCCGTCCAGATGAAAAAGAACCGGCCGGGCGTGCTGGTCCAGGCCCTGGTCCTGCCGGAACACAGGGACCGGCTTGCGGAAGTGATCCTCAGGGAGAGCACAAGCCTGGGCGTGCGGTTTCAGGTGTTGGAGCGCATGACCCTTGCACGGGAAACCGCCGAGATAAACAGCCCCTGGGGGCCCCTTGAGGTCAAGCGCGCCCGGGGTGTGGACGGCGCGTGGCGCACCCTGCCCGAATACGAGGCATGCAGGAGGGTGGCTTTGGAGCACGGCGTGGCCCTGAGGGAAGTGTATGGGTGGGTTTACGGAAACCCTGCGGAGAAGGGGGTGTAGGTGTAAGTGTAGGTGTAAGTGTAGGTGTAAGTGTAGGTGTAAGTGTAGG
>CAYVDE010000237.1:0-2918 GCA_964450535.1 uncultured Desulfobacterales bacterium
CAGAGTGGTCTTCACAGGCGAGCATCGCAACCTCCTGGCTTCCGTTTGAATGGAAGCACCGGCCTCACCCCTCCCTCCAGGTGCTGCCGGGACCTGCGCGTGGTCGCGTTTACAAGAAAGGAAGGCATCATGAAAGCACTCCGGCGAAATCTTACCATTCTACTGGCTGACTGTGACCCGAACGAGTACTACCTTCTGCGGGACGCACTGGAAGTAAACGGGTATGAAGGAAAACTGGACTACGTCTCGGACGAAAAAGAGCTCATGTCATATCTGCGAAACGGACGGTTCCATCCTTCCATCATCCTCCTGGAGCCCAAGGGTCTTGGCGGCAAGAACGGCGAGGTCCTTTCCGAGCTCCGTGGCGACCCCGAATTGCGGCATCTGCCCGTGGTGGTCATGAGCGCTGCCTGGGGACCAGAGGATGTGGCTCGAAGCTATGCCCTGGGGGCGAGGTCTCACATCGCCAAGCCCCTGACCTTTGATGAACAGGTGTGCGTCGTGAAGAATCTCCTGGCCTACTGGGCGGACTCAGTGACCCTTCCCGAGGGCGAGCCTTGCTCCAACCAGATCGAGCCTTTCCGGTCCGGCCCGCCGGAGCCTTTAGAGCCGGGCTTTGCCCTTTGAAACGCTCGAGGACAAAAAGCTCGAACACGACTCACCTGCAGACAAATCTCAATTGTCACCTCCCTGCGTTGAATTTTGTCAGGTGCATTAAAAAAATAGCTCCGTAGTAATGCGGAGTAAATGGGTGCAATCGTGTATCTGAATTGAAACTTTAATCACTTGCCGTGTCAACCAGCCGAAATGCCGACATTCCGTGAAGGTTTGCAATCATTATGTGTTTTCAGGAGGCATTTCCTGTATGCCGTTTCCGGATCTTGTATATGACGAGATAGGTCAAAATCAGCACCACCAGGACGGCCGCCAAAAGCAGGAGGCTTTCTCCGGCAAGCGCGTGGCCGGCGATCACGAAAGGGATTCCCATGGCGCCCTGGATCAGGTAGCCGCTCAGAAAAAAATGGCGGAAGGGGACCCCGGAGATGGCCAGGGCATAATTTTTCAGGGTGTAGGAAAGGCCGGGAACCGCCATGAAAAAGTAGCTGAACCAAATGACCTTGTCTTGCGGCACTTCGGGCAATCGATAATCGATCTTTTCCAGGTACCACCGAATCACTGATCGGAGAAAGGAATGAGCCGCCAGGAAGGCCACCATCAAGTGAATCGGCATGCCGACGGCCACGACCATCACCCCGCCCCAGGCGCCGAACTTGGCACCAATCAAAACGAGAAAAACGCTGATGGGAAAGCCGACCAAAGGAAGCGAGGCGAACATCAGCAAAAACAGGACGGGGTGTGTTTCCTCGCTCACGGCGTAATTCGTAAAGGCGGCGATTTCGTCGCCCAGCCACCAGTACAGTACGGTGACCGCTACGACCAGGGCCAGAATCGAGGCAACTCTCAATTTTACGACACGCCGCAGTTTCATTTTTTCTCTCTTTTGCAGCCGGTCAACCGCATTTCGCCAACTACCGGCAAGTGATCCGAGGCCCGCCACTCAGCAGCTGTCCTTCGGAAAATCGTTTTGCAGGCCTGTTAGTAGAAGTGCGACCGTCTCCCGTGGCCCCTTTCAGCGTCATTTTCCCGCCGGGCTTCTACGGGCCGGCCGTAAGATTCGATCTCCCGTGTGCTGAAGATTCCGAGGATCCGACGGCGCAGATCAAGCGGGCGCAGAAAGTCTTCCGGCCCTTGAAGCTCCGGGGGAAGAAGCACGAATCCAGCGGTTTCTTCCTTTCCGGGACCTCCATGGGCACCGTTTTCCACGGCAAAGGTGATCGGTGTTTCCGCCGGCGTCCAGCCGGAGATCACCAGATCCCCTGCATTGGGATGCCGGCAGGTTCTTGCCAAGTCTTCGGCAGTATGGTCTGCAAAAGGATGGTCGGCTCCGAGAAGCGCTTCGGCATGATCCTGCAAGGTAAATTCCCCTTGCCGGTTCACGGCCATGACGGTCCCGTTGGAGACATATAGAACGAGGGGGATTTTTCCCTCATTGGCCAAGGCTTCGGCAAACCGGGCCTTTTCTTGAGGCCCCGGCGGCGGAAAGAGGTAAATATGGCCGAAAGGCCCCAGAACCGTGATCTGAAAGCGATCGACCTCCGTGTTTTCTTCTTGTTGTTCCTGGACGATGTTCTTGAACAGCAGCCCCTGGGTGCGCCGATTGAAAAACCGGCCTCCGCCCCACTCGGTTTGGGCCGCCTGATCTTCCCGTCTCGGTGCGGCACGGTCGATCACTTGGCCGACGACCTCTTCCAGCGGCCTGCCGGTGCGTTTTTCATAGGGGACCACTGCTTCCTGGCCGTGATCTGCATAGACAATAAGCCGGTATCTGCGGCATTCCGACATATGCGCAGCGCGTCGGATATCTTCAATGGCGTCGTCGATTCCCTTCAAAGTCCAGTGGGCGAAGGCCGAATCCGGGCCGCGGCGATGGGCCTGCTCGTCATATCCAAGAAACGAGGCATGGACGATTCTCACGCCCTTCAGAACATCCATTTTCGCGCGCGTCCGAATCAGTTCCCGGAGCAGAATGCACACAAACACCCGGGTGGGGATGAACTTGAGTTCCTTGAACACGTTTTTTCCCGCACCGATCCCCAGGATGAAATCATAGAGGGCAAGAACGGCTTCGAGAATTCCGTAGCCGAGTATGCGGAAAAATTTCACAGGCTGCATTGCAAGAAGGATGAACAGCTTCATCGAGGATGCCAGATGCCTAAACGAACGCAGCCTCATAGTCTGGGTGCAATAGCGGGCCACATCGGCACCGCCGGTGTAAATGTTCGAATAAGAGGCTCCCCCCTTTAACAAAGGCTCTCCCTGTTTCTCCAACCTGCGGGCCATTTCACCGGCTGAACCGG
>CAYVDE010000238.1:0-2867 GCA_964450535.1 uncultured Desulfobacterales bacterium
TCGCTCAGATCGTCGCTTATATCGCCCTTTTCTTTAATTTCCTGGAGCAATTCCGAGGCCTTGCTTTCCATGAATTCGAGCATCTGGCTTTCATATTCGAGCACCGCGGCCTCAGGCACTTCATCGAGATACCCGTTTGCGCCTGCAAAAAGGATCATGACCTCCCTTTCCGCGTCCATGGGCTGGTACTGGGGTTGTTTCAAGATCTCTACCAGCCTTCGCCCGCGATTGAGCTGCCTCAGGGTGGCCTTGTCCAAATCGCTCCCGAACTGCGCAAAGGCCTCCAGCTCACGGAACTGGGCCATTTCAATACGCAGGGTACCCGCCACCTTCCTCATAGCCTTGGTCTGGGCGGCACCACCCACCCGGGAGACCGAAAGCCCCACGTTGATTGCGGGCCGCACGCCCGAAAAGAAGAGACCCGGCTCAAGGTATACCTGACCGTCGGTGATGGAAATCACGTTTGTGGGAATGTATGCGGAAACGTCTCCCGCCTGTGTCTCGATTATGGGAAGGGCGGTGAGGGATCCCGCGCCGAGCTCATCATTCAGCTTGGCCGCCCGCTCAAGAAGGCGTGAATGGTTATAGAAGATGTCTCCAGGGAAGGCCTCTCGTCCGGGCGGCCGTCTCAGGAGAAGGGAGACCTGTCGATAGGCGGTGGCCTGCTTGGAGAGGTCATCGTAGATGATAAGGGCATGCTTGCCGTTGTCCCGGTAATACTCTCCGATGGAACAGCCCGAATAGGGCGCCAGGTACTGCTGCGTGGCGGGATCGCTTGCACAGGCCGCCACAACGGTCGTATATTCCATGGCACCGTAACGCTCGAGCACATTCACCACCTGGGCCACCGTTGATTTCTTCTGTCCTATGGCTACGTAGATGCAATAGATGTCCGTGTTCTTCTGGTTGAGAATCGCATCCACGCATATAGCGGTCTTGCCGATCTGCCGGTCACCGATGATCAACTCACGCTGGCCACGCCCGATGGGAGTCATGGCGTCAATGGCCTTGATGCCGGTGTACATGGGCTCCTTAACCGGCTGGCGCGCGATGACACCCGGAGCCACCATCTCGATTCTCCGGGTCTCCGTGGCGTCGATGGGACCTTTGCCGTCCAGGGGATTACCGACCGCGTCGAGCACGCGCCCAAGCACGGCGTCACCGACAGGGATCTCAGCGATTCGACCGGTCTGCTTTACGATGTCGCCTTCCTTGATCTTGGTGTCATCCCCCATGATGGCGACACCCACGTTGTCCTCTTCCAGATTGAGGCAGAGGCCGAATATCCCGCCCGGAAACTCGAGCATCTCCATGGCCATGGCCTTTTCAACGCCGTGGATTCGAG
This sequence comes from uncultured Desulfobacterales bacterium, assembly GCA_964450535.1. Taxonomy (GTDB): domain Bacteria; phylum Desulfobacterota; class DSM-4660; order Desulfatiglandales; family HGW-15; genus JAIPEI01. The sequence continues at coordinate 1,346 of CAYVDE010000238.1, forward strand.
CAACACCGTCGCCGACTGAAAGGACGACACCGGTCTCGCTCACCTCCACTTTCTTGTCGTAGTCCTTAATCTGGCCCCTGATCACCTGGCTAATTTCTTCAGCTCTTATCTGCATCAGTCGATCCCACCCCTTTTCAAAGATTCTTTGAGCCCCTCAAGCTGGGCCTTCACACTGCCGTCCAGAATCATGCCTCCTATCTTCACCACAACCCCTCCGATAAGAGACGGATCCTCGTCCACTTCGGACTTGATCTTCTTCGAGGTCAACTCTTCCAGAGAGGTCTCCAGGGCTTGAAGAGCTTCTTCCTTCAGGGGCCGGGCCGTGATGATGCTCACCCGTGCCACCTTAGCTTCCTCGTCCCATAGTTGTTGATAGTACTCAGCGATATCCTGTACGGCCGCCATTCGATCCTTATCGAGCAGAAGTTTCAGAAAACGCTGGATCGTCGAGGAAAACCCGCCTTTCTCGAGCACGACCAGCAGGATTTTCCTTCGATCGTCCACCTTAAAGACAGGGTTTACCAATACGGACGCGAATTCCGGCATCTGCCTGCATAGATCTGCAAATTCCTTGAGTTCGAGACCGTACTGCTCAAATTGCCCGTCCTCCTGCCCCAAGCTGAACAGGGCCTTTGCATATCTTTTCGCAATGCCTGAACTGATCAATGTACTTTCCTCACATTCTCTATGAAGTCCTTCACCAGTCGATCCTGGTCGTCCTCGTTCAGTTCCCTGGCGATAATCTCGCGGGCTTTGTCAGCCGCCAGGTCGGCCACCTCCCAGCGAAGCCGGGCCTTGGCCTCCTCTACCTCCTGCTGGAGGGAAGATTCCACCTGGGCCAGCATCTGCTCTACCCGCTTCTCCGCCTCGGCCAGGATTATATCCTTCTCGGCCTCCCCATCCCTGCGGGCCTCGTCGAGGATAGCCTTTTTCTCTGATTCGAAATCCGCCAGCTTCTTCTCAATGGCGAGGTACCTGGCCTCGGCCTCTTCCTTCTCCCTCCGGAGTTGCTCCATCCGCTTCTTGATATCATCCACGCGATTTGGAAAGAACCCCAGTGCATTGCTTTTTTTAAGGACAACAGCCAGGATGATGACAAGGAGAGCGAAGTTGATAAAGCGCGCCAGGAGGTCCAGGAGGGCACCGTCCCCATCAGAGGCGGCCCAGGACACGCCGGCACAACCGATCAAAAAAACAAGCGAAAACAAAATGACCAGGCAGGCCCGTTTTCCCTTGCCGTTCGCACGCCTAATAAGCATCAGAAGTTCCTCCCCAGGATCTTCTCGGCAACCTCCCGGGAAAAGGTGTCCACCTCGCCCTCCAGGGTAAAGCGAACGCCTGCTATCATCTGGTCAATTTCCGCCCGGGCCTTTTCGAGCCTCTCCTCAGTCCTGGAGGCCGCCTCCTGCAGCATTCCTTTTTCCGACTCGAGGCCCTGGCGCTTGATCTCTTCCTTGACGGCGAAGCCCTCCCGGCGAGCGCTGACGATATTATCCTGGAGCGTCTTTTCGTCCTCTGCGAA
>CAYVDE010000239.1:0-2858 GCA_964450535.1 uncultured Desulfobacterales bacterium
GGCTGCTTCGTTCCAACAAGGCTGCAAAAACGCTTGTCAATCGCCCATTAACGGAGCTGATCGGCGGCCGCTGTTTTGAAATCCTCCATGGTACTGCTCAGCCCGTGTCCGAGTGTCCCCTGCTCAGGGCAAAAAAAAGCCTGCACCGCGAAAAAATGGAGCTGCAGATCGGCGAGGGATGTTTTGAGGTAACCGTTGACCCTATCCTTGACGAGGCAGGGGCATTGAGCGGCGCCGTTCATATCGTAAGCGACATCACGGATAGGAAAAGGGCGGAAGAAGAGCTCTCACAGATCTTCCGGATGTCTCTTGACATGATATGTATAGCCGACATCAATACAGCGACTTTTCTCAAGGTCAATCCGGCATTTACGGAAATCCTCGGTCACTCGGAAGGGGAACTGCTCGGAAGGCCCTTTCTGGACTTTGTCCATCCGGAAGATGTGGATAGAACCTTGGCGGTGATTGAGGACAGCCTGCGCCGGGGAGAAAAGGTTATCAACTTCGTGAATCGCTATCTGACCAAAGCAGGCAACTACAGGTGGCTGAACTGGGTTTCCCACCCGGTGCCGGAGCATGGAATCACCTATGCAGTAGCCCATGACATCACAGAGCAAATGGAGTCGGAGCATATTCTGCGGGAGAGTGAGGAGAGGTTGAGAATATCGGAGAAGCGTTTCAGGGACCTGTTCGCCTCCATCAGTGATGTTATTTTCACCCAGGACCTCGATGGACGCTTCCTTTCCGTTAACCCTTCCGTTTGCAGGTTGTTCGGCTATGACGAGAAAGATCTGGTCGGCAGGCGGGTGTCGGATTTCATGAAACCAGAGTTTGCCCGAGCCTTTGAAAGCGAATACCTGGAGAAAATCAAGAAGGACGGATACCACGAAGGAACGAGTGTTTACTTCACCAGAGAAGGCAGGAAAATCTACCTTGAGTACCGCAGTTCCATGGTCTATCCCGAGGAGGGAGCCCCCTACATCACCGGCACCGGTCGTGACGTGACCGCTAAGATCTTGTCCGAGAGGGAGGTGAAAAAACTCCATGCCCAGTTGACCCAGGCACAGAAAATGGAAGCAATCGGTACGCTGGCCGGAGGCATCGCCCACAACTTCAACAATGTCCTCATGGGGATTCAAGGGCGCGCCTCCCTGATGATGATGGGCAAGGACCCTTCCTCGCCTGACTATGAACACCTGAAGGGAATCAAGGAATACGTAAAGAGCGCCACGGAATTGACCAGGGATCTCCTGGGGTTTGCAAGGGGAGGCAAGTACCAGGTAAGGCCTGTTGACCTGAATGCTCTAATAAAGCATGAGAACAGGATATTCGGTCTGACCAAAAAGGAGATCAGTGTTATTGAAAAATATGAAAAGGCCCTCTGGACCGTGGAAGTGGACCAGGGCCAGATGCGCCAGGTGTTCCTCAACCTGTACGTGAACGCCTGGCAGGCCATGCCCGGCGGAGGCTCTCTTTATGTTCAGACCGAAAATGTCACCCTGGGCGAGGAATACGCCAAGCCTTTCGCGATCACTCCGGGGAGGTACGTCAAGGTCTCGGTGACGGACACGGGGACCGGTATGGATGATTCTGTTCGCGAGAGGATCTTCGACCCCTTCTTCTCCACGAAGGACAAGGGGCAAGGCTCCGGGTTGGGTCTTGCCTCGGTCTACGGCATCATCAAGAACCACGGCGGCTTCATCAATGTTTACAGTGAAAAGGGAATCGGCACCACCTTCAACATCTACCTTCCCGCCTCTGAGAAGGAGGCGGTGGAGCAACGCCCCATCCCTGACCGGGAAGACATCCACTATGGGAAGGGTACGGTCCTCCTTGTGGATGACGAGGATATGATTCTCGACGTGGGTCGAATGATGCTGGAGAAACTGGGCTATCGGGTCCTTGTCGCCCGCAGCGGCCGGGAGGCCCTGGATGTTTACAGCAGACACAAAGAAGAGATCGACCTCGTCATACTGGACATGGTCATGCCCGGCTTGAATGGCGGGGAGGCCTATGATCGCCTGAAAGCGATGGATCAGGATGTGAAGATCCTCCTTTCCAGCGGTTACAGCATCAACGGGCTGGCAAAGGAAATTATGGATCGTGGATGCGAAGGATTCATCCAGAAACCGTTTGCCATGGAGGAACTGTCGCGCAGAGTCAAGGAGGTGTTTGACCGATAGAACACCTTTGAGGCTCACGGTTGCTTCCCGGTTCGTTTTCCTGTGCACCCGAATACAATCACGCTGGACCATAAGGAGTCCGACACCTAACAAACCTTCTAAGAAGGGGCAGGGAAAGTTATCCCGGAAAAGGAGTGACGGCGGATAAGATGACGGCGGCACCGGAAGCATCCGAAAAAGCGCTCAAACGATCAACCCTGCTGGCGGCGGTGATCTCGAGCTTCCTGGCGCCCTATTTGAGTTCGTCGGTCAATGTGGCGCTGCCGGCGATTCAGGAGGATCTATCCGCGACCGCGGTGCAGCTCAGCTGGATGGCGACCTCCTTTGTGCTCGTGAACGCCATGCTGGCGCTTCCTCTTGGAAAGGCCGCGGATATCTGGGGACGAAAACGGATGCTCGCCGGAGGCATTGCCTTGATCACGGTGTCCTCGGCGGTCTGCTGGGTGGTAGAGGACCCCCGCATACTCATTGCGCTTCGAGCTGTTCAGGGGCTGGGCAGCGGTACAGTGGCCGTAACCAGCATGGCCATAGTGTCTTCGGTGTTTCCCCCTGAGGAGCGGGGCTCGGCCTTCGGCCTTGTGATAGCGGCGGCAAGAGTTACTTGCCTTCGCATTTCCTTGGACGTCGCGGGAAAAACCCGGTCAGGAGAAAAGAAGGGGAGAAAAAGACCAGAGG
>CAYVDE010000240.1:0-1355 GCA_964450535.1 uncultured Desulfobacterales bacterium
TGACCGACCCGGAACCGGGCGCCCGGGGCTTCGTTCATCTGGCCGAACACCATGACCGTATTGTCGAGCACGCCTGCCTCCTTCATCTCCCGGTGGAGTTCCTCACCTTCCCGTACCCGCTCGCCGATCCCGCAGAAGAGGCTGACCCCTTCGTGCCCGGTCACCATGTTGTTGATCATCTCCATGATGAGCACGGTCTTCCCCACGCCCGCGCCCCCGAAAAGTCCCGCTTTTCCGCCAAGTTCCAATGGAGAAAGCACGTCGATGGCTTTGATGCCCGTAATAAAAACCTCGGATGTGGTGGACTGGCGCTCCAGGGGGACGGGTTTCTGGTGGATGGAACGCCACTGCCCGCCGGTGACGGCTTCCTCGCTGTCGATGGTTTCTCCGAACACGTTGAACATGCGTCCGAGAAGACGATCGCCCACAGGTACGTGCAGGGTGTGGCCTCGATCCGTCACGCTCGAGCCTTCTGCAAGGCCTTGTGTCGAGGTGAGGGCGATGCTGCGGACGGTGTGTTCGTCCAGATGACTCACCACCTCCAGGACCACCTTTGCCTCTTCTCCCGCATCCAGTACATGCAGAAGGGGAGGGACGCCTCCGTGGAACCTCGCGTCCACCACACTGCCCCTAATGGAGGTCACAATGCCCTTTTGTGTCTCTTCCAGTGACTGACCCATCAAAATAAAGCTCTCTGACTTGATGTAGTTGTCGTTTGTTTTTCTGATCAATCAGTTGCTGTATGGGGGTTGACGGACATGACAGGGACCGGTGAGGATTTGATCACCCTTTCCGCCACGGACCCGAAAAAAAATCTCTCCAAGCCACGTCTGGCGTGGGTTCCTAATATCACCATTGAGATGGACTCAGACGCTATATAGCCAAGAATTTCATCGGCCGGATCTCCTATTTTGACCTGAATCCTGGTGCGGACTTCCTTGCTGATGTTGTCTTCGCAGAATTCCACGACCTTTTTTTCCACTCTGCTGATGAGAGCCGGCTCATCGTCAAAGTGGGAAGGGCTCATGGCGTAGGGAACACCCCAATAACCCGGGTCCGGTATGATGTGTAGCACGTGGACCTCGGCCTCCAGATCGCGGGCCATCAGCTCGACCCAGGGTGCTATCTCCCTGGTGAGATCAACGAGTTCCATGGGGAACAGGATTTTTTCTACTTTTATCGACATGTTGCCTCCTTTTTTATATTAAAAATGCCTTTTGCTTCTTAGGTTTGGTGTGCCCTTTCGACAGGTGAAGAAGACGCGATTCTCTCGAGAAGCAACATTTAAAGGATAGCCGGTGTGGCATTTCCGTGAAATGGGGTGGTTAATGTATTTACGCCCCAGGAGGGCTTTA
>CAYVDE010000240.1:1455-2837 GCA_964450535.1 uncultured Desulfobacterales bacterium
GAATAGTTGAAGGCAAACCCCGCTGAAGCCATGGAGGTGCTTCTTGAAAAAAAAGAATACGATCATCATTGCAGAGGACCATAAGGTCCTTCAGCAGGGGCTTTGTTCACTCCTGAACGGCAGTGACGATCTCGAAGTTGTTGGGGTAGCTGGAGACGGCATGGAGGCTGCTCAAAGCACTGTGGAAAAGGGACCGGACCTGCTGCTCCTGGATTTGAATATGCCTGGAATGGACGGTTTTTCCGTTATCGACGAGGTCAAGCGCCAATGCCCGCGCACTAAGATCCTGGCCCTCACTATGCACCGGGAGGAAGATTTCATATTCCAGGCGTTTCAGGCGGGGGTGGACGGGTACTGCCTCAAATCCGCCGGATACGAGGAACTGCTTCTGGCCATCCAGTCAGTTATTTCCGGAAAAAACTATGTGAGCCCGGAGATCTCGGGCACAGTTCTGGAAGGATACCTTGATGATCGCAAGACTATCAGGAAAAAGTCGCCCTGGGAGACCTTGACCAGGCGGGAGAGACAGGTCCTCAAACTGGTGGGCGAGGGCTGCCACAACAAGGATATAGCTGATTCTCTCTGCATCAGCGTCAAGACAGTGGAAAAGCACCGGGGCAATATTATGGACAAGCTGGATATTCACACGGCCCCGGCTTTGACTGCTTATGCCATTGAAAAAGGTCTGGTCAAGACGTAGCGTATGCAGGCCAGACGGCCTCGATGCGCGCTCCCTCGTCAGGAGCAGATTGTATCTCCAGGGTTCCTCCGGAGAGTTCGACCCTTTCCCGCATGCTTTCGAACCCCATGCCCGCCGACGGGTTTTTCTGGCCCCCCGATATCTCTTCAAGGTCAAAACCCCTGCCGTTGTCGTGAACAAGCATCTTGAGCATGCCTTCCGACTCGAAGAGCGAGAGCCGTACCTTGTCCCCGCCGCTGTGCTTTGCAGCGTTGGTGAAGGACTCCTGCGCGACCCGTAACAGGACGATCTTGAGTTCTTCAGGGATCCGTTCCTCTGAGACATGGAACTCCACCTCCACTTTTAGCCCTTCATACAGCTCCTGCACCTTGCGGCCGGTCCACTCGAGAGCCCTTAGGATGCCCATGCTGTCCAGGATGGAGGGGCGGAGGTTGGATGATATGTTCTGGATCTCTTCGATGGTTTCCTGAACCGCATCGATAATCTGCTTCATGGGGATACCCAGGGAAGGTTCGTTTGTATGCTTCTCACGCCGGAATCTGTCTTCCAGGGCATACTTGACGGCGGTCAGGTTGCCGCCTACACTGTCATGGAGTTCCTTGGCGATTCTTCGCCTTTCCTCTTCCTGGGTGTGGATGAGCCGCCTTGAGAGTTCTTTTTGCCTGCGTTCACCGGCCCGAAG
>CAYVDE010000241.1:0-2834 GCA_964450535.1 uncultured Desulfobacterales bacterium
TGGTTCTTTGGCATGGCCAAGAACCTGTTTGCGCCTGCTGTGGTGGACCTGTCTTATCTCCTGGCGGTCGAGCGGCCGCATTTTTTTTATACAGAGGGAAAGACCCTGGTGGATCGGGGCGTGAACTTTGTCAAGGGCATGAAGGGATGGTTCGGATGGGTCCTTGTTGGGAGCCTCATTCTAATGCCGGCGGTGCGCCTGGTTCAGGCCTTCGGGCTGGTGGTGGTGTTCAGGGATAGGGTCTGGATCGGGATGCTGTTCCTGCTGATCATCGGGTATTTTCTCCTGGTCTCCGGGCCGGTGGGTTATGCCAAGTATCGGATTCCGTTCGAGCCTTTGTTGATTGTGCTCTTGGCGGTCGGCATAAGGGAAATCGCTGGGCGCTTTAGTGTAACGATTCCTCGCCGCTATGCCTCTGCCAAGGTGCAGGGTTGATGGATAGGCGACGATTGATGGAGCCCATAAGTCCGGAGAAAATGGCGGAGTATGGGCAGAGGGCCAGCCGACGGCGCGAGTCCGACGAGTTGCAACGGCAGATGAGGGTGGCGCAGGTGGTGCGACGAGAGCAATGAAAGCTGATAGTGGACATGAGGGACGGTTTTCAGGGTTTCTCCGCCGGAGGCGGGAGATCGCCCGGCATGCTGCAATGGAGGCGGCTCGCAAGAGAGAGTCTCTGGAGGGGCTGGCCCCTTTGTTTCGAAAGTACCATATTTCCCGCGCGTTTCTCTTTGGCTCCATACGTGCCGGGTCGTGCAGGAAAGACTCGGATATCGACCTTTATGTTGAAGGGATTGATCCTGAAACGTATTGGGATCTCTGGCGGGAGATAGAGCAGCATTCCGGTCAGACCGTGGACCTTTACTGCGACAGGGATGACCCGCGTTTCGTTCAGAGGGTCCGGGAGAAGGGAGAGCTTATTTATGAGGCCTGATGCCGCCCTCCTGAAGGCCGATATTCAGGACGAAATCTCCAAGCTTCAACAGGTAGTGGATGAGTTCCGCCCTTTTTTGCCAAAGCTCGAGCTTTCAGATAATGAAGTGGTGAGCTACGATAAGATAGTTGTGGGTTACCTGCTCCACAGTTTTTATAATGGCTGCGAAAACATTTTTCGATCTGTGGCAAGGTTCTTTGAAAACGAGGTGACGCCGGATTCCTGGCACAGGGACCTCTTGCAACGCATGAAGCTCGATGTCGGTGGGTACAGACCACGACTTATATCGGAGGAGGTTTACAGACTTCTGGATGACTTTCGTGGTTTCCGGCACCGGTTCAGGCATTCTTACAGCTTCGAGTTGGATTGGGAGAGGGAAAAGGTGGTCGCACGGAAGCTGGAGCGCACTTGGAAGCTGTTTCAGCAGGATGTGGAGGAATTTGTTCGGGCCCTTGAATTACTGCCGGAGGATCACTCCAAATGATCGCAAATCATTTGACCTCATGTTCATATTATCATGGTGATGGGGGCGGTGCATGAAAAAGGCGCTCATTACGGGGATCACCGGGCAGGACGGGGCATACCTGGCCGAGTATCTTTTGGGTAAGGACTATGAGGTCCATGGGATCAAACGGAGGTCGTCGTCGTTCAATACGGCGCGGGTGGACCAACTCTACCGTGATCCTCACGAGGAGGATGTGCGTTTTTTCATGCACTACGGGGACCTCACCGATGCCACGAACCTCATTCGAATCATTCAGGAGGTGCAGCCGGACGAGATCTACAACCTTGCGGCCCAGAGCCACGTGAAGGTGTCTTTTGAGACGGCCGAGTATACGGCCAATGCGGATGCACTGGGCGCACTGAGGCTCCTGGAGGCCATACGCATCCTGGGCATGGGGGATAGGGTGCGCTTTTACCAGGCCTCTACCAGCGAGCTATACGGCAAGGTGCAGGAGACGCCGCAGACCGAGAGCACTCCGTTCTATCCGCGCAGCCCCTATGCCGCGGCCAAGCTCTATGCCTACTGGATCGTTGTGAACTACCGCGAGGCATACGGCATGTTCGCCTGCAACGGCATCCTGTTCAACCACGAATCGCCGGTGAGGGGTGAGACGTTCGTTACCAGGAAGATCACGCGGGCCGTGGCCAGAATGAAGCTGGGTCTTCAGAGGAAGCTCTACCTGGGCAATCTCGATGCCAGACGGGACTGGGGTCATGCCCGGGACTACGTGCGCTCCATGTATCTCATCCTTCAGCAGGATGAACCTGACGATTTCGTGATTGCGACCGGGCAGGCCCGCTCGGTCAGGGAGTTCGTAGAAGCGGCGTTTCGAGAGATAGGCGTGGAGATAGAGTGGAAGGGGCGGGGTGTGGATGAGAAGGGCGTGGTGGCAGGTGTCGGGGGTCAGGGGTCGGGTGTCAGGAGGGCAGGCGTCGGGGGCTTGAAGCCGGGGGATGTGGTTGTGGAGGTGGATCCGCGGTATTTCCGGCCCACCGAGGTGGACTTTTTACTGGGTGACGCCACAAAGGCCCGGGAGAAGCTTGGCTGGACCCCCAGGATTTCCTTTGATGAGATGGTCTCTCAGATGGTGCGCGAGGACCTGGAGCAGGCCTCAAGGGACCAGCTCTGCCGGGATAGCGGCTTTCAGGTTCTGGGGAACAGCTTTGAGTGACCCGGCTGTGGTTGATCGTTTTCTTGCAGGACCTTCAATGGCTGGACTCTTGAAAAACTCCCCATGAGGAGGTCAAAATGAACAGACAGTTTAAAATCATTGTTGAGAAGTATTCAGACGGATATGTTGCCTACCCTCTTGGTCTAAAAGGTGTTGTAGTGGGCGAAGGGGATACTTACGAGGACGCATTGGCGGATGTCAAATCCGCCATCGCTTTTCACATTGAA
>CAYVDE010000242.1:0-1126 GCA_964450535.1 uncultured Desulfobacterales bacterium
TTGAGTTCGGCGGCCGGGCGTTTTGTGTTCGGGCAGATTTCTGATTCGAGCAAAGACCAATTTATGCTGGACACTCAGACCGGACGGCTTTGGAGAATCGGGGAAAGCAGCGATGTGGGAACCCATCTCAGGGCGATTCCATATCGAGACAAGCAGGGGAATGTCTCTTTGTGTCCCGGAGAGGTCCGGGAGTCGGGGCCCGGAGAGGCGTCGAAAGAGTAAATACTTATAACGCTCCATTGAAAAACCTCCCAATGGCGCCCCGGATGTTGCCGACACACTCCACTTGCGTTAACCTTAATGTGAAATGCTCCTTTCGGGTTGGACCGAAGAGAGGGGACATGGACGATTTGATCTGCATCTTCTGCGGGGGCCGTGCCGAACTCGTAGGGCGTTGATGCAGCGCCCGAGTGTTCTGCACGTGCTGCGGAATGGAGTCCGGGACTGATGATTACCGGGACCAGATCGAGGCCTGGAAGGAGAGCATATGGACGGATCACTGGAAGGAGGATCCATGACCGGCGGTACGTTTCAGCGGGTGGAGAAGACAGATGAACGAATGTACGGCCCCCGAGGACTCCTGGTGTGCGGATATCCCGCTGAAGAGCACGGGCCGCTGATGGAATTCATAAGCCGCTTCGGCGGCGGCGATCTCTGCGTGGTCTTTGTCTCGGACGTGGATAAAGATCGATCCCTCATGGAGCTTCTGACCATGCCTCATGAATCCGGGAAAGGTCTTCCCTCATCCCTGGACCGGGCTATGGTGCTTTCAGGGTTTACCCAGAGAGAGCTTTACGGCCTCATGGCTGCCTTTCGAAAGGTAGGTCTTCCCAGACAGCTCTGGGCCACACTAACACCTGCGTCGGAGTCGTGGACGGTTCGTGAACTCCTGAAGGAGCTGGCCCGGGAGGCCGAGGCCATGAGCCGCAAGGGCCTCTAGCGCCCGATTTCAGTGGTGCGGAAAGCCGATGACAGCAAAAAGGTTCCGTGACATGCACTCTCAGCAAAAGCGCCGGCAAGCTGCTCCAGCCGGTAATTTGTCGTTCACTGCAGCCTTTCCCGCGCTTCTTTTGATGACAGGGGTGTTTTATATCAACTTCATGGCGCGCATCAGCCTTGCCCCCTT
>CAYVDE010000242.1:1226-2817 GCA_964450535.1 uncultured Desulfobacterales bacterium
CTTCCTTCAGGAATGGCGACCCTCACGTCCCTGATAAACCCTGGAGACTGGGGGAAAGCAGTCGCAGTCCACGAGCTGGCCCCTAACCTGAGCTTCGTGACCGCACCGATCATTTGTGAAATGCTTCTGCTGCAACTGCCGTGGCGCGGCGTTATGGGGCTTTTAGGCCTTGCATCCATATGTGCGGCTCTTGCCTTTGCGTTCATGGGTAAAGGCGGGAATTTCCCCGGCCAGGCTCCGAGCATAGGCGCGTCACGCACTCTTTTTTCAGTGCCGTCCTTCTGGATCATGGTGGTGCTGTTCAGCCTGGGAATTACCGGAAGCGTGGGCATCTTCAGCATGCTTCCATTGTACCTGGTGGCTGAACGTGGCATAGAGCGCAACCTGGCGAACACTCTCGCAGCGCTTTCCAGGCTGTCGGGACTTTTCATGCCCTTCATTGCAGGCTCTGTTAACGACAGGCTGGGACCCAAATCGGCCCTCATCGGGGTAATGGGCTTGACCGGGCTTTGCACCATCTGCCTGGCGCTCGTCCCGGACAGGCTCCTTGTGATCCCGCTTTTCCTGCAGCCCATGGCGGCCGTGTGCTTTTTCCCTCCGGCCTTTGCGGCACTCGCCCGCGTAGGCCCGGCCGACACGCGGAACGTATCGGTCTCCTTCACGGTGCCCGCGGCCTTTCTACTGGGAGGAGGAGTGGTCCCCATCACTATCGGAGCGATGGGTGATGCAGGGTCTTTTTCGCTGGGAATCGGCCTTTTCGGCGCATTTATACTGTGCGGCATAATGCTGGCCGTCTATCTGAAGATGGCCCCCCCGGCGCGCGTACTTGAAAACCAGTGAATGCCGGTTTGTATATAGGCCGGGCTTAGTGCATGGTTCCATAAATACGATTTAAGTGTTCTTCTCTTCCTAATCTCCTGGCCGGCAGGTGCCCGGCAAAGGAGGCGGGAATGCATCTACTTTTCAGGGGGCATGGCACATACGTGATGAAGCCTCGGGGCGAAACGCTCCGGCCCTTTAATGACTGGCGACCCCTTCCTTTTTGCTATGCCTTTGAGCATCCCCTTGAACAGGACCTGATGCCATGGGTAGAAGATATACCAGTACAGCAGCCCCCAGAAGCCTCGTGGAAGGAACCGGGACAACTGCCTTAGTTCCATCATGTTCCCCTCAACAGGAGTAAGTTCAAATTCAAGGATGGCCTCCCCCGGCAGTTTCATCTCGGCCACAAGCCTCAGAAGCCTGTTCTCTTTCACCTCCATGACCCTCCAGAAATCAAGTGCATCTCCTGTGTAAAGCTCTGAAGGGTCCCTGCGGCCGCCACGAAAACCCACCCCTCCCATCAGGCGGTCCAGCGCCCCCCTGAGTCTCCACAGTACCTTGCCGTAATACCAGCCGTTGTCTCCTCCCAGACCTTTTATCAGAGGCCATACCTCCTCGGGCCGGGCCCTCAAGAGCACGCGGTAGCCGCTCTCAAATATCGTGCCTCCGGCATAGTCGGCATCTCCGCACTGGCTCCACTCCGGGACAAAGATCTCCCCGGCATCGGCCCAGCAGGTATAAACAGAGTGTTCCTCCGTCCTGCGAAGGG
>CAYVDE010000243.1:0-2771 GCA_964450535.1 uncultured Desulfobacterales bacterium
AGGTGTAAGTGTAGGTGTAAGTGTAGGTGTAAGTGTAGGTGTAAGTGTAGGTGTAAGTGTAGGTGTAGGTGTGGGTGTAGGTGTGGGTGAAAAGGGCAAAGGGGAAGGATAAGAAGGACCTGTGACCGTGAGAGGTGAGGGGTGAGAAGTGATAACTGACGGCCGGCGGCAAATGTTAAAGCAGAAAAATCGAGTGGTTCGGCTCACAGACACCGAAACCGACACAGACACACCGTCCCGGGAGAAACTTGAAGTCCACATCCTCATCTGATAGGTTGCCGTTCGGAAAGGCGTTCAGGGAAGCAGGGCTAAAGGGCCGTGCGGCCCTTATCATCTCCTCCTGGTTCGGTGTGGGGCTGGTGCCGAAGACTCCGGGGACGGCCGGCACAGCGGCTGCGCTGCCTGCGGTCCTGCTGGTTCACGCGGCCGGCCCTGCAGGAGGGTTCCTGATCATTTTGCTGTTTGTGCTGGCGGCTGTTTGGGGCGCGGGCGAGACGGAACGGGCCCTTGGAAGGACGGACCCAAGAGAGGTGGTGTCCGACGAGGTGGCCGGATTCATGGTCACCATGTTTTTACTGCCATTTACGTTGCCCTATCTTGTGGGCGGGTTCATACTCTTCCGGCTTTTCGACATCATCAAACCCTTCCCCATCCGCCGGATCGAGCGGTTTCCCGGCGGGGCGGGGGTGGTCCTTGACGATGTGGCGGCCGGCGTCCTTGCCAATCTGGCCCTGCAGGGGGCGGCGGCCCTGCAGGCGGTCATGTAGGCGATTCCGACACCATGCACGGCGAGATCATCACCATTGGAAACGAGCTGGTCTCAGGACGCACGCTCGACCTCAACGCCTGGTACGCGGCCGGGAGGCTGGCTGCCTGCGGCCTGACAGTGACCCGGATCACAACCGTGGGCGACCACCCGGACAGGGCGGTGGCCATCCTGCGGGAGGCCCTCGAGCACTCCCGATTTGTAATCGTGACCGGCGGCCTGGGTTCAACAGAGGACGACGTCACAAGCGAGATCGTGGCCGAGGCCCTGGAGAGGCCCCTTTGCCGGGACGAGGAGATGTTCGACCTGATCAGGGGCTATGTGCGCCGGCGGGGCCGCGATATGACACCTTCACTCGAGAAGATGGCCTGGGTGCCCGAAGGCTCCCGAATGATCAACCCCAAGGGCACGGCGTGCGGGTTCTCCTTGGTGGAAAATGAAGTCCTCCTGTACTTTCTGCCGGGAGTGCCGGACCAGATGCGGTTTCTCATGGACCGCTTCGTGCTTCCCGAGATACTCGACAGGGAAATGATCCTCCCGGTCATGCGCCAGCGCGTGCTCAAGGTCTACGGCCCGAGTGAGCCCGAGGTGGCCGAGATATTGAAAGGACTTTCTTCCTGCGAAAAGGACGGCGCCTTGCTCGGCTTCTATCCACACTTCCCCGAGAACCACATCACCATCAGCGCCCGGGGAAAGGATGAGCAGAGCGTCATGAAGGTGCTGAATCGAACCGAAGACAGGATCCGCAGCCTCCTGGGCCACTGCATCTTCGCCTCGGGCATAGACCGTATGGAGGATGTTGTGGGCAGGTCCCTTCAGGAAAAAGGCCTCACTCTCGCAACGGCCGAGTCCTGTACGGGCGGGCGCATAGGTGACAGGATCACGGACACGGCCGGCAGTTCGGATTACTTCCTGGGCGGCGTGGTGGCTTACAGCAACGAAGCTAAAATGAATCTTCTGGGCGTCTCCTCCGAAACCCTAAAGGCCCACGGGGCCGTGAGCCATGCAACAGCCCTGGCCATGGCGCGGGGTGTCAGGGAGGGCTTTGGCGCCGATCTGGGTCTCTCGGTCACGGGCATTGCGGGTCCCGGCGGCGGCAGCCGGGAAAAACCCGTGGGAACGGTACACATCGGGCTTGTAACCGATAAAGAGGAATTCTCAGGGAAATACCGTTTCTGGGGAGGCCGGGACCAGGTAAAGGCACAGACCGCCGCAATGGCGCTGGACTGGGTGCGAAGGATGCTGTATGGATATCCGTTCCTTTCTGGCATTTAGCCTGCCGGACGAGATAAGGTCCGTTGTGGAACGGGTCCACGGGGAGCTCAAGGACGCGTCCCGCGACGTAAAATGGGTGCGCCCTTCGAGCGTCCACCTCACCATGGTGTTTCTGGGGAACATAGAAGAAGAGGTGATTCCGGGCCTGTCAGAGGCCGTTCGTAAGACATGTGCCGGATTTGCTCCATTCAGCCTAGCGGTAAACGGGACCGGGTTCTTTCCCAACCCGCGGCGTCCCCGGGTGATCTGGCTGGGCCTGGACGGTGATGTGGAGCGCATGGGCCTGCTCCGGGACAGGCTCCAGGACGCGCTGGCGCCGTTCGGCATCGACCCGGAACGAAGGCCCTTCAAGGCGCACCTCACGCTCGGGCGGTTCCGCAAAGGCGGATTCATGGATGACCGCCTGGCCGGGGCAATGGAAGGATGGGCAGAGGCTGAAAGCCCTGAGTGCACCCTTTCCGAACTGGTCCTTTATAAGAGCGACCTGCGCCGCACCGGGGCGGTGTATACTGCGCTCGAGCAGTTTCCTTTGAAGGGGGAATGAGAGGATAGCTGTTGAGCTGTTAAGCTGTTGAGGGAAAGGCCGGAAAAGGGTAACACTACATCATATACATCAGGTATTCAGTGCGGCTTAAAACGAAGCCAGGGCACTTGATCGCCTGCCTTTGAGGAGGAAAAACCATGGCGGAACAAAAAGCGGACAGGGAACGGGCGGTCGAGCAGGCCATAA
>CAYVDE010000244.1:0-2767 GCA_964450535.1 uncultured Desulfobacterales bacterium
GTATGCGCCGCTGTTGATAAGGCGGTTGAGGAGATAAATTCGTCTCCGGACCTCCTGGAGGCCTTACTCAGTGACCAGAACTTCCGCCTGGCGTTCTGGCGTTCAGGGGAGCGTGACCTGGGCTACCGGCGATTCTTCGACATAAACTCGCTCATAGGAATACGGGTGGAAGACGATAAAGTCTTTGAGGACACGCACTGCCTTGTCATCCAATGGCTGAGGCAAGGTGTGCTTGACGGTGTGAGGATCGACCATCCGGACGGTCTGCGTGACCCGGAGCAATATTTAAAACGCCTTCGCAAAGCAGCCCCGGAGGCCTGGATCGTGGTGGAAAAAATCCTCCATCCGGGCGAGCCGCTCCCTTCCGAGTGGCCGGTGGCCGGTACCACGGGGTATGATTTCCTGAACCTTGCGGGCGGCCTTTTCATAGACCCCTCGGGCGAAGGCCCACTGACGGGGTTTTTTGAAGAGTTCACAGGGGAGCCGATCGACTATCGGGCCATTGTCAGGGAGAAGAAGCATCAGGTCCTGCACGAACTCCTTGCCAGCGATGTGAGCCGTTTGACGGAGCTGATGGTGAAGATCTGTGAGAGGCATCGCCGCTACCGGGATTATTCCCGCTGGGAAATAAACGAGGCCGTCCGGGAAATGGCCGCCTGTTTTCCCGTTTACAGGAGTTACATGAGAGCGCCCGGGCAGGAGCCCAGGGAAGAGGACCGGCGCAGCATTGAGGAGGCGGTGATGGCCGCAGGGAGTTACAGGCCTGAGCTGGACCCCGAGCTGTTCGGGTTTTTCAGGAGTGTCCTTCTGCTCGAGCACAGCGGTGAGCTCGAATTTGAATGGGCCATGCGCTTTCAGCAACTGACCGGACCGGCCGCGGCCAAAGGAGTCGAGGACACTGCCTTTTATTGTTTCAATCGTTTCATATGCCTCAATGAGGTCGGCGGAGACCCCTCGGTGTTCGGGGTCTCTGTAGATGGTTTTCACCGGGCCATGAGCGAGGCCGCGGATCTTCACCCACACGCCATGCTCGCCACTTCCACCCATGACACCAAACGGGGTGAGGACGTAAGGGCCCGGCTCGCCCTCCTTTCGGAAGTCCCGAGTCCCTGGGTTGATGCGGTCAGGCGATGGTCGGCCTACAACGAGCAGTACAGGGTGGAAGGTGTGCCGGACAGGAATGCGGAGTACCTCCTATACCAGACCCTGGTCGGAACATGGCCCATTGAGAAGGAGAGGGTGCTTGTATACATGGAAAAGGCGGTCCGGGAGGCCAAGGTCCACACGTCCTGGATCGATCAGGACGAGGAATACGAGCGGCACCTGCAGGATTTCATAAGCGCTGTGCTTGATGATCAGGAGTTTCGGTCCGATATGGAAGGGTTTGTCGCCCCTCTGGTCGGGCCGGGCAGGATCAACTCATTGGCCCAGGCTCTTCTCAAGCTCACCGCCCCCGGGGTCCCTGACCTTTATCAAGGCACGGAGCTGTGGGACATGAGCCTTGTGGACCCCGACAACCGGCGGCCTGTGGATTTTGAACTTCGACAAAGGCTCCTGGCCGAGACCAGGGGGCTTTTTGTGGAACAGGTCATGGAAAGGGCGGACGAGGGCCTGCCTAAGCTGTTTGTGACTCACAAGGCCCTGGAATTGCGCAAGAGGTTTGCGGAGACATGTCTATCAGGAGGCTATCGCCCACTGTGGGCTTCGGGCCGGAAGAGCAGCCATGTGGTCGCCTTCCTGCGGGGTGAAAGCATCCTGACGGTTGTTCCCAGGCTCATCCTTTCCTTGAACGGAGAATGGGAGGATACGATGCTGGAAGTTCCCGAAGGCCTTTGGCGCAACCAGTTGACCGGCGAATCGTTCAGCGGGCCTGAGATCCCTGTTCGTGATGTCCTGGCCGGGTTTCCCGTGGCCCTTCTTTTTAAGGAGTGAGCAGGCAGGCCGGAACCGCTGAATTCTCCCTAGAATTCTTTTACTGCCTTGTCGTAAGCCTCGGACAAAGCCTCATAGCTGTCCAAGAAACCCTGCTTCACGTGTTCCCAGGCACTGGCTGAGCTGTGCCGCATGCCGCCGTACCACTCAGCCAGTTCAGTTCGCTTTTCTCTTAGAGTCCTCAAGGTCGCTTGAGCCTGCTTGCGAGCGGATTGATCCATCTGATTCCATTGTTCTTCAACCCTGCTTTCAATATCCTCAACCCGTCTATCCAGGTCATCGATTGCAATCCGGACCTTTTTAACGGCTTCATCCCGCCTATCGGCCGAGTAGTCTCTCACCGCTTCAAGGGCCTCCTTGACCTCCTGATTGACTTCCTTGCCGGTGGTTTTGTCTTCCGGCTTTGGTCCGGCAAAAGAATGTCCGGCAATGGCTAAAAAAAAGCTCCATATACAGACCATGGATATAGTCATTCCCATTCGGCTTTTCATATTATTGTTCCTCCTTTGCTATTCTTTTTTGGTTTTCTTTCTTCCCTCCAGCGCCTGACAACAAAGACCTCTGATGCTGCCGGGGAACTTCCACAGCCACCACCTATGCTCCAGTAACGGCCCCTTCCTGTATCGCTAACCAGGCTTTGCACGAAACGGCCGCACAAACGGAAGGGGTCCGGGAGATTCGGGGCCAGGTGGTGATCAGCCTGCCTGAATAGGATTGGGGATGGGGATAGAATGGATTACTCATTTGATGAGTTCCCCCACGCCTTGTCTTGAAATTCGGCCCGGAATCTGGGCAACCCCTCCGGATATTTTTCCTGGATGAATTTGATGAGCTT
>CAYVDE010000245.1:0-2745 GCA_964450535.1 uncultured Desulfobacterales bacterium
TCGTTCAGGCCCTTCAGTCAGCGGGCCGTGTGGTGGCCATGACCGGAGACGGCATCAATGACGGCCCGGCGCTCAAGGCGGCCGACATAGGCATCGCCATGGGCGAGAGCGGTACGGACGTGGCCCGGGAAGTCGCAGACGTCGTGCTGGAAGACGACAACCTGGAGAGCCTGATCATCGCCGTGCGGGACGGCCGAGCCACACACAGCAACATACGCAAGTCCGTGCACTTCTTTCTCTCCACCAATCTCAGCGAAATCATGATCATGTTTGCTTCCATGGGTCTTGGGATCGGGTTTCCACTGAGTGTAATGCAGCTTCTCTGGATAAACCTGATCTCGGACATATTCCCGGGGCTGGCCCTGTCCATGGAGGCACCCGAAAAGGACGTTCTGGAAGAGAAGCCCCGTGACCCAAGGGCCCCTCTTTTGTCGGGAGCCGACTATCGAAGAATGGCCTTTGAATCCGGAACCATCACGGCAGGCGCTCTGGGGGCATATGCCTACGGAATAAGCCGGTACGGAATCGGTCCTGCCGCCACGACGCTCGCCTTCCAGGGTCTGACGCTGGGGCAGCTCTTGCATGCCTTCAGTTGCCGTTCGGAGCATGGAACCGTTTTGGATTCGGGCCGACAGGCCCCCAACCGGGTTTTCGACGTGGCGGTGGGAGGGTCCATACTGCTGCAGATCCTCACCATGGTCCTGCCGGGCCTGAGACGTTTTTTGGGGGTAACACCGGTGGCACTTGTCGACGCCCTTGTAATCGGCGGCTGTTCAATGGTTCCTCTGATTGTCAATGAAGCCACCAAATCAAACAGGGAGGCCGTCCCATGAAAAAGGACTTCGTATTCACATCAGAGTCCGTGACCGAGGGACACCCGGACAAATTGTGCGACCAGATAAGTGACGCAATAGTGGATCACATGCTCATGCAGGATCCGTATGCAAGGGTCCGTGCCGAGTGCGCGGTCTCGAGCGCCATAGTCTTTATTGCGGCACGTTTTGCAACAAGCGCGAAGGTGGATCTCCCCCATGTGGCGCGCAAGGTCATAAAGCGCGCAGGCTACGACCGTCAGGAGTTCAATTCCAAGACCTGCTCCATATTGACCGCGCCGCAGGGCCTCCCGCCTGACAAGCATTACCGGTTCGATGAACGGGAACTGGACGAAAAGGGCATCCAAAAAATCGCGGCCAAGAACCAGGTCACGGTGTTCGGTTTCGCCTGCAATCATACCCCTGATTTACTCCCGATGCCCATATGGCTGGCGCACCGGCTAAGCCGGCGTCTGGACCGGTTCCGGCGGGAGATGGAAAGGCCTTTCCTTGAGCCGGACTGCAAGGTCCAGGTGGGAATCGAGTTTCGCAATCGACAACCCTATCGTGTTTACGGGGTTACTGTGATCGCAAGCCAGCGAAGTAGGGGGCGTCCTTCCCAGAAGGCCCTGCGGATGGACATCCGGGATGCCGTGATAGAGCCTGTTCTGGCTGATTCCGGGGTCAGTGCCGACAGAAAGACGCGGATATTTGTGAACCCTGAAGGGGCTGTCATCGGGGGCGGCCCTTCAACCCACTCCGGTTTGACAGGTCGTAAGAGCGCGGTCGACACCTATGGGGAATTCTCCCGCCACAGCGGCGACGCCTTGAGCGGCAAGGACCCGCTTCGCATAGACCGGGTAGGGGCCTATGCCGCCAGGTATGCCGCCAAAAACGTTGTGGCGTCAGGTCTTGCCGGGGAGTGCGAAGTGGCTGTCAGCTACACCATAGGCCTGGCCAGGCCTGTGAGCATCCAGGTCCAGACCTTCGGAACAAGTATCGTGTCTGAGGATGAGGTGTCGGAGCGGGTCAAGGCGCTTTTCGATTTCCGGCTCGGGTGGATCATTCGCGAATTCAACCTGCGCCGCCTGCCCGCCTTACAGCCTGGAGGTTTTTTCCAGCAGGTCGCCTGCTACGGACACATGGGCCGCTCAGACCTGGACCTCCCCTGGGAGAAAACAGATCGCGCGGACGCCTTGAAAAAGTGAATCATAACTTCGAAAGAATACCATCAGATGTGACCCTGGCAGCGGGACCCATGATCGTTATTACAGAAGTGCGGCCAGGAAGGACAGGCCTCTGGGGGCGAGAACCCTCTCAATAGCCATGCCGAAAAGGGCCTTACCAACCACGCTGCCTGCCTTGGACAGGGCCTTGTCAGTGTAGATATCTGCAGGCTCAATGAGCTTTGCGTCGATATGACCAAGGGTGTCAAGCATTCTAACCACATCACCGGACCGGACGGCCTTCTTATCATGCATAACTACGATACTGCCGGTGAGCTCGTTTGCGATCACTTCGCAGACCCCACACAAAGCCATCAGCTCCTCTTGAACTTCGCCGAGGACCTTCCGGTTTCCCCTGAGGCCTGGAATCTTGATGCGAATCCTTCCGGGGGTTTCATGAAGATAATACTTCAAGTCTCACCTCTTCTTCGCGTTTCAGAAAAGTCCGGCATGCCGGATACCTTGAACATCGAAACCTGGTAAAGCCTTTTCTTCGGGAGTACACATGCATTGGAGCATCGCACTCAGGGCAATTCGGTCTGTTGGGAAGGAAACACCGCGCACCCTCCTGAACGAACTGGCGCCCGCAGCTCAGGCAGCAGTAACGTTGTTTTCCGGATCGAATCCTCCCGTAACGATTCAGCGCTTCGGATCCACAAGTGGGGCAACGGATCTCGACTTGCATGATGAGGCCTTCCATTTTGTTC
>CAYVDE010000246.1:0-2730 GCA_964450535.1 uncultured Desulfobacterales bacterium
TACAGGCAGGCATACAGGATGTGCCTTTCCGTTCAGGAAGGCGGGAAGGCTTCCCGGCGCGGCCGCAACAGATGACCAAGGGAGAGGCATGGACCCATGGAGATGAAGAAGGCCCTTCGGATCACCAATGACCTGGGCCTCCACGCTCGATCCGCAGCCAGGATAGTGGAACTGGCCGGGCAATTCGACGCCCGACTCTACCTCTCAAAGGACGGTCACGAGGTTGAGGGTGGAAGCATTCTATCCATTTTGAGCCTCGCCTGTCCCAAGGGCTCGGAGATCACCGTCCGGGTTGTTGGAAAGGACGGTGCCGCACTCATGGAAAAACTCTGCGAACTCTTTGAACGGAAATTCGGCGAAGCGCAATGACACCAGATCACGAATTCAAACTAACCGGTATACCGGTCTCATCGGGGATCATCATTGGAAAGGCCCGGGTGATCGACCGGTCCCGCGTCAAGATCCTATACCAGTACCTGATCGGCGACCGGCAGGTGAACCTGGAAGCGGAACGCTTTCAGGAGGCTGTCGAGGCCACAAAAGATCACATAATCACCATTCGCAACAAGATGCCCGAATCCCTGAAGGCCCACGGGTTCATCCTCGACACCCACCTCTTGATCCTCGAAGACAGCATGCTCCGGGACGCCACAATACGGACCATCAAGGAAGAGAAGATCAACGCCGAGTGGGCCCTCAAGAAGTCCGTACACGACATCCACCGTCTGTTCGAGCAGATCGAGGACGAGTACATCCGCGAGCGGATTCAGGACGTGGAAAACGTGGCCCAGCGGATCCTGAGGAATCTTGCCGGAAAAGAGCCCCCGAGCCTGTCGGAGATAGACGAGCGGGTCATCATAGTCGCACACGATCTCTCGCCGGTGGACACGAGCGAAATGAACATCGGCAAGGTGATGGGATTCATAACGGATGTGGGCGGCCGCACCTCGCACACCGCCATCATGGCCCAGGCCCTCAAACTTCCCGCCGTTGTTGCGCTCGAGTCCGCGACCCGGTCCATCCCCGACGGGACGCTGATCATAGTAAACGGGAACACAGGCGAGGTGATCGTCAATCCGGGTGATGAGACCATCATCGAATGCCAGGAAAGACAGCTGGAACACGAAAAGCGAGAGTCGAGCATTCTGCGTGTAAGCCATCTCCCCGCCGAAACCACGGACGGTCACAGGATAAGCATCATGGCCAACATTGAGTTCCTGGAAGAGGTGGTTGTGGCCCGGGACCATGGTGCGGAGGGAATAGGCCTTTACCGGACCGAGTTTCTCTTCCTGAGAAGCAAGGAGCCGCCTTCCGAAGAAGAGATGTTCGAGGACTACAAGGAGGTGGCCGAGATCATCGCCCCAATGCCTGTGACCATCAGGACGCTGGACCTGGGCGGGGACAAGTTCTCATCGGTCTTGCCGCTTGTAAAAGAGATCAACCCGGCCCTGGGCCTCCGCGCCATTCGTTTCAGCCTGAAGGAGGAGGCCTTGTTCAGGCGGCAGCTTCGAGCAATACTGAGGGCCGGGGCCTTTGGCAACGTTCAACTCATGTTCCCGATGATCTCAGGGGTGCAGGAGGTCATAGACGCAAAGGCCGTCCTTCGCAGTGTAAAGGAGGAACTCGACCGGGAGGGGCTCCCCCACAACCCTGATATTCGAGTCGGCATTATGATCGAGATCCCCTCCGCCGTGACCGTGGCCGATATACTGGCCAGGCACGTGGACTTTTTCAGCATAGGCACGAACGACCTCATCCAGTATGCCCTGGCCATCGACCGTATCAACGAGCATGTGGCCTACATGTACCAGCCGTTCCACCCGGCCATCCTGCGGATGATCCGGCAGGTGGTCGAATCCGCAAGGACTGCGGGCATCGAGGTGGCCCTCTGCGGTGAAATGGCCGGCGACCCGGTTTGCGCCCCTATTCTCGTGGGGCTGGGCATCAAGGAGCTGAGTATGAACGCCGGGAGCATCCCCTCGATCAAGGATGCCGTCAGGACCCTCTCTGGCACTGAAGCCCGGGAACGTGTCGCCGCCATGCTCCAACTCAACACCTCCCAGGAGATACGGGACTATATACTCAACAACCAAGCGCACTCCGAATCCGCCAGTTTTACGGCAAACTGAGCCTTAAGGCGAATTTGTACCTTTTTCCAGTGGAAAGCACCCATGAGCAACCGCCTTGTATGCAGAAACCGAAAGGCCTCCCACGAATACTTCCTGGATGAAAAATTCGAGGCCGGAATGGTCCTGCTGGGGCCTGAGGTAAAATCCCTGAGGGATGGCCGCGCAAACCTGGTGGACAGTTATGCCAGAATTAGAAAAGGCGAAGTATGGCTCTATAACATGCATATCTCGCCCTATCCATTCGCCCGCCACATGGAACTGGACCCGGTGAGGCCCCGAAAACTCCTACTGAGCAAACGCGAGATCAAACGCCTTGTGGGAAAAACCCAGGAGCGGGGATACGCCCTGATCCCCTTGAAGGTCTTTTTCTCGGGAAACTGGGCCAAGGTGGAGATCGCGCTGGCACGCGGCAAGCGCAAAGTGGACAAGCGCCGCAGCCTCAAGGAAAAAGAGATTAAACGGGAGATGGATCAGGCCCGAAAGAAACGGGAGAGTTGACGGCGCTCACCTTCATGGTTATACTGTATTCAAAGGTAATCTTTGTCAGAAACCTTCATCAAAGGGGGCGTAACGGGTTCGACGGGGATAGTGAAGCTCTGGT
>CAYVDE010000247.1:0-2696 GCA_964450535.1 uncultured Desulfobacterales bacterium
TGAATCGGTTGAAGTGAAGGCCGAACAGAAAACGGAACTCCCCCGGGGCACCGAGCGGGTACTGTTTGTGGATGACGAGCCCATGATCATGAAGCTGGGACAACACATGCTGGAGCGCCAGGGTTACAAAGTGGAGAGCCGGGCAAGCGGCACGGATGCGCTGGAGTGTTTCAGGCAGGACCCCAATCGCTTCGACCTGGTGGTCACGGACATGACCATGCCCGGCATGAGGGGGGACAGGCTGGCAGAGGAAATCCTGGCGATACGCCCTGAGATCCCGGTTATCCTGTGCACGGGTTACAGCAGACAGATTTCCAAGGAAAAGGCCAGGGAAATAGGCGTTAGTGCTTTTGTTATGAAGCCCCTTACTCAACATGAGCTGGCGAACACGGTGCGAAGGGTGCTGGATGAGAAATCCCGGAACTAGCGTTTTTTATCAGCGTCAGGTGAAGTAACCTTCTGGTAGTACTGGCTATAATTTACTGTGAAGACAAAGGCGGTGATCATGTCTAAAAAGCCGACTTATGAGGAGCTTGAGCATAGTGTTCGGGAATTAGAGAGAACCGCCGATTGTCGACAACAGGTGGAAGAGGGTTTGATTGAAAGCGGGAAAGGGCTTCAAGCCTTTATTAATGCCAGCCCCGAATCGGCGATCATGATTGATGTGGAAGGTGTTGTCATAAGCTGTAATACAGTAGCCGGCAATCGCTTAGGACTCGAACCGGAAGATATTGTCGGCGGCTCCATTTATGATTTCCTGCCCGCGGAGATAGCTGAATCCAGGCGGCAATGTGTCGAAGAGGTTGTCCGTAGCCGAGGGCCTTTAACCTTTGAAGATGCCAGGGCCGGCCGTTTTTACAAGCATTATCTACACCCTGTCCTGGATGACCATGGCAGAGTATATAGAATTGTAATATTCGGACATGATATTACCGGCGGCATAATCGCCGAGGAAAAGCTTGAAAAGCAGAAGGGCCTGTTGGCTTCCATAAATCAGGCCCAGACCCTATTTATCTCGGGCCATGATCCCAAAGAGATCTATCAGGAAATGGCCAATATATTGGTTCAGGCCACAGGCAGTGATTACGTTTTTATTGACGAGGTTATGCGGGATCCCGACGGCACCCCATACAAACTGAACCTGGCCATGTCTGATATAGCCTGGGATACGGAATCCCGGGGGCTCTATGAGCAGTTGATTACACAGAAGCTGGAATTCCGTAATCTGAACAATCTTGCCGGTGCGCCAGTTTTGGAAGGTCGAACAATTATTGCCAATGATGTTCCCAATCACCCCCTTTACAAAGGCCTGCCCGAAGGTCACCCCGCTTTGAATAACTATATGGGTATCCCGCTCTATTTCGGAGACGAAATAATTGGAGTGGCCGGCATTGCCAACCGCCCGGAAGGCTACTCCAGGGAAATCGAAGAATTCATCCGCCCGTTGACAAGAACCTGTGCATCCATGATCTGGGCGGGCCGCATTACCCGCCGGGACAGGGAAAACCTTGCGGCCCTGAAGGCCAGCGAGGAGAAATATCGCCGGATGGCTGAGACGGCAAACGAAGGTATCTGGGCCATGGATGCTGATTTCAACACTACCTATGTCAATCAGCGCATGGCGGAGATGTTGGGTTTCGAACCTGAGGAGATGCTGGGAAGGCGTGTCGACAGCTTCATGCTCCCTGAAGACCTTGCTGATCATTCGGTCAAAATGTCCGCACGAAAAAAAGGAGGGGAAGGCAAATATGAACGTCGTTTCCGGCACAAGGACGGCTCGGAGATCTGGACTACGGTATCCGCTACCGCCCTGATGGATGAGCAGGGTGTTTTTGCGGGATCATTTGCCATGTTGACGGATATCACCGAACGCCTAAAGGCCGAGGAGGCTCTGAGGGACAGTGAGAAACGACTTCGTGTGTCACAGGAGACCGCCCGAATCGGGCATGTGGATTACTATTTGGATACAGGTGAAATTTTTTGGTCAGACATGGTATACGCGCTTTTTGAGCGTGACCCAAAACTGGGCGCCCCCACATACGATGAAGTGATGGCATTGCATTCTCCCGATGATGCAGAGAGGTTGGAGAGATATGTGGCGCAGGCAAGGACAACCGGGGATCCCTATGCCTTGAATCTGAAGGTCAATCTCCCCAGTGGCCGGCAGGCCGTCTATCATGCCATCGGCAAACCGCTGAAGGATGATGCAGGAAGAGTCTGCAGGATTACAGGCACTGTTCAGGATGTAACCGACCTTATCAAGAAGGAGGAAGAACTGCGCGAGAGTGAAGCAAGGTTCCACTCTCTTTTTGAAAGCATGGCTTCAGGGTGTTGTATTGATGAGCTGATTTACGATAACGGTAAACCAATCGACTACAGGATCATGGATGTCAATCCATCCTACGTTCGAATTATGGGAATAACAAGAGAACGCGCTGTTGGGGCGCTTGGGTCTCAAAACTACGGCACGGGAGCCCCGCCTTTTCTGGACGTTCTTGCCGACGTCTCTGAAAACGGCACGCCGGCCGACTTTGAAACGTACTTCGCACCTGTTGGAAAGCATCTGCATTTTACGGTGAGCTGTCCGGCCAAAGGACTCGTTTCCACGGTCTTTTCCGACATCACTGAACGCAAGCGTACTGAGAAAGCGCTCCTTGATTCGGAAAAGAACTACCGTGATATTTTTGAAAACAGCA
>CAYVDE010000248.1:0-2646 GCA_964450535.1 uncultured Desulfobacterales bacterium
CAGAGCAGGACAAGTGCTTCACGGAAGAGTATGTGGCCCAGGTGGTCCACGACCTCAAGACTCCAGTGCTGTCGATCGGAGGATATGCCAAACGACTTCGAGAGGAGAAGCTGGGGTCCCTGAACGAGGCTCAGAAAGACGCTCTGGACACAATTCTTCAGACGGCTGAAAGGCTGGAGCACGACCTGGGCTGGATTGTGGAGCATGCAGCGGCCGGAGAATTCGTGTGGGAGCAGGCTTATCCCGTGTGCTTCGATCTGAATGACCACGTGGCAAAGGTGGTTGAAAGCGCCAGGGTTCTGGCCGACCGGAACCGACAGACCCTGGAGCTGGAGCTGCCTGACCACAGCACGGAGGTGGAAGCTGATTCCCGCATGATCGACCGGGCTGTTTCCGAACTCGTTTTCAATGCTCTCAAAAACAGTTACGAGGGGGGCGTTGTGAGAGTTTCTCTGGAGGAGCAGGGAGACCATGTTGTGCTGGCGGTGAAAGATGAAGGAGAGGGCTTTGATCCGGAAAAATTGAAGCAGGCCTTTCAGCCTTGGGAGCAGGTGATCCAAACTGAGGACCGGACAATCCGGGGCGTGGGGATGGGGCTGGCCAATGTGAAGCGCTATGCCGAGGCCCACGGCGGTGAGATCCAGGCGGATACGTCGCCCGGCCGGGGAAGCACGTTCCGCCTGCTGCTGCCGCTGAAAAAGAGCGGAAGGTAACACGGGCTGCATTATGGCTACCATGAAGAATGCGCACCTGTCCGGCTGATCCAATTAAGGGAAAGGAGCCGGAAGCACATAATAATTCATTCAACCGAAAGGAGATCAACATGCCTATGCCTAAGGAAACATTCCATCCGGCAGTACACGACAGCCTGATCCAGAACTGGCGTCAGTTCATGGAGAACATGGAAAAATCTCTCGCTCTCGTTGAAAAACAGCTTAACGAAGCCGCCGAGATGACCGAGATATGCACATCTGAGTGGTGCGAGGCCACGGAGCATGTGCTGGATGACCTCGGAAACTGGCTCTATTCCATAAGTGAACCCAAGGGAGCTCCCGAAGCAGACAGCAAGAAGGTCAGGGCTCTCAAGAAGCGGCTGCACGATCTGTACGCCCGGTACAAGGCAACAGCCGGCAGCGAAAGGCGGTAATATGGTACAGATCGTCAATAAAACTGGCTAATAGGGGGGCCCGGCCTTTTTCTTAAGCAGGTCGAGGACCTCGTCTTCCTGGAGATCGTACCAACTGGCGTAGGCGTCTGCGACGGCGAAAAATATGCCTGTCCGTATGTTGGGGCAGTAGATCTCGTCCGCCTCCGTCTCAATACGCTCAATGGTCCTTTGAGGCGCCGTCGGGACGGCCACGACCGTGACCCGGGCCCCAAGGTCCTTGGCCATTTTTATACTCGAGAGCATAGTGTATCCCGATGCCAGGCCGTCGTCCACCAGGATGGCCGTCCTGCCTGAGAGGTCCGGGAGGGGCTGTCCGCCTCGAAACAGCCGATCTCTCTTCTGGAGCTCCACTTCCACCACTGCCGTTTCGGCCTCGACATCCCCCTCGTCCAGGCGGAGTTCCTCCATCAGGGGTTTGTTGAGAAACAGGCTTCCGCCGTAGGCCATGGCCCCGAACCCGGCTTCGGGGTTGTCGGGAATCTTCAGCTTTCGTGCGATGACCAGGTCAAACGAGGCCCCCAATCTTTCCCGAACCTGAATCGCCACCGGGACCCCGCCGGCGGGGATGGCGAAGACAGTGACGTCATCCCGGCCGCCGTATCGGGGCTCCAGCATCTGCGCGAGGACCTTTCCCGCCTCTTCCCTGTCCTGAAAAACTTCGGATTGATTGCGAAGTTCTTCCTTTTCAAACACACTGGCTCGTTTCATACGGAATTTATCACGGTCTTGTTCGTGAACCATCGCCTTCTCCTCTCCTCTCCACCGCTTCACGGGTTCAGCATTCCCCGGCCGGAGATCCTTTGAGACCCGCCATATGCTTTGAGCCCTGTTGAGGCCTCCTGGACCTTGAATTCGTCTCCGGAAGGACCCCGGTTGGAAGGATAAGGGAATACCCTGATAATGCGTTTCCAATGACCGCTGACCGACCAGGCGATCTGCCGCCCTTGAGATAATGCCTTGATATGCAGGACGTTCTTGATCTTATGTACTCTGTCAACGTAGGCTATAGTCTCTCGACTGCTGTCTCCGGTGACTGCGGGGAGGGTCCTTACGATGGAAGTCCACACATAAGGGTTCAGGCCCTTTTCCACGGCGAGTTGCTGCGCCTGGAGTATGTTGCCTTTTCCCGAGTTATATGATGCGAACATGAAGTTGAGCCTGTCCTTGAAGGCGCGATCCGCAGACCACTCATCCCACAGTCTTCTGTTATAAGAAATTCCTGCAGCGATATTAGAGCGAGGCTCGATGATTTGTCCCTGAATCTCTTCATTTTTCAGGGCTATTTCCTGAAAAGTGCTTGGCAGGATCTGCATAAGACCGAGCGCCCCTTTTGGCGAACGTGCTTCCGGGTGAAGCCTGGACTCTGCAATTGCCTGGGCCTTGAAGTAAAGCCAGTCAAAATGCGGGCCGAAGTACTGCACGGTATATTGCTTAAAATACTTATCAAAACAGTCCCTATACATAAAATGTTTTAATTC
>CAYVDE010000249.1:0-2514 GCA_964450535.1 uncultured Desulfobacterales bacterium
ATCATTGTAATCGGCTCTATTCTAAGGACATTTTGCATAAATGGGATATGCATGGATAATATGTGGATACCCTGGGCGATAAAAACGCCGAATATCAATATTTTGTTCCGGCTGATGGGAACCTTGAAGGCGGAAACCTCCTCGGACCTGCAGTTGAACGTATGAACATTCTGCATAAAAACCATCAGAAGGAGCACCATGTCACGGGCGTGGGTCTCCTCCATACCCTGAAAACAGACCAAAAATGACCAGAAACCAAAGGCTATGAGCCCCATGGTAAAGCCGGAGACCAAGGTCTCTTGTATCATGAGCGGGTTGAACACCTTCTCATCCGTTTTTCTGGGCCTTCTCTTCATGGCCCCCGGCTCTCCGCCTTCAAAGGCAAGGGCCACATCCTGGATGCCGTTGGTCACCAGGTTCAACCACAATAGCTGAACGGCCAGCAAGGGCAGAGGCAGCCCCGCTATTATGGATGCAATGAACAGGATAACTTCAGCCGCGCCTGTTGAAATCAGGAGGTAGATAACCTTTCTTACATTGTCATATGCAAACCTGCCCTCTTCAACACCTGCGACTATAGAAGAAAAATTATCGTCCGTAACGATCATGGTGCTTATCTCTTTGGCCACATCCGTTCCCGACCCCATGGCCACGCCTATGTTGGCCTTGCGCAGGGCCGGGCCATCGTTCACACCGTCTCCGGTAACCGCAACAAACTCTCCCTTCCTGATCAAGACATCAACGATCTCGAGCTTTTGAGTAGGGGAAACCCTTGCGAAAACATGGGTGGACGAAACCAGCTTTAAAAAGGCAGGAGAGTCTTTCGGGCCTATATCTTCCAACTCACTCCCGGTCACAACCGACTCGCCTTCCTTCAGGATGCCGATCTCCCTCGAGATCGCCGATGCCGTTGCAGGGTGGTCGCCGGTTATCATCAAGACCTGGATACCCGCATCAAGGCATTTTTCCACTGCATCCACGGCCTCAGGTCTCAAAGGGTCTATAAATCCCACAAGGCCGTAAAATACTAGGCCTGAGAGATCACGATCCGAGTATTCTTCACTGTTTTCAAGTCTGTCATATTCCCCGCCGGCAACAGCCAGGACGCGATATCCCTGTTGAGCCAGCCTCAATGTATCGTGCTCGATGCCTTCAGAATCGAGTTCAGCAAATGTGCCGTCAATCATGGCGCGATCGCAGAACCCGACAACCGTCTCAACAGCCCCCTTGACCGCAACATGCACCTTTTCATCCTTCTCGTAAAAGACGGCGGAAAATTTCTTTTCGGACTCATAGGGGATTTCATCGACAAGGGGAAACTCCCTTCGGACCTCTTCGGGCGTCTGATTCAGCTTGTACCCCAGGGCCAGAAACCCCACGTCCATGGCATCGCCGTAGTGGACCCACTGTCCATCTTTCTTTTTCAGGCTGCCTTCATTTGTCAGGACCCCCAATTTTGAGATCAAGGAAAGCTGCTCGAGGTCTTTTTCATCAAGTTCTTCATCCTTATCAGACTTGACCTCCCCTTCCCCGTTATACCCTTCGCCGGTTATCCTATAGGTTTTTCCATTGGGGAGCTCAATTGACTTGATGGTCTGCTGGTTTACTGTCAGCGTGCCTGTCTTGTCGCTCGCTATGACCGTGCAGCTCCCGAGGCTCTCCACCGCCGTGAGCTTTCTGACGATCACATTCCGCTTGGACATCCGGGATGTGGCGATAGAAAGGGCCACGGTCAGGGCCACGGGCAGGCCTTCAGGTATCGCGGAAACGGCCAGGGCCACGACAAAGAAGAATATCTCGGAGGGGGCCGTGCTTTGCAGCCATAGTATGAATGCCAGGATAAGGCTGAAGAAAATGACCAGAAGGCTGATCTGCCTGGTGAAGCTCTCCATGCGCAGCACGAGGGGGGGCTTGGCGCTCTCAGACAAAGTCACGTTTTGTGCGATCTTTCCCACCTCGGTATTCATGCCTGTGGCTGTAACCACACCCATGGCGCGGCCGCTTGTTATGGTGGCCCCGGCAAAGGCCATGTTTTTTCGGTCAGATATGGAGACGTCTTCCTTTAGTTGTTCGCCGGATTTTACCGCTGCGATGGATTCCCCGGTCAAGAAACTCTCATCCGCTTCCAACCCGCTTACTTCAAGCAGGCGCATGTCCGCAGGGACTTTTTTCCCGGAATCCAGAAAGACTATGTCTCCAGGGACCAGATCATCGGCGGGAATTTCCGTCTTGTGGCCTTCGCGAAGGACCAGGGCCTTGATCTTGAGCATCTTCTGCAGGCTGTGGGCGCTCTTCTCGGCGCTGTATTCCTGATAGGCCCCCATGCCGCTGTTGAGTACGATAACGACAAATATAAAGACCGCGTCCGCCATCTCTCCTATTGCCAGGGATGCGATACCGGCAGCAATCAATATAAAGATCAGAGGATTGAGGATCTGGTGAAGGAGTATTTCCCAGATTGTGACAGGCTTTTTAATCGGAAGTGCATTAATTCCATATTGTTTGAGTCTCTTT
>CAYVDE010000250.1:0-2396 GCA_964450535.1 uncultured Desulfobacterales bacterium
AGGCAGCGGTCTGCAAAACCGTTATTCACCGGTTCGAATCCGGTTGCCGCCTCCATAGCAGCATAAAAGGCCTTCAACGGACTGATATCCTTGAAGGCCTTTTTCGCTTCCTGATTCTATCAGGCATGGCCCCGTATTAAGCCCTCTTCGGGGTGGGAGCGGGTCCGGACAACTCTCGACAGGAAAGGCTTGACAGATATCTGAATAGTGGCGCATAGTTATACCTTGCGAGCGCTGCAGACGTTGAATCCTTTCATGCCTGGGGAATGACGCGCATGGAAACAATGAATGACATTCGGAAGAGCTACCAGTTTTCAGTGGAGGATGAAAAGAACCTGCCAAGGCTGGCTGAGATCCTCCTTCCCCTGTCGGACGAATTGGCCCGGGACTTTTACGGATATCTGATGGAGGATCCCAGAACTGCGTCCTATTTCCCCAATGCCAATGCAGTTAAACGTCGTCACGAAACTACCAAGGAATGGCTTCGTCTCATACTGACCGGCCCATATGACCGTCGATTGCTGATTCGGCTGGCGAGGATTGGAGAAGTACACGTTAAGATAGGCCTCTCAGGGCACCATGTTAATGCAGCCATGAACTTCATCAGGAATTGCTGCGTCCGTCAGTTGATCGCGGCTGTTCCTGAGCGAATCATACGGGAAGACCTTCTCGAGACGCTGAACAAGATTCTTGATATCAGCCTGGATATAATGACCGGGTCTTACCGGGAGGCGGAGCTCAAGAAGGTCTTTTTGTCCTACCGCGTTGAGTCCACGCTGATCCAGTGGTCCGAGAGGTTCGTGCAGGGGCTCAATCTGATCCTCACTGTCGGCCTGGTGATCATGGCCGTCGGACTTGCCAGCCTCTTCGCTTCCGACGTGTTTTACGCGTTCACCGGAGATCTGGAAAGAGGCGTGATCAAGGCCCTGGGATCCCTCCTGATCCTTTGGATGCTCATCGAGCTGCTCCACACCGAGGTTAAGCACCTGCGGGGCGGCAAGTTCCGGGTGGTTGTCTTCGTGGAACTGGCCCTGGCGGCTTTCATTCGGAAGATCTTCGTGGCGAGCTTCGACACGCAGGATCCCGTCACCTTCGGGCTCCTGCTCGGGGCGCTCTTAATACTTGGACTGGTTTTCTTCCTGGTGGGGCGTACGGAGGGCAGGGCCTGACACTGCCGGCCCGGGGCTGTTTAAGGCCTTGCCCGGGCAGCCGGCGGTGTTGGCGGTGCTCATCAGGAGGTCCCCTCGGTGAGGACCCGGTCCATCATGCCTGATATGTCTTGTTTCTCCTTCATTGCCTTGGTGATGCGGTTGAACCCCTTGATGTCGCCCAGCATTATGCAGCCGATGATCCGGTTGCCGTCGAACACGACCTTCTTGTAGACTTTGCCGGTCTTGAGTGTTCGGGATTCATGCCTGCCCTCGGCGTCGATTTCCCCTGCGGAGGCCAGGTCGATGCCTGCCACCTTGAGGTTGTTGGCCATGGTGGTGCCCTCATAGACCAGGTCTCCACCCGCCATGTTGGCCCCGGCGATCCTGCCTTGTTCCATTGCCGCGGGCCATATCCCGTAAGGCATGCCGTTCCACTCCACCAGGTCCCCTGCTGCAAAGATTTCAGGTCTGCCCGTCTGGAGGCGCTCGTTGACCTTCACTCCCTTGTCGGTTTCCAGGCCAAGGGCATCAGCGAGTTCCAGGTTGGGGCGGACACCGGCCGAGACAAGGACCATGCCTGCGTCCAGTAGCTCCCCTCCTTCCAGTCTCACACCGGCTGCGGAATCAGCCCCGCTTATCTCTTCGGTCTTGGCCCCCAGCCGGAAGGCGAAGCCCATTTCCTCCAGGATCGCCTGAAGACGGGAGGCCCCTTCGTCGTCGAGCTGTCGGGGAAGGAGCCTGGGAAAGAACTCCACCACGGTGACTCCTTTATCAAGCTTTCTGAGGGCATGGCCGGCCTCGAGACCCAAGAGACCTCCGCCTATGAGGACCACGTCTCCGGGCTTGGATGCATGCTCCTTGATGGCCCTTGCATCAGAAACGTTGCGAAGGGTGAAGACACCTTTCTTGTCCGACCCCTTTATGGGCGGGACAAAGGAGTGGCTGCCCGTTGCCAGTAAGAGCTTGTCATAGGGATAGGTCTTGCCGCCCTCAGACACCAGCGTGCGCTTGTCCGCATCACAGGTAGTGATAGGGGTACTCAGCTCGAGCCGGATCCGTTGTTTCTGGTACCAGTCCTTGCTTTTCGCCAGAAGGTCTTCCTCGGTCTTTTCGCCGGATATGAATTCATTCAACTGAATCCGCCAGTAAAAGGGGAGGTCTTCATCGGTGATCATGGTGATATCGCCGTCGCCGTCCTGCTTGCGGATCTGCTCGGCAGCCGTGGTTCCGGCAACACCGTTTCCC
>CAYVDE010000251.1:0-2391 GCA_964450535.1 uncultured Desulfobacterales bacterium
AGGTTGCGGACAAGGGGCCGCCTTAGGACCGTCCGGTACCTTATCAGGACTTATCTGTTTCTGTTTCCTGTTCTTCTTCCTTTTCCTCGGCCTCTTCCCCGGCCTCAGGCATTTCTTCGGGTTCCGGTTGGACACGCTTTTCCTGTTCCCTGGAAAGCCTCTCCTGGCAGATATGAATGTACTCCAGGGCCTCGTGATACTGGCCCATGTCGGGATAGTTTTCAATAATGTACTGATACCGCCCCATGGCCGCCCGCAGGTTTCCTCTCTTAAAGTAGAAATGGCCCACGTAGAGCTCGTATTCTGCCAAATAGATCAGGCATTTGCGAATTTTTATCCTCGCCAGTTTGGAGTAGCGGTCCTCGGGGAATTGTCTGACCAGCCGCTCGAACTCATCCTTGGCCGCGTGGGTATGGGTCTGATCCCGGTCTATGGTGGAAACCCGCTCGAGGTGGCACATTCCCTTGCGATAAATCACAAAGGGTACGTTCTCGTTTCTCGGGTGCAGCCTCTCGAACTCATCGTAGAGCTCGTAAGCGAGGGCGTAGTCCTTGCGTTTATAAACGGCATCGGCCATAAGGAGCTCGGCCCTGATGGCCTGGGGGCTGTAGGGATATCGGTCCGTAATCTGCTGGAAAGAATCGGCGGCCGATTGATAACGGCCTGCCTCAAGGTATTCCTGGCCCTCAATAAGGAGTTCGTGCGGCGTCAGTTCCTCTTCGCCCGCCAAAAAACGATCAATCACTCCGACCGCTGAATCCAGTACAACGCAGCCGCTCAGAAGACCCAGAAGTAGAACCAGGGCCGCAACTGGGGTGATGGCCGGCCAGAGACCCACATGCGCTTTTTTCATGTATTCCGTTTCCCGGTGTATCACGATTCCTGCAACGACTCCAAATACCTCTCGGCACCGTGTGATGCGCAGGCCCCTTCTCCAACCGCCGTTGCGATCTGGCGAAAACCCTTGGACCGCATATCCCCGACAGCAAAGACCCCGGGCACCGAGGTTTCCATACGGTCGTTGGTGATTACGAACCCGGCGTCATCCAGTCTAAGCAACCCCTGCACCAGCTCCGAGTTCGGTATTGTACCAATGAATATAAAAACGCCTTGGACCGCCTTTTGGCTGATCTCTCCGGTCTTGACATTCCTGAGCTCGATTCCTTCGACTCCATCCTTTCCCAGGATGCGCTCCGGAACCGTGTCCCAGATAAACTGGATCTTGTTCTCGGCCATGGCCCGCTCCTGAAGGATCTTGACGGCCCTGAGCTCATCCCTTCGATGGATGTGGAAAATCTTGCCGGCAAAGCGGGTCAGGAACAAGGACTCTTCAACGGCCGTATCTCCTCCGCCGATGACAGCGACCTCCTGATCGCGATAGAAGGGACCGTCGCAGGTGGCACAGAAGCTGACCCCGCGACCGACAAAGTTGCTCTCGCCCTCTATGCCCAGCCGCTTCCAGGAGGCTCCGCAGGCCAGGATCAAGGCCCGAGTCTCGAGGGTCTCCTTGCTCGTGGTAACGAGTTTTCTCCCCTCCTGAAACTCGAGGCCCACCACTTCCTCGGAACGGATCTCCAGGCCGAATTTCTCGGCCTGTCCCTTCATCCGGTCCATGAGCTCGAAGCCGCTGACGCCGTCCGGAAAGCCAGGGTAGTTTTCCACCCAGTCCGTGTTCAGGACCTGTCCTCCGGGCGCGAACTTTTCCAGAAGGAGCACGTTCATTCGCGCGCGGGCGTTATATAGGCCTGCTGTGAGGCCGGCTGGGCCTCCGCCGATTATGATGATATCGTACATGGTCAGAGGAGCTTCTTTATTTCTTCTTCAAGGTAGCTCTTGGTCTGGGCTCCAACTACCGTACTGGCAACCTCTCCGCCCTTGAAAAAGATCAGCGTTGGAATGTTGCGGATTCCGAACTTGGCCGGGGTCTGGCGGTTCTGGTCCACGTCCATCTTGGCCACCTTGATCTTACCCTCGTATTCCTTGGCCAGTTCCTCGACCACCGGGCCGACCATGCGACAGGGACCGCACCATGCGGCCCAGAAATCCACCACTGCCGGGAGTTCGCTTTTTACCACTTCATCTTCGAACGTATCGTCAGTTACCTGGAGAATGTCTGCCATTAAATTTCTCCTTTCTGAATGCAAAATCGATAGGGTTTTCGATCTAACACGGGACCCCGGCTTTGTCAACCGATAGGGATTGGGGATCCGGGGTATGTTTTCGGTTATAGAGACAGGCTGATCTCATAGGTTTCATTCTGACGGAAGTCATTGACGTACCGGCCTTAATGGAGAACAATGCGCCGCGGAAGGCATTTTGACTGAGAATACCCATCGTTTCAGCACTTAACAGGTGTCAGGTGTGATGGCCTCGTAAAAAGTCCCTCGGGCG
>CAYVDE010000252.1:0-2334 GCA_964450535.1 uncultured Desulfobacterales bacterium
AGTACGTGGGCATCGGCGACGGCGACAACACCGCCGAGGAGTATGTCCAGTACGTCCGTCAGGACCTCATGGGTATTTCCCGCGAGGACCTGGTTTACAATATCGCCCGTCACGTTGACGGCACGGTCCACCTGTTCGAAAAATGGGGACTGAAGATCTGGCTGGACGAGAACGGCAAGTATGTCCATGAGGGTCGCTGGCAGCTCATGATCAACGGTGAGTCCTACAAGATCATCATCGCTGAGGCCGCCAAGAACGCCCTGGCCGACGCCGGCGGCGAGATCTACGAGCGTATCTTTATCGTGGATCCCCTGATGGACGGCAACAAGTGCGTGGGAGCCGTCGGTTTCAGCACCCGCGAGAACCAGTTTTACGTATTCAAGGCCAAGGCCGTGATCGTGGGCCTGGGCGGTGCTGTTCACGTGTTCCGTCCGCGGTCCGTGGGTGAGGGGTTCGGCCGGTCCTGGTATCCTCCGTTCAACTCCGGCTCCAGTGCCTATTTCACCCTCCAGGCAGGCGCCGAGATGACCTGTCAGGAAGTGCGCTTCATCCCCGTCCGCTTCAAGGATGCGTACGGCCCGGTGGGTGCGTGGTTCCTGCTCTTCAAGTCCCGTGCCACCAGCGCTGTGGGCGGCGAGTACATGGTTGTCCGCAAGGAAGAGCTGAACAACTGGGCTCCTTACGGCCTGGCCAAGCCGATCCCGGCAAACCTGAGGAACTACCTCGGCATGCTGGACGTGGATGCCGGCCTGGGTCCCCTTTACATGGAGACCGATGAGGCCATCCAGAAGATTGCTGATGAGTATAAGGATGATCCCAAGGCCTTCAAGAAGAAGATGAAGGAACTGGAGAGCGAAGCCTGGGAAGACTTCCTGGACATGACCATTTCCCAGGCCATTCTCTGGGCGTCCATGAACGTCTATCCCGAACAGAAGCACTCCGAGATAGCCGCCTGTGAGCCCTACTTCATCGGCTCCCACTCCGGCGCCTCCGGTGCCTGGGTGAGCGGTCCCGAAGACCTGGATACCCCCTACAAGTGGGGATACGCCAATATGACAACTGCAGAGGCTCTTTTCGCCGTGGGCGATGCCTCAGGCGCCTCGAGCCACAAGTTCTCCTCCGGTTCCCACACCGAGGGGCGGATTGCAGCCAAGGCCGCAGTGAAATACATCGTCGAGAAGGGCGCCGAGCCTAACGTGGACATGGCCAAGGTGGAAGAACTCAAGGCCAAGATCCTCAAGCCGTTCGAAATTTTCGAGCAGAACAAGGATGAGTCCACCGATGTCGAAGTGAACACAAAGTACATCATGCCCAGGCAGTTCCTGCATCGTCTGCAGAAGCTCATGGACGAGTACGCAGGCGGCGTGACCTCGGCGTTCAAGACCTCCAAGGACCTGCTCGAGC
This sequence comes from uncultured Desulfobacterales bacterium, assembly GCA_964450535.1. Classification (GTDB taxonomy): domain Bacteria; phylum Desulfobacterota; class DSM-4660; order Desulfatiglandales; family HGW-15; genus JAIPEI01. Next base: position 1,405 of record CAYVDE010000252.1, read on the forward strand.
GCGGCCTGGAGCTGATGGTTTATATGCACGAAGACTCGGACAAGCAGGCTGCCCGTGACCTTCATGAACTCATGAGGGTATGGGAAAACAACCAGAGGATGTGGATCGCAGAATCCCACATCCGCACCATGCTCTTCCGGGAAGAGACCCGTTGGCCCGGCTACTACTTCCGTTCAGACACGCCCAAGATGGACGAGGAGAACTGGCACTGCTTTGCCAACTGTCGTTGGGATCCGGCCACCGGTGAGTGGGAGATGATGAAGCGGGATATCTGGAACATACCGGGCGTCTAAGCCTGGTACGGACCGGCTTCATCTTCAACAGGTGAGACCCTGCCCCGGCCGTCCTGTAATGGGACGGCCGGGGTTTTTTTGTTTGCATTTCAGGGCCACTTTCTGTATATAGGGCAAGCCCTGAAACGGGTGCCCACCACCTTTGCTTGCAGGAGCTGAAACCGTCGCATTTGCAAAGAGAAAGCGGTCTTAAACACTGGACCGTTTGCTGGATATTCCAATTAGCCTAGGAGGATGAGCATGGCGAACAACGAGACACAGACTATCCTGGTGGTCGGTGGCGGAATGAGCGGGCTGACCGCCGCGATCGAAGCTGCCGAGGCGGGCTACGACGTCTATATCGTGGAGAAAAACCCCTACCTCGGCGGGCGCGTTGCCCAGCTTCACCACTATTTCCCAAAACTCTGTCCCCCTTATTGCGGGCTGGAGATCAATTTCCGGCGTATAAAAAATAACTCAAGAATCCGGTTTTTCACGATGGCTGAAGTTGAAAAGGTCTCAGGTGAGGAGGGAAACTTCGACGTCACCCTCAAGCTGAATCCCCGGTTTGTCAACGAAAAGTGTACCTGCTGCGGGAAGTGTGCCGAGGCCTGCACCATGGAGATCGACAACCCGTTCAACTACGGTATGAACAAGA
>CAYVDE010000253.1:0-2306 GCA_964450535.1 uncultured Desulfobacterales bacterium
ACAATGTAGTTGCTGACGCCGGCCTTGACCGCCTCTATCACGTTATCCTTTTGACCCTCGGCGGTCACCATGACGAACGGGATACCCTTGAGGTTATCATCCGCCCTCACCGCCTTGAGAAGCTCCAGGCCCGTCATTTTCGGCATGTTCCAGTCGGAAACGATCAGATCCACCTTTTCCTTTTTCAGGATATCCAATGCGGCGCTTCCGTCCCCGGCCTCCACGATGTTGTCGAAACCAAGCTGCTTCAGGACACCCTTTACGATCCGCCGCATGGTGGCAAAGTCATCCACCACCAGGACCTTGATTGATGTGTCGATGGCCATCCGTCCTCCTCTGGTTCGTTCCGCTCTGAGTGTATCAGATGCCCCTGCGGAAAAAGAAGGGATTGCTCGTTAACGTGAAGCTCAGCCCTCATGATCTTAGAAGACCCCTGTCACTCGAAACAGACCTCGATGTTGAACCCATCGTTTTCCATAAGAAAAGGAATGGCTATGACGGGTTGGCTCGTAATGTGGGTGATCTGGTGTCCCTTGCCCATTATCACTGTGGGGATGGCTGCCTGAAGCGGCCTGCCCATCTTCTCCAGCGCCTGACGGGCTTGACCGGAGATCATGTTGGCTATCTCACCGACAGCATCTCCAATCTCGTCGTTAAGGTCGGAAACCTTCTCGCCGAACATCCTGCTCACAATGGCCAGGATGCTCTTCTCCGTGAAACTGACCGCGATTGTGCCGCTCACATTTCCGGTTAGTCCGATGACTGCCGATACATCTCCCCGGGCGATACTGTCTTTCTTGATATAGGGCTTGCCTGCGGAGACATCAGTCCGGGCAATGGTTTTGAGGACGTGGACCGTAGCGGCCATAAACGGGTTTATGAACTGGACATCCATGGGCTACCTCAACTCCGCGTGAAAAGGGGACCTTCACACCGTAAAAAATGCAGAAGCTCTATCCTTACCACGGCATTCCGGCGGGGTCGGGGCGGGAATTCCGGGACGATCATTGAAGCCCGATTCCTCTGAAGCCGAAAGCCTCTCGGTTGGAACAGACTACTCGGAATCTTCATCCTTTCGCCGCATTACCTCCAGGAGGATGGCCTGAAGATCAGAGGTTATCCGCCTGTCTTTCTTTTCACAGGTGTTCTGGATGGAAAAGGTGACATCTTCCCAGGAAAAAATGGAATGCGCCGCATCAAGTCCGGTGATTCCATTAGTCCGTGCATCCGTCAACTCGCCATTCCTGAAAAACAGATCGCCGTTTTGTGAGGAGTGCCGGTCGAACACCCGTATTGTGCATGTCTTCTGCTCAGCCTCCACCAGTTGAACGAAAGCTCCGGTGGAAATCCCGTGGAGCGTCCCCCCTTCGGATTCCCTTCGCAATACAGTGAGAATTTTCCGACCTAATGCCTCGATAGCAAAAGGTTTCTGGATGTAACCAATGGCCCCGTTCTTGCCCGCCCTGTTTCTCAATTCCGGAGTGCCGTATCCTGTCATCACAATAACGGGAATATCCGGGTATTCCTGCACTATATGTGCAAGCAGCCCGAAACCGTCCATTCGGGGCATCTTGAGGTCGGTCACTACGAGAGATACCTGGTTATGTCGAAGTTTCTCAACAGCCATTATTCCGTCTTCGGCGGTAAGGACGAAAGAGAAGCGAGCGTATTTCTCAAGCCCCTCTTTGCTCATGAGAAGCAAATCCTTATCATCGTCAACAATGAGTACGTTTCTATTCATACTGCCTTCTGGTTCCGGGGCTGCATTTCAGCCGTATGGCCTTGTTCCAAGGAACAGGAAGTACTCCGGCTTCCGGGTCTCGATCTTCAGGGCGCATCATACTCGAAAATCAAGACGCTGCCGCACGCTCCACCTCACCTATGGCCTTTTGTCCAAGAACTTTGTCGATGTCGATGAGGATCTTCACCGACTCCCCGATCTTGGCCATTCCCATGATGTACCGTGTGCTGTCACCGGCACTCAGATCGGGCGCCGCCTCAACGTCACCCTCCTGAATGTTCAAGACCTCGGAGACCGAATCCACGATGATCCCCATCTGAATGGTCCCGCTATTTGAGATGACTTCCACGATCACGATGCAGGTGCGGTCCGTGTACTCCATCTCCTGCATGCCGAACCGCATCCTGAGATCGATGACAGGAATAACCCTCCCTCTCAGGTTGATGACGCCCTTTACAAAATCACTCGTCCTGGGGACCTTGGTGATGGGCATCATGCCTATTATTTCCCGTATCTTGGTGATGGTTATCCCGTACCCCTCTTTGTCAAGGGTGAACGTGAGGAC
>CAYVDE010000254.1:0-2242 GCA_964450535.1 uncultured Desulfobacterales bacterium
TTTGTCATCCTGGACATGATCATGCCCGGCAGGGGCGGAGGGGATGTCTTTGATCGGCTGAAAAATATTGATGAGGGTGTAAAGGTCCTTCTTTCCAGCGGCTACAGCAGAACGGGTAGGCAAAGGAAATCATGGATCGCGGCTGCAGCGGGTTTCTCCAGAAGCCTTTATTGACTTTTAGCTTATTTGTCTGATAATTATCGAACAGGCCCTAAAAAATATTATATTCAGATTGAAATCGACTCACTGGAGGATATTGATATGATGTATAACGAAGTCGTGATGGATCATTTCAAAAACCCTCGAAATGTCGGGATAATCGAGGATGCCAACGGTGTCGGAGAGGTGGGAAACCCGCTGTGCGGCGATATGATGACCATATATTTGAAGGTCGAGAATGACAAAATAGAGGACATCAAGTTCCAGACCTTCGGGTGTGGATCTGCAATTGCTGTTTCAAGCATGTTGACTGAGCTTGCCAAAGGAAAAAGCATCGAAGAGGCGAAGCAGATTACAAATAAGGATGTGGCAAATGCACTGGAAGGCCTTCCAAAAAACAAGCTTCACTGCTCCAACCTGGGTGCTGACGCCCTGCATATGGCCATTCAGGATTACGAAGACAGAAAATCAGGAGTGACCCGCCCGGAACCCCAGAGAAAAGAACTGCACGAACATGTGGAAGGCGAAAAGTGTTACTGCCCGTATTGTGATGTTGAGATCGACGCCTCCACACCATTCTGCAAGGCCTGCCAGAGGGATATCACCGAGGAACACTGAGCCCTGCCTGTATTTGCAGGGATCCCCTTAATGTGGCAGTTCTTTATCCTAATCTGGCTGTAACTTTTCAGCAATTGATGCCTTAAAAAGGAAAAACCATGAACTTCATTAATCTTGATCACATCTCGTTCAATCCGCTCCTGCCTGAGGTCAAGGAAGCGATGATAGAGGTCATCAACAGCGATTTCCAGAATCCGTCCAGCCAGCACACGCCGGGCGAGGAGGCGGGTCGCAAACTGGAAGCCTCACGTGAAGCGGTCGCCCGCCTTGTCAACGCGGACAACCCGAAAGAAATCGTCTTCACCTCGGGCGGAACCGAATCCGTGAATCATGCCTTGAAAGGTGTTGCGATGGCCAACCGCGAAAAGGGCACGCACATCGTGACCACCAATATCGAACACAACGCCGTGATCCGAAGCCTTAAACGGCTCGCCTCTCAGGAGTTCACTGTAAAATCTCTTTCTGTGGATAAATCCGGCCGGGTGGACCCTAAGGACGTGAAAAACGCCATTACAGACGAAACAATACTTGTTTCCGTGATGCACAGCAACAACGAGACCGGAACAATCCAGCCCATAGCTGAAATCGGCGAGATAGCCCGCGAGAACAAAGTACTTTTTCATACCGACGCCGTTGACTCGGTGGGTGTGGTGCCCATTGATGTGAAAGCGTTGAATGTGGACCTTGTCAGTTTCGCATCCAACCCCTTTTACGGGCCCACCGGTGTCGGAGGCCTCTACATCCGGCGCGGAACCCGGGTTTTTCCGCTGCTGGACGGAGGAGTGCAGGAAAACAACAAGAGGGCCGGAACCGAAAACCTGATAGGCATAGTGGGCATGGGCAAGGCGGCTGAACTGGCATTGTTGGACATGGAGGATCGCACCAGGCACTTCAAAGACCTTAAGGGTTATCTGGTGGATAGACTGCCTGAATACATAGATGAATACATCATCAACACGAACCTCGAGCACAGCCTTCCAAACCTGTTGAATATCTCACTCAAATACATCGAGGGTGAGAGCGTTATGCTGATGCTCGATGAAGAAAAGGTTGCGGTCTCCACCAAATCCGCATGCGCCACCGGCTCCCTGCGTGGAAGCCATGTGCTGCTCTCTCTCGGGTTGAGCCACGCAGACGCTCAGGGAACCCTGGTGGTTTCGTGGGGCCTGGAAAACACCAAAGAGGATATGGACAGATTTCTCGGGATTCTGAAAACAGTAGTCCACACACTTCGAGACATGTCTCCTCTTTACAGGAAAGCCTGAAAATAGCTTAAACCCGCCTGACTGATGGACGGCATTTACTTTTCAGGAGGCACGGCACAAACCTGACTAAGCCTCGGAGCGAAACGCTCCGGCCCTTTAATGATTGGTGGTCCCTTCCTTTTTGCTATGTCTTCGAGCATTCCCTTGAACAGGACCTGATGCCATGGGTAGAAGGCATACCAGTAGAGCAGCCCCCAGAA
>CAYVDE010000255.1:0-2237 GCA_964450535.1 uncultured Desulfobacterales bacterium
CCGCTACACGGCCCCTCGCCTCCTCGATCAACTGTTGAATATGGTCCCTGGGGGCGATTTTCGCAGGACCCAACTGCGCTTCATAGAGCCTTTTTCCGACCGCATCGATAGCATGGACTTCCAGCCGCTCGACAAGACGCGGCTCATTGCCGGTCAACCGCCGCAACTTGGTACGCAGGGCATTTGCAAGCATCTCTGAAAAAGTGGTGAGCAACACCCTGGCGTCCGGATGGTTTCGAGCAAGGTGCACCGCTCGATGCAGGGCAACGATGGTCTTACCGGTGCCTGCTGTTCCCGACACCCGCACAGGGCCGTTGTAGTCCTTTTCCACAATCCGGCGCTGTGCCGGATGCAGAAACACCGTCCATTTGTCCCATGGATATTCGAGCGCTCGGGCCAGCTCGTCCGAGTCCGTCATGATACGGAAACGCCTCTGGGCATCCGGGTGCTCAAAGGGGTCAATACGGCCCGCAGCTATGGCCGGCACCTGTGGTTCTACGCCCGTGGCGAGTTCCAGCAAGGCTTCCGCTGCTTCAGTGGGCAGGTGATCGGCCAGCATTAGCAATCCGTCCTCATCCGCATTGCGCACGTCATCCAGCCATTCCACGGGCACCCCGTAACCCAGCAGGACCTCCTCGGCCACACCGGCAAAAAGCGCGCTTTTCGCCGGTGCCTGCTCCTCACCGGGCACATAGGCCGGAACACGGATCTCCTCTACAGTCTCTCGTACCTCAACCAGTTGCGCGGCACCGGTTTTGGGATGTACTTCCAGTTTGCGCCGCTCGGCCCACTGGTATGCCTTGTCGTGGTGATCCACATAGCACAGAAGCATGCTGCCGGCGGTCTTGTGGATGATAAGCCTAATATCGCCGCCCACCCGCAACGACCAGAAATTCTTGTCCCTCGCCTTGTCCAGCTTGTGAAATCTCATGCCCGGATGGGCCGGATTGATCTGGAGATCAAAGGCGGTGGTCTTGACGGCCTTTTGCTCATCACCGGTCAGCCTGGCAAGGCTGTCGGTGAAGGTGTCTGCGATGCGGAAGTTCATGCTACACCCGAAACACCTTCATCACCTCATCCCCCAGGTGGTTGATCACCTTCACGGCGATACGTCCGGACTCGGGTCTGTCAAAGGGCCGGGACGTGTCGCTGTTAAGCGTGGCCCAGGCGTCTTCATTGATCTCGGCCTTGAGGGTGGTTTTCAGGGATTTGTAGGGATCGCTGGCGCCGAGAAAGTAGGCGTGCCGGACGAAAAAGGACTCTTCATTGTAGTCCGTATCGATGAACCAGCAGGCAATGCCTTCCGGCCCATCTGAGCGGACTTCGCCGGTGTTGGGGTGGAACACGTCGACCCCGTTGACCTTGACCTGAATCCGGTCGTCCTCCGCTTCGAGGATGTCGATATCAGGCTCGCCGAAGATCACGAACAGGTTGCCCTTGCCGGTGTTTTTCAGGTCATCGGCCATGTGCAGGTCCGCGTTCATGCGTGCCTTGAGCACGGGGATGCGGCCGAGCTTATCGAACTCGGAGGAGTGGGCGTCATAGTTGAATGCGCAGGCGATGAGCACGTCAAAATCCGCATCCCCGGCCTCCCGGGCCGCGGCCACCAGGTCAGGCCGGGACACGGTGCCGAACTCGGGGCCGATGAACACGGCGGCGCGTTTCTCCCTGCCGTCTTCCTCGCCGCCTTCAAAATAGCGGCCCTCGGCACATACCAGATCGCCGGGCCAGGGAACAAGAGCGGTAAAACGGATCCTGTCTTCCTTGTGGGCCTGCTGCACGCCGGCGGTCTTGAGGTTTTCCAGAATCATCTGAACGAAGTCGCGTTCCTCTCCGTAGCCGTCCTGTGCGTCCCCCACGGCATGGGGGTCGATCAGTTCGTCGTCTTCATCCACGCCCAGCACGCGGTGGGGCGAGAGGCTTTCCACGGTGAAAGGTCCTGCAACCCGAACCGTCCTTTTGTCCTCATAGGGTTTGTCGTAGAGGTACTCGGAATCGGCCTTGGCTGCGATGGAAGCGTCAATCTCCTTTTGCCGGGCGATGCGGTTTTTCCACCACTCGTCATGAACCTTTTTCGCGGCCTCCGGCCACTTCTCTTCCGCCTCCCGAGGGATCTCCCATTCCTGCCACTGTTTTCCCAGGGCCTTGTTCAACTGCTCGCGCAACGGTTCCAGGATTTCCTGGAACCTCTCCCAGATCACATCGATCTCGCTGTTGTTGGCGATGGATTTGAGCGT
>CAYVDE010000256.1:0-2221 GCA_964450535.1 uncultured Desulfobacterales bacterium
CCGATAGCCTCCATACGCTGAGACTGAGCCACCCGTTTTTCCATTTCTACTTCTTTGGTGATATCAAGCATAGTTCCAATAGCTGCGGGCCTTTCTTTGTAGATTAAAGAAGATCCATAAATGGATAAGCGGATAATTTCACCAAGCTTCCTCACTCCTCTGAATGTGTATTGTACAGTGTCGATTTCGCTGTCCACCCGCCTTCGAACCTGTTCCTGCACTGTAGCTAAGTCTTCCGGATGTACAAGCTGACTGAAATTCATTTGGTTGAGGCATTCATCTACGGTATAGCCAAAAATCTCGGCAAATTTTGGGTTCACATATCTAAAAACGCCATCCTGAATAATGTAAAATCCAACAAAGGATTGCTCGGTAAAATTGCGAAATATTTCTTCGGATTCGTGTAAAGCCAGCTCGGCCTGTTTATGTTCGGTAATGTCCCGCACCCATTCCATGAACATCTCGACATTATTCTCTTGATCAAGGACTGGAATAGCACGCAGATCCACCCATGTTCCATCGGGCAGGAGAACTTCTTTTTGAATAGGCTTTCGGGATTCCAGGACGGATCCAGCCTGGCAGTCCGGGCAAATCTTATCGAAACCGCGATAGGTCTTATAGCATTTCGTATTTGGCTTCTGTTTGGCCTCCGGGACGGTTGCAAACCCCTGCCAGTTGCTGTAAAGGATATCCATTTCAGGGCTGTGAATCGAAATCATGTCAGGAACAACACCAAGCATTCTCTGAAATCGCCTCTCACTCTCCCTCAGAGCCCCCTCGGCGAGTTTTCGTCTTGTTATATCCTGATGTGTTCCCATCATCATCAAAGGTTTACCATCTTGAGTCCATGAAATCACCCTGCCTCTATCCAGAACCCAGACCCAGTCGCCGCTCTTGTGTCTCATGCGCGATTCAAACTCGTAGTAGTCAAGTTCTCCACGGAAATGCATTTCAAGCAACTCATTGCTGATTTTAAGATCGTCCGGGTGGGAGAATCTCATCCAGGTTTCAATGGAGACTGGGGATATTTCATCCAAAGTGTAACCGGCAATTTCAGCCCAGCGTTCGTTGAATATGGTCTCTCCGGTCTGGACGTTCCACTCCCAGGTTCCGGCATTTGTACCTCTGATGATGCCGGCCAGGCGTTCGCGTTCTTGGCGGAGGTCCTCCTCTGCCTTTTTGCGCTCGGTGATATCGATCACTCCAGCTAAGGCACCTGCGTAAGCGCCGTGGGCATCCAGAATCGGCGAGGTAGCCAGGGTAACGAACACCCTGCGGCCATCTTTTCTCATGAACTCGAAATCATGTTGCTCGGTGATGCCCTGTTTGCGGCGCCTTTGGAACTCCTCAGCCTTCGTCCTGGCGCCCTCGTCCATGAAATCGAGCAGGTGCTTCCCGAGCATTTCCCCTGGCCCATAGCCGAGCATCTCTTCCATGCGCTTGTTCACAAAGGTTGTGGCACCTTCCGCATCTATCGACCAGATGCCCTCGTTGAGGGTCTCGATAAGGTTGCGGTACTTGGCTTCACTCGCCTGCAACTCTTCCTCGGCCTGCTTGCGGTGAGTGATGTCGTCGAAAACCACAAAACGGCCGGTTATCCTGTCTCCTAACTTGATTGGTCCGGCTGACACTCTAACGTTAATTTCTTCGCCGTCTTTGCGTTTCCGGATGATTTCTACATCTTTAATCCCGTTGAGTGACTGCTCATCAAGTTCCTTTGCTTCCGTTTAGTAGAAGCGGTCGGGACAGATCAGGTCTTCAATGATCTCCCCCCGTGCTTCTTCCAAGGAGTAGCCAAAGATCCGCTCAAAACCCGAGTTCGCGTCCAGGATATGGTTTTCGAGGTCAAGCAATAAGATCGCTTCGCCGGAATACTCGAATAATGACCTCAATTGCACACGTTCCTTTTCCAGCAGCAGCTCGGCTTCCTTGCGCTCGGTGATGTCCCTTGCAATGCCAAGCATACAATCCGCGTTGTTAGGCAAGGCTATAGGGACCTTATACGTGTGAAACCAGTGAGTCTTACCGTCATCTCCGGTTAGGGGTTCAGCCGGAATGACTTTCGGGGTTTTTGTCTTGATGACTTCAAGATCATCTTGCCAAAACGCCTCGGCCTGGGACTTCGCCAATTTACCTATTTTTGCCAGCTCAAGGTCTGTCTTACCGATCATTTCATTGGGTGAGCTATTGTATAGAGCGGCGATGGCTTTGTTAGCCAATA
>CAYVDE010000257.1:0-2199 GCA_964450535.1 uncultured Desulfobacterales bacterium
CCCTCTTCTGTATCATTCGACGCGACCGGCATGTCAAAGCCGTATCCCGCGAGGGTCATCCTGGAGGACTCAATGCCGTAAAGGCTCAAATAGTCTCTGACGGTCTGCGCCCGCTTCCTCGACAGGTCAAGGTTGTATTCCCTTGCTCCGACATTGTCGGTGTGGCCCTGAATCTCGACCTTGAGCGCCGGGTTGTCTTTCATGAGCTTGACCATTTCCGTGAGAACCTTTTCCGAGCCCACCTTCAGGTTCGCCTTGTCAAAGTCGAAAAGGATGCCGTAGATGGCCACACGTCCTTCTGCATCCAGCTTGTCCTTCATCTCCTTGGCGCTGAAGGTGAGCTTTTTCTCAAACCCCTCCTGGTCCACGATGGTCAATTCATAGTAGTTCTCCTTGGCCCAGAGGTGCGCCCAGGCCGTGCCGCCATCGGGCAAGGGAACAGTGAAATCAAGATAGACATCGTCGCCGCTGAGAACCTTTCCACCCTTATTCAGCGCCTCCCGGCGGTAGTTCTCGATGATCTCCAGCGGAGAAAACCTGCGATCGCTTTTTTCGTATTCGTATATCAACTCCCAGTATTTACCGTTAATACGCTTTGCGGCGGTGCTTCCATCCTTCTGCCTTGACTTGAACTTGAAGGCGGCAAAATTCTGGAACTCGCTGTCATAAAGCTTGAAGCCGGGGATGGGGCGGATGAAGGAATGCTCCTTGGGGACGGCACAAACCGCCTGAGCCGCCAATACGGCCGGCAACACCACTAACATGAACAGACAGGTCTTAAGATAACGCATGACGCAAACCTCCTTTCGTGCTCGAGTCCGCTAACCGCCAACGCCCACCCGATACGATTTATTGGTGCCGGTCGAGCAAAGCTGCGGGGTCTTGAAATATGAGCCCTGTCTATAACCATCATGCCGTTCATTGAGATAGCGGGCGGATCGTCTGGGCCGGTCGAATACTATCCGGCTCCAGCCAAAGATCGCCCTTGAACTCCATTTCACCCTCGTACTTGTAGGCCCGCAGAAGCGCATGCGCCCCAAGCAGTGTTTCGAGCTCAGGGGCGATGGTCCGCATTTCTTCGCCGCTCACAACCGCATACTCGGAAACATAAGGCCAGAGCAGGAACCATTCCTGCCTGCGCCCTCCGATATAGTAATTGCGCTTTATGGATTCATGGACCTGGGAGGTTTCTCCAAAAACGAACAGCTGAATCGTGCCTCTACCTTCAAACACGTTGGACGCTTTCAGGGGGTAGTAAAACTTCCTGGTGGGAAAGCGGTAAATCAAGGGCCTTATGGATCGAACCTCCGGTCCCACGTCAACCAGATCAAATACGAAATAGTTGAAACTTCGATGAATGTAGTCTTCAACAATCTCGCGCTCCCGCTCTGACAACTGACGTTCTTTCAAGCCGCGCCTGCGAAACAGATCATTTATCCAATCCCCAAAATCCCGGGCGTTGTTCACCCGGACCACCGTTACATCGTGCGCGCCCAGTTGGGCATGGAATACGACTTCAACGTCATATGCCGGCGAGGCCCCGATCATTTTGCTTTTCATGGTGTATCGCAGGCTGTGTTTTTTGAAGATCACCTCCAGGTTTTTGAATGCCTCGCTGGACCCGAGGCTGACCTCCGGCTTCGACGGCAGGGGAATGAAGCGAGCCGCCTTGGTATTCTCGGATGCCTCCAGATCCGTGCCCAGGATGAGAATTTCCTCGTACCCATCAAACCCGATAATCGCCTTCTGCCCTGGCTCCTTGATGGTTACATCCACTCCAGGGGTGATCATGCCCATATCCGCGCGGGCACTGCCAAAGCCAGTCAGCAGCATCATGAAGCATACGACCCGCCAATATTTCCGCATGGCTTGTCCTCCCGATGGATAAAGATCATACCTTATGGGCTCCCAGGAACCTGATTTCCTGAATGCCGGGTTGCAGCCTCCTCTTCTATGAGCGGCAAACAATTATTGCTAAAAGGGAACATAAAGCCTTAAAAAGCCACTAAATACTATAAAAATAAATAAGTATTGCTATTTTAAAATTAAATTAATTGCAGGTTCAGGGGGAGAAGCTGGGTGAGGATGAGCCTGGCTCAGGATTCGCTGCTCTTTCCGTGGCCGGATACCGGATATATGGACTTATATTGAACTTACATAGCACAAGACAATTCAGCAGTCAAGATTCAGCCCTCATTC
>CAYVDE010000258.1:0-2161 GCA_964450535.1 uncultured Desulfobacterales bacterium
TGTGATGACGACAGGGCCGCAACTTAAATACGGACCGGCCTTAAAGAAAGACAGCATCGCAAGCGGACCTGCTCGAATGGGGCTCCACCTCGGAGGCGGTTCACGCCCGCCGCCACCTGAGCTACCTGAAGAAGATCCGTGGAACCTGGGACAAGGTCCAAGGACACCGTGGAGAGCGGGGCCAAGGAGTTCAAGTCCCTCTTACCTCCGAATGATCTGCGAGGCCCGCGAGGAGGGCGAGAAAGGAGACACTCGAGAAGCTGAAATAGCATTCAACATCGGCGACTCCTTCGCAGGTATCAGTAAACGTACATATGCTTAAATCCCTCAGCATGGGAAGCGCCCCTTCCAGGTCTCCGGAATAGGCGATTGTACCCCTTCTCAATAGGATAAGCTGATCAGCCGCTTCCAAGAAGGTCCTATTGTGGCTGACCACAATCGTAGTGGTCCCGTACTGGTCTTTTTCCTTTTTCAATAGCTCAACCATGGGATCGATGGTCCAAAGATCGATCCCGGTATCCGGTTCGTCATAAATGGCCAGCTTGGAGTTGGTGGCGATGACCGTGGCCAGTTCGATTTTCTTGATTTCCCCGCCGGAAAGCCTGTTGTCTACAGGCTTATCGAGGAAATCCATGGAACAGATCCCCACCCGGGCAATGGTTTCCACCAGTTTGTCTTCGTCATCTGATCCTAAAGAGATGGACAGTAGATCCCGAAAAGTGATTCCCTTGAATCGTGCCGAGTGCTGAAACGCGTATGCAATGCCGGCCTTGGCCCTTTCGGAAATGGACCAATTTGAAATATCCTCCCCTTCAAACAGGACAGATCCGGCAGTTTGCGCATTAATTCCCATGATGATTTTGGCCAGGGTGGTCTTTCCGCTGCCGTTGGGTCCGGTAATGGCATACATTTTTCCGTTTTCAAATACATGGCTGAGACGGTCGATGATGGTGGTCGGTGGGCCACGTCTGTGCCCGGTGCCTTAAAGGTGATATCTTTCAATTCCAGCATAAGACGTCCTTTCATTATAACCCAACTCCCTCATGTAGCGAGCTTTTTTCAAATCAGGCATTCGAGGCTTCATATACATACCCTTCAGGTATTCCAGTGCTAGAGCTTCTTCATAAGGACCCTTGCAGCAATAAGGATAGGGTCCCAAACCGGAGCATAGGGGGGCGCATAACTCAGATCCAGGTGAATCATTTCTTCCACAGTCATACCTGTATGGAGCGCCGTGGCGATCACGTCGATGCGTTTTGCAGCCCCTTCCTTGCCCACTATTTGAGAACCGAGAAGACGCCCGCTTCCCTTTTCTCCCAGCATTTTCACCGTGATCGATCCCGAATCCGGATAATAGCCGGCGCGGGTCGACGTCTCGATGGTTTCCGCCGCATAGTTGAGCTCAAGCTTTTGGGCTTCTTTTTCCATCAGGCCGGAGCGGGCCACTTCCACCTTGCAGATTTTGCTCACCGCTGTTCCCACAACGCCGGGAAACTCGGCCGGTTCTCCACCGATGTTAAGGCCTGCGACGCGCCCCATTTTGTTGGCCACCGTGCCCAGGGCAATGTGAAAGGGTTGTTTGCTGATCAGGTGAAAGCATTGGGCGCAGTCCCCTGCGGCCCAGATACCTTCCATATCCGTTTGCATGCACCGGTCCACCTTGATGGAATTTTTGACGCCGAGAGGGAGGCCTGCCTGTTCAGCAAGTTCTGAGTTGGGTTTAACGCCCATTCCCAGGATGACAAGGTCGGCAGGGAGCGTGCGCTTGTCGGTGACAACGCCGGTTACCCGGCCGTCCCGGACTTCGAAGGCTTCAAGGCTTTCCTCCCGGTAAAGGGAAACGCCCACATCGATTAAGGCAGTGGAGACGAGTTCACCCATGTCGGAGTCGAGTGTGTTCATGACCTGCGGGCCCTTTTCCACCAGGGATACGTCCAGTCCACGCAGGATCAGGGCCTCGGCCATCTCAAGACCGATGTAGCCTCCTCCAATGATTACAGTTTTTTTGGGTGAACGCTCGTCCACCGCTCTCCTTACCTTCACACCGCTTTCGAGAGTGTTCAGCCCGTAGATTCCTTTGGCTTCCGCGCCTGGAACAGGTGGCAGGAGGGGGGAAGATCCTGTGGCGATGAGCAGCCTGTCAAAGGCCTCCCAGCGGGTC
>CAYVDE010000259.1:0-2158 GCA_964450535.1 uncultured Desulfobacterales bacterium
GGGGCAACCGCAAGCCCGGCATCGGAGTGGCCCTCAAGCTTGCAAAGGAGGGGAAGAAGGTGACCATAGTGGGCGAGGAGAAGTCCGCGGGTTTCGACATAAACCCCTCTTTCAAGTGGCGTTACATGATCTACCTGCGGCAGAACGGCGTTACCGCTTACAACGACTGCACAATCGATCAGGTGGGCGACGGCGAGATCGTGGTGAAGACCTTCGACGGCCATCGATTCCCTGTTCAGTGCGATACGATCATTGTCACGGAGCGTGATGCCAACGAGAGCCTGAAAAGCACCGTCCAGAGTGAGGGTATCGAGCTGTATGTGGTGGGGGACGCCCTGGTGCCCCGAAACCTGTCCAGCGCGGTCCATGACGGATACCGGATCGGTCTCAGGATATAGGGAGGAGGGAATACTATGCCAGTGAACGCCGAGAAGGAAATCACGAAACTGTGGAAAGAAAAGCAGGCCGCCCAGGGTGAGATCTGCAACACCTACTACCGGTGGCGGGAGTTCGCCGTCGGGCTGGCCGGCGATAAAGCCGATCCCATGACCGTGGCCCTGGACGCGGCCGAGGCGTTTGGACGTTACATCGGCAAGGGCATGCTGCCACGGCTGAATCTGCTCAAGGGAGACGAGGCCTTTGTAGGTATGGTAGCCAAACAGCTTGCAGGCACTTGGGCGAACGAGGGAGCCGTTGTCACGGTGGAACCCGGTGAAAAGCCCACGGAGGCTGTCATCCGATGCAAGCGGGATACTTGGCCAACGGCGGCCAAGACCTTTGACGTGTCCATGGAGGAAGTCGCGAGGACCCGCGAAAAGCTTTTTGAGAGCATGCTCGTGGACATAAGCGTCTTCTTCAACCGCCCCCTTGCCATTGAGATGCAGAAGGCGATTCCCAGGGGCGAAGGGGAGTGGGTGTTCAAGCTCTACATGAAACAGTAAAAAGAGGAGTGAAACATGGCTGCTCAGATCGATATGGAGAAATGCAACATGTGTGGCGGGCTGGTCCAGCCACTGTGCGTGGAGGTCTGCCCTGACTCGGCCATCCGCGTCCAGAACGGCAGGCCCGTGGTTACCGAATTCATCTGTGAGGACTGCAATGAGTGCGGGTGTGTCTGCCCCGATGAGGCCATTACAATCCCCCTTTCCAAGGTGACATTCTGAAACGGTTCGGTGGGGCGTTCCGGCCGGCGTGATCCGGCCGGAACAGCTCCTTTTTCCGCGGTCCCATCCGTCGCCGCTCGAGGTGATGGCCTCGATCTCCGGGATCATTGGCCCGGGACCGCGCCGAGCCCATCAAATCAAGGAGTTGCCCCTATGAAAGTCAATAAGGTCGATCATATCTGCATAGCGGTGAAGGATCTGGATGCCGCCCGAAAGCTCTGGGAACCGGTCCTGGGGAAGTCCGAGCCGGACGATCCTTACGTGGACGAGCCGGAAAAGATCCGGGTCGCCAGGTACCACATCGGAGAGGTCGGTTTCGAGCTCATGGAGTCCACTACGCCGGACGGTCCCGTGGCCCAGTTTATCGAAAAGAACGGCGAGGGCGTCATGCTCATCAGCTTCGGCGTGGACGATACTGCAGAGGCGGTGGAAGAACTAAAGAAGCAGGATTACCCGTTCATCCCCACCCCGAACGGGGAGGTGCTTCGCCCCTTCCGGAGCGGGAAGTTCGCGTTCATTCACCCCAAGAAGCTAAACGGGGTGTTGACGGAGCTCATCAACGACTGAAAGCCTGTCACAAAAAAGAAGTTCAGACGCCGGGCAGTCAAGACGCTGATGGTTTTGATACTATGCCTGGGTTGGTGGCGTAAGGGCCGGGGTATTTTTTGCGGACATTCGCCACATGGAACACATTCACCACGAAGAGCACGAAGAAAAGACCTGGAATATTAATATAATAGATATGATTTGGTGCAAAACGAAATCTATTTTGTCTTTGTCTTCTTCGAGATCTTCCTGTTCTTCGTGGTGTGTTCTTTTTTTCTGTGGCGAGGAACCGGCTGAAAGCGCAGGAAAGATATGCCGAAAACCAATCGGGATTTTGAAATCTATCTGGTCCACATCGATCCGGACAAGTGCGACGGCTGTGAATTATGCCATATCTACTGTCCGGTGAATGTGTTCGACATGTCGCATAAGGCGACTCCGGTGCGGCC
>CAYVDE010000260.1:0-2146 GCA_964450535.1 uncultured Desulfobacterales bacterium
TTTATACGGAAAACGAAACTGAATATGATGGCCTCGTAAAAAGTCCCTCTGGCGTAATTCCGGTGAAGGCCGGAATCCAGAAGTTACTTATTTGACTGGACCCCGTTCTTCAACGGGGTGACGAAACAGGTCGTTTTCGGCCTTTTTGCGACGCCGTCAACTATTAACCTGCCCGTAGATCGGGGCCATGAGCCGGGTTAATGCGTTGCTTCAAAGCATGCATCCCGGCTCTTTTTATTGGAGGCAAGAACATGATGCCGCAAAATGAGCATGACTTCAAGGGATTGAGCCCGGAGAGTCCCATCAACGCTCCGGATGCCTTTTCAAGGTTGGATGAATCGGATGACACCTTTTTTTACGAGACAGACCGGTTCGTCAGCCATCTGGACCGGACCGCGCTTGCCACTGTAGAACACGTAATCGGGTCATTGATTACCGATAAGGATCCAGTGATTCTGGACTTGATGGCCGGTTGGGATTCTCACATTCCCCCTGCGGTGCGTCCCGCAAAGGTTGTGGGTCTTGGACTGAACCGGAACGAGTTGGAGACAAACCCCTCTGTGGACCAGGTGGTTATTCATGACCTGAATCGAGACCCGCGTCTCCCTTTCCCGGACAAGACCTTTGATGCAGTAATCAACACCGTGTCCGTGGACTATATGACCAGGGCCGTTGACGTTTTTAGAGACGTCCACAGGGTCTTGAAGCCCGGCGGAATTTTCCTGGTCGTTTTCTCCAACCGGATGTTTCCCGAAAAGGCCGTCAAGGTCTGGAGGGATGCCGATGAAGGGGAGAGGCTGATACTTGTTCAAGAGTTCTTTCAGGCTGCGGAAGGGTTCGAACGGCCCCTGGAGTTTGTGTCCAAGGGGAGGCCGAGGCCGAAGGACGACAAGTATACCGGCACCACCACGGAAAGCGATCCGGTGTTTGCAGTTTATGCCAGGAGAAAAGGTGGTGACCCCGAAAGCTCCTTGCCCCTTGTAAGGCCCCTGTCCTACGGGGAAAGACTGTCACCGGAGGAAATCGAGAGAAGAAAATCACACATCAAGGACACCATTGCCTGTCCCTACTGCAATGAGACCCTTTGCAAATGGATGGTCCCTGACAATCCTTTCTGCCAGACGTGGGACAACGATTACATGTACATTTGCTTCAACGATTCATGCCCCTACTATGTGCGGGGTTGGGATCACATGGACAAGGAGGGCAACCGGGGCATGTCCTACCGCCTCATGTACAATCCTGTGAAAGACCGTTGCATGCCCGTACCCGTGCCTTCTCCCCAGGCGCTGAAGGACGGGATTGTGGTCTGAGGAGTGTGGGTGTAGGTGGGGGAGGAAGGGTCGTGTCCGTGGCACACCTGAACATCAGCCCCTTATGAAACATCGGGCTTTCCGTAGAGGATCTGACCGAGCGCGCGGTGTGTGAAGTATGGGTCATCGTTTCTCAGGTAGGGGAGCAGGATTTTTTTCCGGCGAAGGAGGTCCCTCGACAGGACGGCTGAGATCTTGTCCTTTTTGTACAAGGCCGCCCGGACCATGGGCTGGCCGAAGGGATTGATGATCTCACTTCCTCCCCAGAACCTGTAAGGACGGCCCGCACCGCAGAGAGGCTCCGGCTGGTCTTGGCCTTCCGTTTCAAGCCTTTCTGAAGATTGTCTTCGGTCTTCGTGGCGCTCTTCTCCCACTCGATTTGCGCAGATATTGTAGATCCCGAAGATGCGTGAATAGAACTTGTTGATGATTCCCCAACTCTCGATGTTGGAAAACTCCGTTCCCATGGAGCCCTGCGAGGAGTTGAAGATCGTTATGAAGATGTCCGCTTTCTGGCAGACTCCGAGGTAGGGGAGGGAGGGATGCCAGAGGTCGTTGCATATCAGGACCGCCACTGTGAAGTCGTGATGCATGAATACGGGCACCTGCTTGCCGGGGGAAAAAAACTTTCTCTCCTCGAACACACCATAGTTGGGCAGGTTCAGCTTCCGGTAACAGAATAAAAGCTTTCCGTCAACGAGGACCAGGGCCGAGTTGTAGAAGTTCATGGAAGGGGATTCTTCGATGAATCCGACTACGGCCGCGGTACCTCTTGTGGCGGAAGCAATGGTGCGGACTTCATCCGAATCCAGGCGAAGGGCGGCCTCGTGATA
>CAYVDE010000261.1:0-2140 GCA_964450535.1 uncultured Desulfobacterales bacterium
CCGGATCATCCTGGACCACAGCCCCGACATGGTCGGTTTTTCCGCAACCACATCCGGATTCCTGGACGGATACGAGCTGGCCTCCATGATCAAGGAAGCCCGGCCCGGGATTCAGACGGTCTTCGGGGGGGTGCACATCTCGTCACTGGGCGCCCCCATTCTGGAGGACTACCCCCACATCGATTTCCTCTGCCCGGGCGAAGGGGAAGGGACCCTGGAGGCCCTGGCTTCCGGGGAGGAACCTTCTCGGATAGAAGGCCTGATCTGGAGGGACCACGGCCAACCGATCAACAATCCGCCCCGGGCCCACATACCGGACCTGGACGCACTCCCCTTTCCCGCCTATGAAAAACTGGAGGGCTTCCCCAGGGGGTACAACCTTCCGCTGTTCAGCCATGTCATGGGACCGGGCGCCACCATGATCACCAGCCGGGGATGTCCCTATCAGTGCTCGTTCTGTGATCGGTCCGTCTTTAAAAAAGGGTATCGCTACAACTCGGCCCAGTACATTTACGAGCACATGCGCTATCTTCGTTCACGGTTCAAGGTCCGCCACATCACTATCTACGACGACCTCTTTACCGCGCACCGGCGGCGGATTCGGGAACTCTGCGAGCGCCTGATCTCCCGGCCCCTGGGCATGCAGTTCAACTGTGCGGTCCGTGTGGGGCACGCGGACCATGAGCTGCTTCGCATGCTGAAACAGGCCGGGTGCCTCCAGGTCTCCCTGGGTATCGAAAGCGGGGACCCGGATCAGATCGACGTCTTCAAGGAGGGGGTGAGCCTCGACGAGGTGAGGGAAACGGTGAGCCGGATTCAGGCCAGCGGCCTTCGGGCCAAGGGGCTGTTCATGATGGGGCTCCCCGGGGATACCGAGGGATCCATTCAACGGACCTGCGACTTTATCATCTCCCTCGGGCTGGACGACATGAACATGTCCAAGTTCACGCCCTTTCCCGGGGCGCCTGTCTGGTCAACCATCTTCGACGCCGGGACCGTCGATGTAGACTGGCGAAAGATGAACTGCCTCAACTTCGTGTTCATTCCCAAGGGGATCGCATCCAAAGAACGGCTCGACGAGCTGTACAATCAATTTGTCAAACGATTCTATTCCGACCCGGAATGGCGCAGAAAATTTGGAAGGCGTCTCTGGCAGCACCGAAGGAGCCTGTGGCATCTTCTGTCCCACATGCCGACCTTTTGGGCGGCCAAACGCCACTTTGAACCCATCCAGGCAAGGCGCGCTCCGTTGAGCTGACCCCGGTTCCCGCGGATCACCGGAGTTCCATAAACATTCACATCCTGCCCAGGTTCGGAAACCGGCCCATCAAGGACATCACCTACCTGGAAATCGAGGAGTTCAAGTTGGATGAGGTGATCTGGAAACCCGCGCTTGAAAAGGCCGGCATTGAGTACAGGCCCATGATGCAGACGCGGCACACCTTCGCCACCATCAGTTTATCCCAACATGCTGGGCCACAGTTCCCTGCAAATGATCTTCACGAAGTATTATGCCTAGATGCCCGAAGAGACCAGGAATGACGGCTCCGCCATGATGAGGGCCTATGAGTCGGTACGGGCGCAGACTATGGGTTTCGCAACTGCTTGACCAACTTGTCGTAATCTGCGTGGGAGCCAATCCAGAACCAGATAATTCCGCTTTGCTTTTGAATCCCAATGGCACGGTAGTTCTTTGTGATTCGAACTGAAAAAATCGGGCGGGTTGAATGAATCCTCTTGAAATGAAGACTCGGGCTGTAAGGATTATCCGCGAATCGGACATACGCCTTTCTTGCCTGTTTTTTTATTTCCGCAGGCAAATATAGTACTTCCAAAAACCCTCAGTCGTTTTTGAAATCAAAGTTTACCCAAATCCATGAGATCCGTCTTGCCTTGCTTGTCGGCAAGTAGCTCTTCGTCTGCCAGCCGTTCGAGGATGTCTTCAGTTTCAGCAAAGGTCATCTCCCATTTCTTTTCGTCCTCCATCTCTTCCATCAACCATTTGGCTAAAGCATTTTGGGCGATTTCAGGGAGTTTTGCCGCCTCCTCAAAGGCTCTATCGAGCAATTTTGTCATTGGTCACCTCCTTGGATTACCGGTTCTCTCTCCCCACGATAGGAATGCCTTTTAGAGAGAAAAA
>CAYVDE010000262.1:0-2136 GCA_964450535.1 uncultured Desulfobacterales bacterium
CGAAAGAGTGCCGCATCTGGTGGAAGCCGTGCTTTTTCATCATGGCGAAGCCGGCGACAGCCTCCTCTTCGGCTTTTTTGTTGGGATGCTCCTGGCTGGTGGTGCAGGCCGTCTGAATAGAGGGGAGATCGAGCATTTTGCTCACTTTCTCCATAAGGAGGTTGGCTGCGTTGTGCGAGACAAGCCCCAGGTCAACGGCATAGTTCCTCTGTATGTTTGCAATGGACGGGAGCCCGGCATGGACCGTCATGAGTCCCGGGTTGACCAGTTGGGTCAGAGTGACGCCGAACAGCGCCTCGGCGTGAGTGAGCGTCAGGAGGCCGGACATGGAGTATGGGGCGCTCAGGCCGGCCATGGGCATGGTGGAGACGTATATGGGAAGCCCGGCCCTGACACAGGCCAGAAAGGGCTCGACCATGCTTTCGATGAGAAGGAGCGGGCTGTTGAGAAGGGAGAACTGGATGGTGATGCCGCCTCGGGTCTCGTGAATCTCCTTGGCCCGGGCAATTCCCTCTTCAGACACTGCGGCAACGTAAACAGGTTTGCTGCAATGCTCCACGATCGTATCCATGACCTTGACCTCCTGCTGTTTGAGCAGGACTCCGCGGGCCATGAACTCGACACCGTCGGCCTCGTTTACGGTCTTGGCTATACGGGTGAGATGCTCGAAGGTGGGCTCAATGAGCTCCCCCGTCCGGTCGTCGTAGACAAAAGGGGCCGTGCCTCCCACGCCGAAGGAGTTTTCCGGAATCCAGTACGCATCCCGCTTAGGGGCCGTGCCCAAGGCCTGTTCGACAAGAGGGGAGAGGACATGAAGATGACCCCTGCTCTCGTCATAGGCCGCAAGGCCCGTGTCTTCAAATACTTTTCGAACAACCGGGGATACACACCTGACACCCACTTCTTCCAGTACACGAAGGGCGTCCTGGTGGATACGCCGGATCAGGTCCGATTGCTCCAGGGGGTTTTCCCCGTTTCCCCGGGTGATAGAGGGTGCGGTGGATGATTCCATGATATTGCTCCTTTTAAGCGCCGGGATCGCTTCATAACAAAGAGGCATTACGAAACGGTCGGCTTTTAGATTTTAAGGCGCATGCCGTCATAGGCAAAACGCATGTTCGGAAAATTCTTTTCAATTGACAGGTAATCTCCATACCCGCGGTTCCAGTATTCCTCGAGGTGAACAAACACCACCCTGCCTGCTCCGATTCGACGGGCCAGGGCCACGGTTTCCTCAAAAGTGTATAGGGTGGTCCGGCTAACATGATCGCTCGAGTAGTGAAATCCGTGCTTCAATCCCTCTTCAAAGATACCCGGCTGTATGAGGAGGTAGTCAGGCTCTTGAACTTCCTTTCGTGTTTCCGGAAACGGTTTGATGTCACACGGCGCGTAGATTATTCTTTTTTTACCGTTTACAAAGACATACAGGTAGACCGTCTGCCCGTCGCGCTTGACAGGGACCGCGTGTATCCGGGTACCGCTAACCTCCATGACTTCGTCAAATTCGACGATCTCCAAATAACCCTGTTCAGAGTAGAAGTCGATCAGAGGTCCGTATTGAGACCTGATCTCCCGGATTTTTTCCCTGAGGCCGTGGGGTAAAAGCAGCCGGATGCGTTTGTCCGGATAGGCGTTCCAGGTGCGAAAATCGAGGGCGATCTGCTCCACGACCCGGAACCCTTCCACGTGGTCCGGGTCAAGGTGCGTGAACAGGAGGTAATCCACTTTTCCGACACGTTCCCGGTTGAGCTGAAAAGCGATTTCCGCCGGGGTGTCGATCAGCAGCCCGATATCATGTAAAAACGCTGAAGGTCCTGTCCTGGCAAAGGGTATGCCTTTTTTTCTGGCCTCCTCACAGACAGGGCAACTGCAGCAGGGCTTGGGTATGACAGTGCACCCGCCCGATCCGAGAATTGTCAGTTCCATGGGTACGGGTTCCTCGCCGAACGCTCCGCCTCCCCGTGCCGGGCACTATCTAAGCGCCGGTTTGGGGACGGTTGGAGGCGCGGACGATATGGATATCTCAGCTCCAGGGGAAGGGGCTGTGAGATACGGGGTGCAGCTCTCCCTTTTCATACCGATCGAAACGGAAAGGCTTGAGCAGTTCCTGCTCTCCGTTCAGGACCTCCTTGGCCA
>CAYVDE010000263.1:0-2135 GCA_964450535.1 uncultured Desulfobacterales bacterium
CTGCTCGGCGATATTGGACATAAGAAGCAGTTGTTTGGTCAGGAACGTACTTTCCATTTGATCGGTCTCGATCTCAAGGAGCCGGCTGAAACGGCGCACGGCTTTTCCGTGCAGTCCTTCTCCCGTGTAAGACCAATGAAAAGGATGGGCATAGAAGTCGTTCCAGGTATCCACAAAAGAGAGGATCGCTTGGCAGAGCTGAGGAATCGAGAAGAAATGGCTGTATCTCAGGCACTTGGCCTTTAGGATTCCAAACCATATCTCCACCATGTTCAGCCATGAGGCGTGAAAAGGCACAAAATGCACAACGATACGTTTGTGTGGAGACTCCAGCCACTCACGGCGTTCGGCACCGGTTTCGAGAGGTGCATAGGGGACGCAGCTGAACTCTGCCACCAGTTGGCAGAAGTCGTCATGGAAGTGGGTATTGAGGTTGTCCATGATGTAATGGATCTCGGCCTGGGGCGGATGGAGCCCCACATGGGCAGAAAAGACCTCACACAAGCGATGGCGATCATGGTTGGGGGTACACTGGGCATACACCTTTCCGGTGGCGGGGTTGAGAAACGCGAGAAGATCGGTGGTGCCGTGTCGCCGGTAGTCGAAGTCCTCGAGGACGGGTTGGTCGGCCTTGACGGGTAAGTTGGGCGTCAGGCGGTTGAGTGCTTGGATGCAGGTGCACTCATCGAAACAGTACAGGTTCTCCGGGGGATTCGAATAGCAGTCGATGATCCGTTCCATTTTCGGGAAGAAATCCGGATCGGTGATCTGCAAATAGTACTTGCGGCGATGGGGTTGCAGGCAATGCTCCGAGAGGATCCGCTGGATGGTGGAATGGCTCACGGTGGTGCCGAGGCGCTCCGGGTGATCTTGGAAATACTTCTGCGCATCCCGCAGGGACCAGCGGTGAACCCCGGGAAGCGGCGGACGTTGTTGGCAATAGACGGCAATCACGGTAAGCCGGGAGGATTCGGTAAAGCGGCGGGGACGGCCGCATCGGTTTGCGTCCTCCAAGGGGCGGCCTTGTTCCACTCGACAGATCCAGCGGCCCACGGTTTTGGGATGGGACTCGGTGAACAGAGCAATGCTCTGTCGGTCGACTCCCCCAAGGTTCAGGGCAACAATCACCGCCCGCTTTTGAAGCCTTCCTTCCAGCGAGGAGTGTGGCGAATCCATGATCGATAAAATCCGTGGCCTCATGAGTCGGAACAGCTCCTGGAAGTTTTTTTTACCGCCGCCACCAATTGTGGCAACGAACGCTTGATTCCGCTGAGCCCCATTCGGGCCAGATGATGCCGCACCGTACGTTCCGAGATGACAATGCTGCAACGCTCCTTGAGTTTTTCGGATATGCCGGAACTGGAAGTCCGTCCGGAGGTAATGACATCCACGGTAAATTGCTGGACGAGTTCGGCCTTGACCTCGGGGGTCACCACGAAATCCTGATGCTGACCCTTTCGCTGATCAATCAGAGATCGGCTCCCCTGTTCACGCAGCCGGCGAGCCAGCACCCCAGTGTGGGTCACGGTGAACTGAAGAGCATCGGCGGCTTGCCGAGTGGACAAAAGGCCACTGTTGACCATGGACAAGAGGACGATCTTCATCTGAAGAGGATCTTGGCGGTCGAGACGGATCAGTGTATCCGGGAAACCAAAATCGACCAAAACAGCATGTTCCTCCTCCCGCAAGGTCACCGGAGGCCTTTTGACCGGAGCTGGAGGCAGGAAACGGGAAACACCGCGGCGACGATCTTCAAACGCCGCAAACCCGTTTTGATTGACGGCCTTGATGATGGATTTTGCCGTATCGGCGGGTATCCCCAGCGCTCTTCCGATGACGCTGCGATTGAGGCCCAACAAATAGAGGGCAAAACACAGGAACCGCCGGATGACTCCAACCCCAAAGGACTTCTGGGCCTGGTCCATGCGGCTCTCGGAAAGGCGGGGGGAAAACGTGAGACTTTGGCAATCTATCATTGGTATTCTTTCGTCCATAGTTAACCCATCATGAAAAGGTTTTCTGCCATGAACCCCTATATATCGCTGCAATACGGCAAAAACCTTATCATGTAATGGGTCAATTGTCAAGGAATTAATCATGATTCCAGATTGCCAATATCAGGAGCAAAATTTTTG
>CAYVDE010000264.1:0-2109 GCA_964450535.1 uncultured Desulfobacterales bacterium
TTTGCGATTCGACCCTGCCGGCCTGTTTCCAGTTCGGTTATGGGGATCGGAGGGTTGTCCTCCCGGAGCCTGTCGCTGCGATTCTTCTTGAGCCTCTCGAGCCCCTGAAAAGCACAAGAGATACATTTCTCCTCAATAACTCCATCACGGCAGAAATCCCGAAAGGACTCGATCCAGTCCTTCCCGACCCGGGGACAAAGATCCAGAAAGTGGATGAACTGGATCAACCGGTCCAGGACCGGCTGGGATAGTGCGTGCTCCATTCCACACGCTGCGGCCTCAGCCTCTTCAGGGGCAATGCCGAGAATGCGGGAGAAAAAGTCGTCCAGCACTTCATGCCTCCGGACCACTTCTTCAGCAACGTCTCTTCCCTCGGGTGTCATTGTGATTACGCCGTAAGGCTCATAGTTGATCAACCCCTTGTCCGACAAGACCCGCAGGGCCCCTGTGACGGACGATGCCTTGACCTTCATCTCCCTGGCAATGTCCTTGGCCCTCACCCCCTGTTTCTCAGCAGTTATGTGGTAGATGGTCTCAAGGTAGTCCTCCTGGCTGGAGGTCATGGGCGTCCTTTTCGGCATGGGCATACCCTCCTGTAACTTTGGGCCGGCTTTCGGATCACCCAAAATATTATGCTGTTCCACACACCATGTCAATTCACAATGCCATCTGCATTGCCTGGGTGCAGAACAGGACCGCTCTGACTGGCCGACAGGGTAGACGAGATCATCCAAGATCCCGGCGCGGGGAATCACCGCACCGGGCTCCTGCCTCGGATCAGGGGATTACTGAGCTTGGAACCGCCAACCTGACATCTACTTATGTATACTGGCCCCGGAACTCGGAAAAGGCTTTTTCAAGAAGAAATCCGGAGCATGAGAAAAGAGTTGACTTTATCGCAGTTTCATTGCAAATTATCCGCATGTGGATAAAAAGAAGCTACGAGGCTACCCTTTCCAATCTTTTTGACCAGTTCCCGTCCGTGGTGGTCACCGGTCCTCGGCAGGTCGGTAAAACCTCGCTGGTTCGAAGGGTTTTCCCCGAGCTTGATTATGTTTCTCTGGATCTTCCCGCCCTTGCCGAACAGGCCGAGAAAAGCCCGGAGACGTTCCTGAGCAGTCGCAAACAGCCTATGATCATTGATGAAATCCAATACGCTCCCTCGCTTCCGAGGCACCTTAAAATCGCGATTGATAAGGACAAGAGGCCGGGCCGTTTCATCCTGACAGGTTCCCAGAATTTCTCCCTTATGCAAGGCATTTCCGAGAGTCTGGCCGGGCGCTGCGGGATTCTGAACATGCTGAACCTTTCTGCGGCGGAGGTCCGCGAGGCCTTCGAGGGTTTCGATGAAAACGCCTACATCCTTAAAGGCGGGTTTCCTGAACTGTATGAAAGACCCGATCTCGATCCCCAATACTGGTATGCTTCGTACCTGAGCACCTACCTGGAGAGAGACGTCCGTAATATTCTCAATGTGGGAAGTCTGAGGGATTTTGATCGTTTTCTCAGGGCCGTGGCCGTGAGAACGGCTCAGATCCTTTCTTACTCGGAACTTGCGAGGGATGTGGGCATCTCGCCAAACACGGCCAAACAATGGATTTCCGTTCTCCAGGCTTCAGGGCAGGTGTTTCTCCTGGAACCCTACCATCGAAATCTCGGAAAACGACTGGTCAAATCGCCAAAAATCTACATGAGCGACACGGGCCTCGCGCTCTTCCTCATGGGATTTGAGACCTGGGAAGGGGTCGGCCGCCATCCTGTCGCCGGGGCGATCTGGGAAACCCATGTGACTATGCAGGTGGTGAGGCATTTCCATGGGTCGGGCAAAAGGGTTCCCCTGTGGTTTTGGCGGACCGTGCACGGAGCGGAAGTCGATTTGCTTGTGGAAAGGGGCGGGAGGTTTGTCGCGATCGAAAGCAAGTTTGCTGAAAAACCTGATCAGGTAAGTCTCAAAGGCATCCTTGCCCTTAAGAAATTTTACGGCAAGGATTTCTTTGATAAGGGTCTTGTGGCATGCCGGACCCTTCACACGTTTCCTCTGGGCGAAGGGGTCAACGCGGTGCCCGGCAGCATGATCGATCAGTATTTGTAGAAATGACGCTTATAATT
>CAYVDE010000265.1:0-2107 GCA_964450535.1 uncultured Desulfobacterales bacterium
GGGAGGCAACGATTTCCATTTTGGAAACAGTTTGCCGAGAGGGCAGCCGCCATCAGAAGCCGCCCCTTGGGGAGGTGGTTCTTTGTAGGGCGATTCGAAGGCATTTTCCCCATGGAGCCTTGAGCCTGACAAGCGCAGGTGGAATTAAATAAACCCTTATAGTTTCCGATAGCACAGAAAACTAACAGGCTTGTTTGTTGACAAGAGCGTTGCTTTTGCAGTATCATCTTCCCAATGGATCCCTTGACCTACCAAGTATTTCTTCGGCTCAACCCCTGGGTGGAGAACCCGATGCTCTGGCCCGGGTACGCGGAATCCCAGGTCCCGGAAAACTACATTCCGCGGAAGGAATCCCTTTCCTTCGAAAAGGACCGGGCCCTGCTGGTCATAGGCCCCCGTCAGGCCGGAAAGTCCACCCTCATCTGGCACCTCCTGGCCCGGGAATCGTTCCCTTCAGTCTATCTGAACTGCGAAGAGCCCTCGGTGCGGGAGCTGTGCCGGTCCCCGAGCCTTTTCCTCGACGAGATGGAGCGGGTTGCCCCCGGCGCGCAGGGGCTGTTTTTCGACGAGATTCAGCACCTTGAGGAGGCAGCCCTGTTCCTCAAGGGGCTGGTGGACCTGAAGCCGGGTGTGTTCGTGGTGGCCACGGGATCCTCCAGCTTTCATCTGCGGGCGAGGACCCGGGAGTCCCTGGCCGGTCGCGCGAGGCGGTGTCTGTTGCTCCCGTTCTGCCTGGCGGAGGTCTGCTCGCGTCGGGGAGCGCCCACGGTGACGGCCATGGAGCGGCACCGCATGTGGGAGACCCTCCTGGTGCGGGGAGGGTACCCGGAGGCGTTTCTCAGCCCCGAGCCCCGGGAGGTCCTGGGCCCGCTGGTTGAGGCCTTTGTGCTACGGGACGCCTCGGACCTCTACCACATCCGGAACCCCCAGGCCTTTCGACGGCTGCTGGGGCTCGTGGCCTCTCAGACGGGCGACCTGGTGAACTTCTCCCACTGGGCCGAAGTCCTGGGCATCAGCGTCAGCACGGTCAGCCAGTACCTCGCCATCCTGGAGGAGAGCCACGTCATCCGCCTGCTTCCCCCTTACGTGGGGGGCAAGCGGGCCGAACTCACGTCCCGCCCCAAGGTCTACTTCCTGGACAACGGGCTGCGAAACTACCTCTTCGGGGGGCTCGCCCCTTTGGGAGAGCGGCAGGATGCTGGCAAGGTGGTGGAGAATGCCGTGTTCACTGAGCTTTCCAAGGCGATCGATCCCTTTCACGACGCCCTTTACTACTGGCGGAGCGTTTCCAACGCGGAGGTGGATTTCGTGCTCCTGAGGGAGGACCGGCTGACGGTGTACGAGGTCAAGGCCACGGCCTTGAAGCGGCCCAAGGTCCCACGCGCGCTTCGCAGCTTCATCCAGGCCTATGGGCCTGCGGAGGCGTTCGTGGTGAACACGGGCCTTCAAGAGGAGGTGAAGGTGGAGGGAACACCTGTCCGATTTGTCCTCGGCACGGACCTCCCGGATCTTCTCTGAGGGCGTTTCCCGAATCGTCCAAATCGGGGACCAAATCGGGGACACCAAATCGGGGACAGTATATCTATTTCTCTGGCTGGTGGATCGTAAAGAGTGAATCATTCATACCACGAATGAAGCGGGTGGTCGTGAAGTTAAGGCGGTGGAGTGGACACCGCTAAAACCCTGAACTATAAGGACAGAAGGCGTTAGCCATGTCTACAATGCCCAACTGTAACAATCGGCGCATAGGGTCGAAAAACGAGATAAAACCGAGTCAGCGCCCGAAGCACTTGTGGAGAAACTTTGGTAAGGAGGCAGGTTATGACAGAAGAGTCTCAACGTATTGACAGTCTCAAGAAGGTCACCCTCATGCTGGAACTTGTGACGCATGAGGAGGCTTTGCCGGAAAAAGCGGTTTCAGATGGGTATGAATTCATTTTTGGAATCGGAAGTGGTGGCCTTTCTCCAATTGAGATGGAGCTTCAGGGCCGGAATCAGGGAGAGCGGTTCACAATGAACATCAAGGAGAATGAATGGCCCGGGCTTTTCGGTCACCTCAAGGCCCCTGATTTTTCAGGTCCCATCGGGGATGCAGGCATTGATCTCA
>CAYVDE010000266.1:0-2100 GCA_964450535.1 uncultured Desulfobacterales bacterium
CACTTACCTGATAGACGTGAGGACCCGGGCCGAGTACCAGTTCGTGGGGCACCCGGTCAATGCGTACCTGTTTCCCTACCGGTTCCTGACCAACGAGTTCGTTAAGGAGAACGAGCAGCACCAATACCGGCTTACGCCCAAGAACGACGCCTTTGTCGCGGAAATCGGAAAGGTGTTCAAGAAAGAGGACAACCTCCTGATCATGGGGCGGGGTGACGGCGCGCGGAGCGCACCGGCGGCCAAGGCGCTTGTGGATGCAGGTTTTCAGAAGGTTTTTATTGTGGAGGACGGCTTCGAAGGCCCGGAGTTCCCCACTTTCGAGGACAGCAACCGCCACAAGTTCTACCGGCAGCTCGCCAAGCGGAACAAGATCCCCGGGTACAAGCAGAGGCGTTATTACGGGTGGCAGTGGTGGGGCCTGCCCTGGACCTACGAGATAGACCCCAAGTTCATATATCCCCCGGATCGAAAGCCCGCAGAGTAGAAACAAGCCCTGCCATGGCCAGGCCGATCAAGGTCTTTCCGTCCAGGATCATTTTCCGCTCGATCATTTCCTGAAGCTCATCTCGAGAAATTATCTCGATGGAAGAGATCTCGCGCTCGTCCGTCTTCCCGGAGCGTTGTCTCACGTCCGGCGCCATGAAGATATGGATTCGCTCGTTGGAGTATCCGATTGCCGGGGTGTAGGTGTATATGCGCTTCAAGATCCCGGCCTCGAATCCCGTTTCCTCCATAAGCTCCCTGCGGGCGCAGGTCTCGGCGTCTTCCCCCGGGTCCACCTTGCCGGCGGGGATTTCAAGGGTCTCCACACCCAGGGCGTAACGATACTGCCTGACCATGACGATGCGTCCGTCAGGCAGCAAAGGCATCACGGCCGATGCCTCCGGGTGATCTATCCGGATGCGCTTGCTTATTTCCCCGTTTGCCAGGGATACCTCGTCAAGGTGTGCGGAAAAGCTTGCTGCGTGCAGCGTTCCCAGCGTTCGAAGCCGTTTTTCCATGCCTGAAGATCACCTGTTTACCGGTCATGGTCTCGATTTCTTCAACCATCTCGTCACACGGAAATACCCGGTAGTGATCGCCGGCCGAGATGAAGAAGTCCTTGCCGTTTCCAGTGCGCACTCGAAACTCCACAGAGCAGTCTCCCGGATAACGCTGGAATACGTCGGAAAGGTCTTCCAGCATCTCCTGTGATACGCGGGCCCCCTCCAGGTCTATTTGGACTGCCAGTACGGATTGCCTCTGGACAGTCTCCAGGGAAACGATTTCCTGGGCCAGGACCTTGACCGAGTTTTCATTCACCTCGGCAGTCCCTGAGACCATGACGGGGGCCTCACCGGCCAGCAGGGAAGCGCACTGGGCAAAGACATCCGGAAAGACCACCACGGAAGTGGAGCCTGTACGGTCCTCCAGGGCGAGGACCGCCATCTTGTCCCCCCGCTTGGTGCGCTTTATCTTGAGGTTCTCCACCACCCCGGCCACCTTTACCGAGGTCCTGTCTTTTAGTGTGGAGAGGTCCTGTATGGAACAAGTGGAGTATCGTTCCACCTCCCCCCTGTACCGGTCCAAGGGGTGTCCTGTGATGTAAAAGCCAAGGGCCTCCTTTTCCCGGCGCAGCTTTTCCCTGGAGTCCCAATCGGGTCGTTCCGGGAGGTCCATGGGCCCCAAACCCTTGTCGGCGCCTTCTCCGAGGGATGAGAACATGTTGAGCTGGTTGGGGTCGGTACGGTTCCCGCAGGCCCTGATCATCTGGTCAAGGGAGGCGAACAGGGTGGCCCGGTTGATGCCGGTGAAGTCAAAGGCCCCGCACTGTATGAGACCTTCGAGCACCCTGCGGGTTACCTTGCTTCCGTCAACGCGGGAGCAGAAGTCATAAAGGCCGCTGTAAGGGCCGTTGCTCTCCCTTTCCTCGATAAGGAGTTCAACGGCCTTGAGCCCAACGTTCTTTACCGCAGCCAGCCCGAAGCGGATGCTGTCCTCCGCCACGGTGAAGTCCGCCTTGCTCTCGTTTATGTCCGGAGGAAGGATCTGGATCCCCATGTCACGGCACTCGGCGATGTTCTTGATGGTCTTGTCCTGGTTGCCCATGTCCTGGGTCAG
>CAYVDE010000267.1:0-2089 GCA_964450535.1 uncultured Desulfobacterales bacterium
GTGGGCGCCGCAAATGCCGCTTTATGAAGACATGGAGGAGATAAGCCGTCGCAGGACCGGGAATCAAATCCAGTTGCATTCTCATGTAAGCATCCACCCAGCCCATCTGGCGGCAGGCGATTCGGTTAAACTATGATGGGGATTATGCACGGCTGTTCTTTGGTGTTCTTTGGCCGAACGTAGCTCTTTGACAACAAGCGGTCACTTCGTAAGTGGATCGGAGGCTGTATCCTGGGTGATAGGGACTTAAGTGCTGGATCCTGGGTCTTGCTCGGAACCTGGGCTTTGATGCAAAAGAGCTGCACGGCATAGCGTCCATTATCTCAGAAAACCAACCGCATCTATTGGAGGCATGGCATGAGTGTTTCTGATATTAAACCCGGTGAGCGGGTCAAAGATGTCCGCCTTAGTGAAGACGATTTGCGGGTTGACCTCCTTGACGGACGTACGATTATCGTTCCCCTGGCATGGTATCCCCGACTCCTTCACTCAACAAAAGAGCAGAGAAATCATTGGGAGATATGCGGCGGGGGCTAAAGCATGACGCCCAAAAAATATTAAACTGGAAGGCATATTGAAAGGATATGACATTGCCTTTCTGATCTGAAAACAATGAAGGATGCCACATGGCGACATGTTGACGAGGAAGCCTTTAATGGCTGACTATGTGATGGACACTCAGGCCCTGGTCAAGTTCATGATGGGCAAAAAGTAATAAACTATAAAGCCCATCAAGGCTCTCAGTCAGCCGACAGAGGCGACGCGGCCGTATTCACCCTCGATCAGGAGGTTTCGGCCTTCCTTGGTGAACTTCTTTTCGGTCCTTCCGTTTACGTCCACCCGGATGGTCTCACCGTCCCGGTTGTACCAGACCTCCCGGATCATGCCCCGGCTGGTTTTGACCCTGAGGTAGGTCTCGTGCCTGGCCTCGTTGAAGTCGAACTCAAACTCCTTGCCCTCGCCAAGCCCGTTCTTGACCGAGGCCACGTTGTTGTATTGGTCATAGTTAATGAGGGTCTCATGACCCGCCGGATCGATCTTCTTGGTGATCCGGCCCTGGGAGTCGTACTCATACAGGGTGTCATGGCCCAAGAGGTCGGTTACCTGGGTGAGTAGGCCGTTGGTATAAAAATACTGAACCCGCCTTCCGGTGATGTCGCTCACCGCGGAGATTCTGTCTTCTATGCGCTCGATCCGGATGACCTGGTCCCCGTCCCGATCCGCGATGCCGGTGAGTGCTCCCTCTTCTCCCGGTTCATACAGAAGCCGGGCTGTCACGCCCCTTTGGTCCCCGTGGGAGAGCATGCGGCCGTTCTCGTCATAGTCCTTCCAGTTCCCGAGTATACGACCTTTTTCACTTTTTATCGGGGCCGGTTGGTGGTAACATGTTTTTCAATCACCATGATCAATGCGCACTGGTTTATCCGGTTTGAGATCAAAAGGCGGCAACCCGTCGGATCAGCATTGACGGCTTTATGGCAGAGTTGAAGGTTCCCGGATTTGACAATTCCATTAGTGTTCAGGATCGGAAGCTGAATCCGCGTTTTAGACCCTGCACAGTCTACCCGAACAGGACAAAACCCGGGACAGGGAAAAGAAGAACCCTGCGGACTCAAGCACTGTCCAATTGAGGAGCATCATGAAGGCCATTACCTATGCGGACGCCAAGAAAAACCTCAAGGCGCTGATTCAACAGGTCTGCAACGACTCGGAACCAGCAGTGATCGTGGACAGCCGGACCAAGGAACAAGCTGTGCTGATCTCCGTTGAGGATTTTCAGGCCATGGAAGAAACGGCCTATCTGCTGAGCACCCCCGCCAACCGGGCGCATCTGGAACGCTCGTTAAAACAGGCGGCCGAGGGCAAGCTGGTCGACTACCGGTCCGACGATCTATGAAGATCCAGTTCACCGAAGAGGCCTGGAAGGATTTTGAGTCGTTCTTGGACAAGGACAAGCGTATTGTCACTCGTATCCGGAAACTGCTCAAAGACATCAGCCGCCATCCCGAAGAGGGTATCGGCAAGCCCGAGCGGCTAAGGTTCCAGCTATCAGGCTGCTGGTCCCGGCGCATCACTAAAGAGCACCGTC
>CAYVDE010000268.1:0-2075 GCA_964450535.1 uncultured Desulfobacterales bacterium
AGGCTCAGGATTCAGCATGTGAGCCCGTCGGATATCGTTGACATGACTCTTCAGCTCCTTCATCACAGACTAAAGTCCTACGACGTGAGCATTCGAATAGAGCGGGCCTCGGAGCGGCTTCCTAAAATCCATGCAGACCCGGAACAGCTGAAGGAAGTGCTGGTGAACATCATTGTGAACGCATGCGAGGCCATGGATCAAGGGGGAGACCTCGTGATCCGGGAAGATGCGCCGGTGATTCCCGAGACAGGCCGGGTCGTCCGGATCAGGATCGTGGACAACGGCCCGGGCATTCCAAAGGCCTTGCAGGAAAAAGTCTTACAGCCCTTCTTCACCACAAAGGACGAAGGGACCGGCCTGGGACTCAGCATTGCGGCCCGCATAATGGAGGAGCACGGCGGAATGCTGGATGTCGTATCCGAAGAAGGGAAAGGGACCACATTTACGATTATCCTGCCGTTCGGAAGGGAAAACAGCCATGAGTAGGATCCTCATCATCGATGATGACGACCAGCTTCGGCGGAGCTTCGAGAAACTACTGAGGGAGGAGGGCTATGAGGTCGGCGGCGCGGCCTCCGGAGAGGCCGGCCTTGAAAAGGTCGGTAATGATATGCCGGACCTGGTCATGCTGGACATGCGGCTTCCCGGCATGAACGGGTTCGAGACCTTCAAACGCCTGCACGAACTGGATCCAAAGCTGCCTGTAGTCATCATGACCGCTTACGGGACCACTGAGACGGCTATAGAGGCCACCAAGATGGGGGCCCACGATTACATCCTTAAGCCCTTTGACATCCCTGAAATGCTCAAGATCATCCGGCAGGCCCTGGAGGCCGGCCGGTTCATGCGTTCAAAAGTGGGCATGGAGGGACTTTCGGATGAAATCCATGGTGAGGCCATCATCGGCCGAAGCCGAAACATGCAGGACGTCTACAAGGCCATAGGAAGGGTCTCTCCCACTGAAGCCACCGTGCTCATTCGAGGAGAGTCGGGGACCGGTAAGGAGCTCGTGGCCCGTGCCGTCTATCAGCACAGCCCACGCGCCCAGCGTCCATTCCTCGTCATAAACTGCGTGGCCATCCCGGAAAATCTTCTGGAGAGCGAGCTGTTCGGATATGAAAAGGGGGCGTTCACCGGGGCGGCCCATCGCCGTGTCGGAAAAGTGGAGCAGGCCAACGGAGGGACAATATTCCTGGATGAAATAGGGGATATGCCTTTCAGCATCCAGGCCAAGATCCTTCGCCTTCTTCAGGAAAGAAGTATCGAGCGGCTTGGCGGACGGGAGACCATTCCCGTGGACGTTCGCATAATCGCCGCCACAAACCGTGACCTGGAGAGGGCACTGGAAGAGGGCCGTTTTCGCGAGGATTTATACTACCGGCTCAAGGTGGTGACCATATGGCTTCCGCCTCTCAGGGAACGCCTGGATGACATTCCTCGGCTCTCCCACTACTTTCTCTCACGGCATGCGGCCGAAGTGGGGGTGGACACCCCGGTTCTTACCGAGGAGGCCAAGGAGGTGCTCAAGGGATATTCGTGGCCGGGAAACGTCCGTGAACTGGCCAATACTCTGCAGAAGGCCCTCATCTTCAACCGGGGGGCTCCTATTCGTCCTGAGGACGTGAGCCAGGCCATCAGCAGCCGAGGCGAAGGGCGGCGGAGCACCGGCGATCCCGAGCAAGCCATTCGGCAATGGATTCACGAGAGCCTGGATTCGGAACCACAGGAGCACCTTTTCGATCGGTGCATGGACCGGTTTGCAAGCATTTTGATCAGCGAGGCCCTCCTGGTAACAGGTGGAAATCGATCCAAGGCAGCCAAACTCCTGGGAGTTTCCCGGCCCACCCTGCACTCCAAGATAGAAAAGTACAACCTTCGCCTTGAAACCTCCATAAAGGAAGATTCCTTGTCCTGAAGGCCGGCAATTAAGCTTCGGATGTCTTAACTACCAAAGCGGGCCATTGCCCTCAACCCAACAGTGTCGGAGTCGGCTCCGGAGACCGGAGATTCCTCCGCTCCCTCCGCTCCGGAACCCCCGGCCTCCTACGCCACCAACCTCGATACAGGATCAAAAT
>CAYVDE010000269.1:0-2034 GCA_964450535.1 uncultured Desulfobacterales bacterium
AGAGCCGTTCCGAGTGAAGTTCAGAGGTCAGAGTCTTGCCCAGCTCCATGCAGGAGAGGAGCTGGTGCCTTGTCAGTGTATTCTCCACCATAATTAATGTCTCTCGATGTATGATATGGGGAAGAAAGCTATCGTGTCAATCTTTTGGGGTGCTCACGGAGCATCTTTGAGGCGGGTTTGGAGCGCGCCATCGCCTTTCCCCGACAACCCTGGGAAAAGAGGGGATTCAAGGCTTAACCCAAATAGCCTTGATACGCCGCCTTAGCAAACCAAGAGTTCAAATTCCAGTCGTTTCTTACGTATGGCTTATCGTATCATGCACACTTAGGAATGCCTAAAAACGCAGGTATTCCAGAGCAATCCTTGACCGCCGGGACAAACTGACGCTACTTCCGAACCTTCTCGTCCAGCACCTCCAGGACCTTCACAGCCACCCCGCAAATAGCGATGCAGCGGCTAGGAGTAGTCCTCTTGTTTCGGAAAGTCGCTCCTAACCTGGGCGCCTCTTGACAAAGCTACGAACCACTTCAATCTGCTTGTCCTTGGTATCCACGAACTCGATCCCGGAGAGAAATCGCCCTTCTCCGACCTCTGTGGAGTGCACTACTTTTCCGCGTACTTCCAGCAGTTCCTCTTTGAGATCGATGGACAGGAGGATTATGTAAGGCGACTCAATCGGCTCCCGGGTCTCCAGCTTGACACCGCCCTGGCTCAGATCACGGGTCGTTCCGAAGCCTTCCGCGATTTCGTTGCCGTCCTCGTCAACACAGACGTAGGAAACAAAATTCAACGTATCGATTCTGGGATGGCGGCGGCGTTCATGGCCGCTCCGCGCGTTTCGAGAGTCGTCATTCATAAGCAATAACCCTTCGACCCGATCTGGGGAGCATGAGATGGACAACCTTTACTCTAGTACTTCCTCTCCTACGTGACAAGTGCGATAAGCAGGCGTGATAAGTAGGCGTAGTTATTCCAGTTGATCCAAGACTTTCCACGACGAAAATATTAAGATTCCTTCTTGCAAGTCGAACCCGCCGGAAGACCTCTCCCTCAATTCGTGTTTTTATACTCAAGGTTTCAGCCCACCCTGCCGATCAGTTCTCTGACACCCCTGAAGGATGAGTTGCTTTTTTTATTACCGGATCAACCCCTTGAAAGATCGGAGGCCCGGGCGTGGCTGACCTTACTCTGGACGTATATCAAGCGCTCACGTTGGGTGAGATTGAGGAAAGACTCCGGGAAGAAAGCAGGAACATTCTTGGTCTTGAGAAGGGCTCTGCCGCCCGCACAGTCGCCGGCAGCAAGGGTTTCTTCTTCGTCAGAATGAAAGGGCCCTTCCGGGCATCGAGGCGATGTCGAACAGGAGAAGCGGGAAACGGCTGAAATGAGTTGACATACGGTGTCCGATTTGATCCCTGGACCGCCAAAGGTCCAGTGGTCATAAAAAAGGCGGGTTCGCCATAGACCCCGCCTTTTCCATTGGGTGTGGAGGGGAGTCGTACTTATCGTATCATGCACATCCAGCAGGGTCTGGAATGGCCGGTATACCAAAGCAATCCTTGACCGGCGAGAATACCCACGAGGCTACTCCTGGGGATTCTCATCCAGCACCCTTCGCACCGTGTTCGCCAGCTCATGTTGAGTCAGGGGCTTCATAACAAATGCACTAACGCCTATCTCTCGGGCCTTTTCCTTAGAAATCTGCCTGCTGTAACCCGTGCACAGGATCACCGGGATATCAGGGCGTATCGCCATTATTTCCTCTGCCAGCCGGTCCCCTCTCATGCCGGGCATGGTCATGTCCGTGACCACCAGGTCAAAGCGATTGGGGTCCTGCCTGAAACACTCCAGCGCATCCGTGCCGCTCGCTCGCGTCTCCACTTTGTAGCCCAAGCGCTCCAGTATGTGCTGTCCCATTTTCATGATCATTGGCTCGTCATCGACAAACAGGACCCGCTCGGTACCCCGGGGGAGTTCCATTTTCTGTTCGGCCTTCACTTCAACCGATTCACCCTCTGAGACGGGAAAGTAAAC
>CAYVDE010000270.1:0-2017 GCA_964450535.1 uncultured Desulfobacterales bacterium
ATGGGTGTTGAAGAGAACTACGTGCCCAGGGTATTGAAAGACATATCGCTGATTTTTGGAGACAATTCCAGTATCGGATTTCGGGAACTCACACATCTCCTCCAACTTCTCGGCTGGAGAGAGATCCGAATAAATCACCAGCTGCTGGAGCTGGCCAAGGCGTCGGTCCCCATTGAAGACGCTTAAGTCTGCCCTAGGTAGGGGAAAAGGAAGTGGCTGAAATGTGGTGATATACGAGGTTCGGTTTGATCCCTGGATCGTCATAATCCCTGTTCCTCGAAACGTTCCATCAAACTGCTTCCCCTTCCCCGGGTCCATAACCCTGACCCCAACGACCTTTTCCCTGCCCACTACATATTGTTAGGCGTTTCTTGTTCACACCCAAAGACGCCTTCCGCTATCCTGCTACCTAAAAAGCAAGTTCCTATCATGTCGTGTGTCTTTTCCACATTGGCAACCCAGCCGACAGGCTCCCTTTTTCACAACGTTACCTGAACGCTACCCATCGTTACCAACCCTGGAAGTAACGTTATTCTCCAGGTTCCCTCCGCATGTTCACCCCTCTAACAACCCGCTGAATTTACGACTCTTTTATAATCAATTGAACCGGTTACCATCCTCAAACCCCATGCCCCGGCCGGTAAAGGGGCCGACCATCCCCATGGCACAGTAATTGATATGATGTGTCGGTAGACCACGGCCCTGTGGTCTTGCCCGGGGAGGACGAATGAGTGAAAA
This sequence comes from uncultured Desulfobacterales bacterium, assembly GCA_964450535.1. Taxonomy (GTDB): domain Bacteria; phylum Desulfobacterota; class DSM-4660; order Desulfatiglandales; family HGW-15; genus JAIPEI01. The sequence continues at coordinate 739 of CAYVDE010000270.1, forward strand.
GGAGGTGGTTTTCATGGAGTTGGTACCTTGGAGGCCATTTAGAGAGCTCAGTTCATTTCGTGGAGAGATGGATAAGCTCTGGGACAGGTTTTTCGGTGAAAGGCCCTTCGCAAAGGACCTCTCGGAGGCATGGTCGCCGTCCGTGGACATCTCGGAGACCGAGGACACAATCTTTGTCAAGGCGGAACTGCCGGGGCTGGAGGCCAAGGATGTGGATGTCAGCCTCTCGGGAGAGCTTCTGACGATCAAAGGCGAGAAGAAAAAGGAAAAGGAAGAAAAGGACGAGCACCATCATTACATTGAGAGATACGAAGGGACGTTCCAGCGTTCTTTTCGGCTTCCCGTCGCCGTTCATGCCGACAAGGTGGAGGCATCCTTTGAGAACGGGGTACTCAAGGTCACGTTGCCCAAGGCGGAAAAAGCCAAGAAGAAGGCCATAGAGATCAAGGTCAAATGATGCGGTTCGAGGCCCTCCCCGGGCATGGATTGAGCCGTTTCATTGGATCCGGAAATCCGGATGATACAACGGGTCAGGGATGTTTCCCGTATATCGAAAGGAGTGAAACAACATGGCAAACGAACCGGAGACGTATGTGTGTGCCCACTGCGGCTATACGGCGGATGGCAAATTCACCGGGGATATATGCCCCCAGTGCGGCCTCACGTTCTGGAAATGCAGCCACTGCGGTTATACCATCACGGCCGCCAGCCCTCCGGATACGTGTCCGGAGTGCGGTGAGAAGTGCGAGTTCGTCAATGTCACGTGTTACACTCCGGAATGCGGTGGTCCGGGACATATGGATCCGAGGTTGTAATCGTCAGGCCTTCGGGGTGAGACCAAGGGTCGCCGTCACGGCACCACCACACGATTTGAAAGGAGGGGCGTCATGAAGATCGACGAGATCAAAAAGGCGATCGAGGCGTTGAGCGACAGTGAAAAGAAGGAGTTCTTTTCTGAAGTCGTCCCGGACATATGCGATGAATCCCTCACCAAGGAGGGCTGCCGCCTGATCTTTGAAAAAAGGCTGTCCGGGTCGCGCTATCTGGACTCCTTTGATGAACTCCATGAGATGCAGGACAAAGACTGATTCAGGGATGAAGCCACGCCCCATGGGGGAAGACATGGCCCGGAGCAACCGGGCGCAGACCCGGGATCCGGTTTCAGGTCGAGGACAGGAGTATGCCGACTTCATCGCCGGATAGTTCCTGCCGGCCATGAACGCCTCCGGGCCGGGAGTGACATCCGAGTGGCGTTTCGCACCGGGGCCGGGCCGCAGCA
>CAYVDE010000271.1:0-2011 GCA_964450535.1 uncultured Desulfobacterales bacterium
CCGGAAAGGAGATAGTATCATGTGCGGTATAGCCGGGTGTGTCGGAACCCGAGACCCAAAAACCATCAACCGTATGTTGGACGCCTTGCCCCACCGCGGTCCGGATGATCGCGGCATCCACGAATACGGGAAGTTCACGTTCGGTCACACGCGCCTGTCCATCGTTGACGTGGCCAAGGGGCGCCAGCCGATCCTGGCAAACGGGGGAAGCCTGGGGATAATCTGTAACGGCGAGATCTATAATTTCCGGAAAATCCGCACTAAGCTCTCTTCAAAATACCGCTTTAAAACCAAATCCGACAGCGAAGTGATTCTTCACCTGTATCAGGAGAAGGGCCCTGAATGCGTAAAGGACCTGAACGGCATGTTCTCCTTTGCAATCTTTGACGGGGACGACTTCATGCTGGCCAGGGACCCCGTCGGCATCAAACCCCTTTACTATGGCTATTACAAAGACCACCTCTACTTCTCTTCCGAACTCGGCGCCATGAGCCTCGCCGGGGTGGAGGAAGTCCATGAGTTTCCGGCGGGCCACTATTTCACGCCTGAAGACGGGTTCATTCGGTTTTATGATGTCCCGCCCGTCCGGGAACACGTGCTCACGGACATCGCCAGGACCTGCGATGTCATTCGAAAGACCTTCACCAGGTGTGTCAAGGACCGTCTCCTCGCGGACCCCGAGGTGCCGGTAGGCTCCTTCTGCAGCGGGGGCCTTGACAGCTCTCTTGTTGCAGCCATTGCAGCCGACGAGATCCCCCGCCTTCACACGTTTGTCGTGGGCATGAAGGACGCTGACGGGGAATTGAGCGACGACATAAAGGCGGCCCGAATTGCCGCCGGACACATCGGCTCCACTCACCACGAGCTCGTGTTCACCGAGGATGAATACTACGAGGCCCTTCCTCTCGTGATCAAGAAGCTGGAGACATATGACCCTTCACTGGTGCGCTGCGCCGTGCCCTGCTACTTCACCTGCAAGCTGGCATCGGAATATGTCACCGTGGTTCTCACCGGCGAAGGGGCAGACGAGATATTCGCGGGTTATCACTACATGAAGAACTTTCCTTTTGGCAGGCTTAATGAAGAGGCCCGAAGGCTCCTCCTGAACGTACACAATATAAATCTGCAGCGGGCGGACCGTATGGGCATGGCCTTCAGCCTGGAACTACGCGTGCCGTTTTTCGACGTGTCCATGATGGACCTGGCCATGAAGATACCGCCGGGGCTCAAGATCCGGGAGCACAACGGCGCCAAGATTGAAAAATGGATCCTTCGAAAGGCCTTCGAGGACACCGGCTACCTGCCCGACGACATCCTGTGGCGTTATAAGGTCCAGTACACCCAGGGCGCGGGCTGCGAGGATCTGGGTGAACGCCTGGCCGAGCAGGAGATTTCCGATGATGAGTGGGAACGTCTAAAGGCGGAAAACCCCGACGCAGTGTTGAGCAGCAAGGAGGCGGCCTATTATTTCAAGATCTTCCGCCGTTACCATCCCCAGAATTCCATCCTGCGCTCAATCGGCATCTGGACCGGATTCGATTTCGCCGAGGAGCGAGAGAAGGTACATGGGACCGTGGACGGCGATCTCAAACACGATTACAGCGAAGAAGATCAGCCCTCCGGTGAAAGCCGCGCGGCCTAGCGGAAACCAAAAACGGATAAACCAAAACAGCTTTATCTCCCGCTTTGGCGCAAAGACGCAAAGAAACCTTTTTGATTTTGTTGTATTTGCGATCTTTGCAGCCTTGCGGGAAAAAGCGTTTCATTAAATATTTCACCCCTTACTTGCGCAGACACAGTGCGCAGCGCCCTCCGACATGCTGCAAAGCAGTTTTGCCGTCAGCCTGCAATTATTCAAGTCCAAACGGTTTTACAGGGGAACTAATCAGCCCTGTCCCGGTCCAAGCGTTTCTTTACAATTCTCTTCGGTTTGTCTATTGTATATATTCAGGTTTCGAGGACGTCCCTGCCGATGTCATTGTTGATGGCCTCGCAAAAAGTCCCTCTGGCG
>CAYVDE010000272.1:0-1986 GCA_964450535.1 uncultured Desulfobacterales bacterium
CACCACATCTGCAATATCCAAAGCGATACGAAGAGGAAGCCGTGATTAATTCATCGAAGTCAACAACGTCCCCTAAATGGCACGGCCTGGCGGTTGAAGAGGTGGCCGGGTATTTTGAAACGGATACATCAAGGGGGCTGTCAAACGAAGATGCCGACAAACTGCGTGAAAAATACGGCTCAAACACCCTTACATCGAAAAAGACTCAGGGGCCCTTAATCCGGTTCATATTTCAGTTCAACCAGCCCCTGGTGATCATCCTGCTTGCGGCCTCACTGGTTACTCTTCTTCTACAGGAGTGGGTGGAGTCGGCGGTGATCTTTGGAGTCATACTCATCAACGCCGTCATAGGCTTTGTTCAGGAGTCCAAAGCCCTGAAGGCCATTGACGCCCTATCGCGCGCCATGGTGAGCGAGGCCGTTGTGATCCGTGACGGCGAGCGGCTCAGGATCCCCGCACAGGGACTGGTTCCTGGAGACATTGTCCTGATTCAATCCGGCGATAAGGTCCCGGCGGACATGCGTCTGTTCAAGACCCGTGAACTCCGAATCGATGAAAGCATCCTGACCGGAGAGAGCCTCTCGGTTCAGAAAACAGAGGCCGTTTTAGATGAGGAAACGGACCTGTCCGATCGCCGCAACATGGCCTATTCATCCACCCTGGTCACACACGGAACCGGGCAGGGAATCGTTATCGCCACCGGAGACAACACCGAGATCGGCCGCATAAACGAACTCATATCATCAGCCGAGATAATAGCCACCCCTCTCACCATCAAGATCGAGAAGTTCAGCCATGTGCTGCTTTACGCGATCCTCGGGCTTGCAGCCGTGACTTTCCTGGTGGGATTCCTGCAGGGCCGGGACTGGATCGACATGTTCATGGCTTCGGTGGCCCTTGCAGTCAGTGCCGTGCCAGAGGGATTGCCTGCCGCCATCACCATTATGCTTGCAATCGGAGTCTCAACCATGGCTCGCCGCAACGCGATCATCAGGAAAATGCCGGCTGTGGAGACCCTCGGAAGCACAACCGTAATTTGTTCGGACAAGACAGGGACCCTGACCCAGAACCAGATGACCGTTACGGGTATGTATGCGGGCGGGGCCTTGTACGAGGTCTCCGGCGTAGGATACGCGCCCGAGGGCGATATCACACCCGGAGGCGACGCCCCCGAGCCTGGTGACAACAAGGCCCTGGAAGAACTGCTGACCGCCGGCGCGCTCTGCAACGACTCGGAAATCAAGAGGAGCGGCGATTCATATTCAGTGGAGGGGGACCCCACCGAAGGGGCCCTCATCGTGTCGGCCATGAAGGCCGGCCTGTCGGTTGAGGACCTGAAATCACGGCTTCCGATAATCGACTCTCTGCCCTTTGAGTCGGGCCGCCAGTACATGGCAACCCTGCACGACCAGGGCCCCGGAAAACCCAGGCTGGTCTATGTCAAGGGATCAATAGAAAGCCTCTGCGTGGAATGCAGCATCATGTACACGGCGAGCGGGGGCATTGACACAACCGATCCGAAGGAGACCCACGAACGGGTGGATGACATGGCGCATCAGGGGTTGCGGGTCCTGGCCTTTTCCCGAACGGAAATGTCGCCGGAGACCGAAAGCCTCACCCACGAAGACCTTGAAGAAGGCCTCCAGTTCCTGGGTCTTCAGGGCATGATAGACCCGCCCCGGCCCGAGGCCCGGGATGCAGTGGAGGTCTGTCAGAAGGCCGGAATCCTGGTCAAGATGATAACCGGAGACCACGCGGGAACGGCAGCGGCCATAGCCCGTCAACTGGGGCTCTGCGGGGATACATGCTCGACCCATACACGGGAGGTGGTCACAGGCAGGGACCTCGAGGCGATCGATGACCATGCGCTTCCGAAGATCGCCGAGAGCACGGCAGTTTTCGCCAGGGTGTCTCCGGAGCAGAAGCTTCGGCTGGTGGAGGCCCTGCAGAAGCGCGATCACGTGGTGGCCATGACCGGCGACGGGG
>CAYVDE010000273.1:0-1983 GCA_964450535.1 uncultured Desulfobacterales bacterium
CCCGATTACCTGGATAAGTGCCCCGGGACGCCCGCCGGCGCCACTGTGAATCATCAAGGCTGCTGGGTCTTGGAAGGGCTCTATTTCGACTACGACAAGTCGGATATCAAGCCCCCGGCGTATCCGATACTCCAAGAGGTGATCATGGTCCTTAAAAAGAACCCGGACCTCAAGGTGGAGATCCAGGGTCATACGGACAGCAGAGGATCGGATGCCTATAACCAGAAGCTTTCCGAGAGGCGGGCTCAGGCCGTCCTCGACCATATGGTCAGGGCCGGGATAGATGCCGACCGTCTCAGGGCCAAAGGGTATGGCGAATCCAGGCCCGCCGCGCCCAACGATTCCGCCAGTAACATGGCCAAGAACCGCAGGGTGCAGCTGGACCCTATCTTCTGACAACCCTTTTCGGGGCGGTCCCTCCGTGATCGGCCGGCAACGGCCCCCCGGAGGCCGCCTCGATCCAAACCACACACAATCTCAATCGGTCCGGGACATTCAATGCGTCCCGGGCCGTCCGTCATAACATCCATCCTCCCGCCCGGAAATCAGCCTTGTCCGACTGCAGGACGGCTGCCGCAGGTCTCCCTTCCTCCACCACATGACAGGCAAAAGCAGGGTCCCTGAGTCCTGCTCAACCACAGACAGGTCATGACCTATAAACATGTACGTCAGGCCTCGAGTCTCCTGCGCCCCCATGAGCAGATTCAGAATCCGGGCCCTTGCTATGCTGATGCGCTGGCGCTGGTCTCCGGAAAACTCGTGAGGATAACGGCGGGCAGGATAGGAACTTGCTGTTTGAGAGGTATGGCAGACGCAATTATCGTTGGGTGCCAACGAGCGACACAATATGTAGTGGCCAGGAAAAAGCTCGTTGGGGTCAGCATTATGGATACGGGAAAGTGGAAGCAGTTTGATGGGGCATCTCAAACGTTCCGCCGCCAACCCCTATTCCCCCCACACCGGCCCAGACAGGGACGTTTATCGTCTGCTTGTCCTTTACCGACAGCTCAATCGGACCCAGCTTGGCCTCATGAGTATTTTTTGTGTAGCTGAAACCGCCGTACACCAGCCCAAGAATGCCGGCAACGATCAGCACAATGCCCAGAATCCTGGCTGAATTCATACCTTCTCCTTTTCTGTAAACACCTCATCTTCCCGGGCAAGGGGCCGAATGGTTATAATCGTCTTCGTCCCTGGATAACTTGGACCAGCAGCACCACAATGGCGATGACTAAAAGGGCATGAATGACTCCACCCATGGTGTAACCTGTAATCAATCCCAACCCCCACAGGATCAAGATAATTACAAAAAAAGTCCAAAGCATGTTCGCCTCCTTTCAAGCATTACGCTGATTTTTTTGTAGACTCTACTTCCCCACGATTTTCTTTGCCTGGCCGAACTTTTCCTGAGCTTTTCCAGCCCTCTTTTCGTCTTTGCCTTCGGCTTCCAAGTCGCGATACATACTTAATTTTCCGGCGAACTGCTTGATCTTACCCTTCACTTTGTGCCACTTGCCCTCTGCCTCGTCCAAGGAGTTTAACAGGCGGATTGATAGTGCCTGTTATTGCCGTTTTTCATAAACTACTCAAGATTCGTGCCGGACTTCCTGTGTCCGGCACTTAACCTGTATTCGACTCATTTAATTGGGCTATATGGTTGAATAGATATTGGTGGGCGGGACGGGAAGCCAAGCAGCGACGGTCATATATGATCATTGATTATATGCGACCAGTCGTTGTGCAGCAGCGTGCGTTTCCAGTGGTTGACACTGATAAGAGCCAGAGGCCTGCGGCCTTCTTAATCCACTCGTAAAAAATCGCTTTTCGCCATTTTATTCTGCGAAGAAGAGACGCCCCACTGCTTTTTGGTAAAATTGCATGAAAAGGCCAAGGGGTAAATGGGGTGTGTTATGTATTTTGACTGCGCAAACTACGTCTATGGACGGCAAACCGCTTTTGGCTTAAGGTTCGAAACCCTTTTAA
>CAYVDE010000274.1:0-1870 GCA_964450535.1 uncultured Desulfobacterales bacterium
CGGAAGCAATGGTGCGGACTTCATCCGAATCCAGGCGAAGGGCGGCCTCGTGATAACGGCTTCCGACAAAGTACCCTGTGAGGGCCAGCTCGGGAAAGACTATGAGTGAGGCCCCGTTGTCGCGGCCTTCCTCGATTTTTCCCAAGACATCATTCATGTTATGTTCAAGATCGAGGAGCTTGGGATCGGTCTGGTACACGGTAACATCCATGGAATTCTCCTGTTCTGTCTCGACGCCTCACTGCGGATATGGGCCCGGCGCCCCGGGTTTACGGGGATTCTAACCCTGAGGGTAGTTCGGCCTCAAGTTCACATTTGCTGTATCCGAGGCCATGGCCATTCCGAGGATGTTAAGGATCAGCGGAAGTGCCGGTTCCTGAATGGGGCTATCCCCGCCTCCGGTAGACAGGGCGGGGAGATTGAGCACATGTCCGATGGGGTATCGGTAAATGGTCTGCCGGTCCGGCCGGGACTCAAGGGCTTGCTGGGAGATCAGGATCATGCGGGCGTAACGGCATCCGTATGTCGCCATTTCATCGAGTATCTCACCGATATACCGATCATTGGTTGCGTCCAGAATTATCAGGTTGTCGTCTTCCACATTGTAGTCGCTCCTGAGGACCGGGAAATACCAGTTTCCCTCCGCATAGAAGGGGCCCTGCGCGTAGAGGGGGATGTTGCGAGGGGGAACCGCGAGGAAATCATCAACCGTACCGCCTTTGAGGCAACGGGATTCCCATTCGGTCAAGAGGCCCTCTCCATAGGTCTCGATCATTGCGGCCCGGGCCTCGACTTGGACGTACTTCTCTTGGACGCGTGAATCCACGGTCACAAGAGGGCCGTGCACGCTTTCGCCGAAAAGGTAGGTCTCCATGGCCAGGCAGGCCGATTCGTCGAATCGCCGGACCCACGCCGATCCGACGCCTCCGGGCTGCCCTATAAAAAAAGCTGTTTTATACCCACGGTTGTCCAGCACTGCGCCTGAAACTGAGTCCCGAAGGGACCGGCTGTTGAGGGCGGCATTTATCGCCGGACAGCAGTGCCGGAATATGCTGTGCGCGCTCTCGCCCTTGTTTGGGTTCACCCGTTTCCAGGCGTCGACAAACATGAGGAAGAGTCCGGCGTAAAGGGCCTCTTCGGCGCAGTTTCGGAATTCATCCGGGAGAACACAGTGCCCGAGGGACTCGTCGAGCAGGGATGCGATGTCTTCAGGTAACTCCGGTCCGCAGTAGAAGCAGGGGGACGAGGCCTTCTGGATCATGGCGGAAAGGGCAGAGAAATTCGGCCCGCGAGTGGCAAGGAAAAAGGAGACAACATCCTGGGGGTGGTAGGCCTGTATGTCTTCCGGGACGGCCACTCGAATGCCGCACCCCAAGAGCCGGCCCCATTGGACGGCCAGGGTGCGGGCTGTGCTGTGGGCGGCCCGGTCCATGGGAACCAGGAGCATTTCTCCTTCGTCGGGCACCTGCTCGAAGAGGGCCTTGGCGAGCCTGAAAGGACGTGAGCGGGAGGTCACGAATAAGGCCTCATGTGCACCTTCACCTGAAACGGCGATAGCAATCCTGCGTATGCTTTTGTAGTACTCCTTTTCCTGGGACGAGGAGGCCGTCCGTTCCCAGAGACTTTCAGCCGACAGGGGAGAAAGGTCCATGTCACATTCCGCCGAGGCGGCGCCGGTTGCCTCCAATCGCCGCATCTCGGCGGCGGGTGTGAGCACGGGCCCTCGTGAGGAGCGGCCGGCGGTCACGGACTTGGCCCGGTTTCTGGGAAAGTCCTCGGAGGTTCGGCCGTGGGCCATGCCGAAGTGGAATGCGAACTGGTAATAGAACATCAGGTCCACGAACGGCTGGAGTTCGTCCTGAACCTTTGG
>CAYVDE010000275.1:0-1870 GCA_964450535.1 uncultured Desulfobacterales bacterium
GCAATTCGATAAGCGGCCGTGACAACCAGGTTGCTTACGGGGGGGATGTCGTTGCAGCTGAAGCTGCATGCAATCCCGTAGCGGCGATCGAACTCCTCAGTGTACCACTCGAGCGCGTCGACAAGCCCAAGGTCGTCAAGAACCCCCGGCCGGAGTCTAATGGCAATGCCTCTCACCTCATCGATTGTCTTGTCGATCAGGTCGCACATGGCAACAGCACGTTCGGACGCCGCCCCGTTATTTGACAAAAGGTAATCCCTGAGCCAGACCGCATCCATACGCAGTGCCGTCAAGAGCTGCCCCAGTTCATCGTGCAGTTCCCGCGCAATAGCCGCACGCTCCTGCTCCTGGCTGTCCATGATGCGGCCGGAGAGCCTTCGAAGCTGCTCCTGGGCCTTTTTCTGGGCCGTGATGTCAGTGGATATCCCGCACATTGCCTGCATGCGGCCGGAGTCGTCTTTAAGCGGGAATTTGACTGAGAGATACGTATGGACACCGTCCTCCTGGGGCACTCGCTCCTCCACCTGAATGGAATCACGTTCCCGGGCGACCATCTCGTCGTTTTCGCGGAACTGGTCCGCAACGTTTTTTGGAAATACCTCATAGTCGGTCTTGCCCCGCGCTATTTCGCTCTCTACGCCGAAGAGCTTTTCAAAGCGCGAACCTACCATGGTGTAGCGGTAATCCTGATCCTTGATGTACACCACGGCAGGCGTGTTTTCCAGGATACTCGTGATCTCCCGGGTCCGCTGCCTCACCTGCCTTTCCAGCTCCCTGGAATGACGGCTCAGCTCCTCCTGGGCCCGCCGCAACTCACTCTCGGTGGTCTTCCTCTCCGTGATGTCAAGGCTGAATATGGCCGCCCTGACCACACGCCCGTCCCCGTCGTTCACCGGATAAAGATTGGTATCGAAAAACCGGTTCCCGTGGCGCTCCTCGTACCGGACCGGTCTTCCGGTCCTGAAGACCTCTCTCAAACGCTCGCGTTCGCGCTCAGCCGCCTCGGGCCTGAAGTGGTCAAATGCGCACGATCCGACAAGACAGTCCGTGCGGGCGCTGAATGTCTTGATCGCCGTCTCGTTGGCCGCAAGGACGCGTCCTTCCTCATCGAGCAAAAGGGCACTGTCCGTGGGGGCGTTTAGGAGCGCAAGGGCGGTTTCCTCGCTCTCCCTCAATGCCTCCTCCGCCTTGCGTCTTCGGGTTATTTCACGGCTTGCCTCACGAAAGAGGATGAACACCGCGCCCCCCACGATCAGACAGAGGGTAAGGATCAAGAATCCGCTGATACGAATCAGCGGATGAGACACCCGCTCGAGAAAGAAGCGCGGATTACTCAGATAGAGCACGTGCCAGCCGGGATGCTCGGCCACGTCGATCCGATGAATGAGATAGGTATTGCCGTCCCGGTCCACTGCATGCCGATCTCCTTTTTTTTCCAAGCCCACCCATTCGAAGGGCTCCCTGCCGAACTGGCGCGAAGCTGTGATTCTTTCGAGTTCCTCGGAGGGAAGGGGCCAAAGGACGCGAAATATCCATTCCTGACGGCTCGATGCGAACACTACGCCGTTCGGATCGGCCAGGACCACAATCCCGCCCTCGCTTTCCCTGAACTCGTTCTCAATGAGATCGATTCCGGCCTTGACCACGGCCACCCCTATGGGCGGGCTCCACGGATCAAGCCCGTAGATCGGGTGGCTGTAATAGGCGCCCCGCTTTTCAGAAGTGACTCCCAGGGCCATGTACACGGCGGTTTCGCCATTGATCGCCCTCTGGAAATAGGGGCGAAACCCATAGTTCTCTCCCACAAAACTGCGGGGCTCGTCCCTGTTGGTTGAAGCCAGGGTCGTGCCGCGTCTGTCCATGATATAAC
>CAYVDE010000276.1:0-1866 GCA_964450535.1 uncultured Desulfobacterales bacterium
CGATACCGATCCCGATTTCGATTTGGATTTGGATTTGGATTATCTCAACATCAATACTCCTTGTTTTCTGACCACACCTACACCTACACCTACACCTACTACACCATTACCCGGCCCCTGAAACGCCCTTCTTATAAAACATTTTCAGCCGGCCCAACCATGGCGGTCCAGCAATACAAATTTGGAGGCTATTGAATCTTATAAGAAATTACTCATCATAACTCAACCAGTGGATGCCATGCAATGTAAATCTAGTAACGGCGTGGTGTTGTGCCCTGCCTCAAAGGGCATCATTTTCCTCCTTCATGAGAAAATTTTAATCCAGACTTCATCGGGTTTTCATGTCCGGGGGTTATGTTTTACAGCAAAGGGCTGATCCCTTGATCGTAAAAGATGGAGTTCAGCGTATTAACCGGTTCACGCGAGGAGGGACATCATGTTTGATGGCATACTGAAATTATTCAAGAATCAAAGACCTAAGATTGTACTGGCAGGGTCGGTATTGGCGGTGGTGATCATGACAGGGGTATTTGCGGGACCGGCGTTCACTTCCACCGGGAAGCAGTCCCAGTCGGACATGCCGGCTACGGTCACGCTGGCGCCGCTGGCCGAGTCACTGAAGCCCTCGGTGGTCAACATCCGTGTCACCAAGGTCCAGAAGGCCATGCACGGCATTCCCGGAATACCCGAAGGAAGTCCTTTTGAGGGCTTTTTCGGGAGGTTCTTCGGCCCGGGCGGCCCTCAACCCCATGAGCGCAGGGTGCAGGGAGCGGGTTCGGGCGTGATTATAAGCGGCGAGGGCTACATATTGACCAACAACCACGTGGTTGAAGGGGCAAAGGAGGTCGTGGTGACTCTGGACGACGGCCGTGAGGTGGAAGCCGAGATCGTTGGCCTGGACCCAAAGACAGACCTGGCAGTGCTCAAGATCGAGGGTGGTGATGACCTGCCCGGCGCCCCGATGGGCGATTCGGACGAAATCAGGGTCGGTGATTATGTCATGGCTATTGGAAACCCTTTCGGCCTGGGGCACACGGTCACCGCAGGCATTGTGAGCGCAAAGGGCCGTGTTATCGGGGCCGGTCCCTATGACGACTTTATTCAGACGGACGCCTCGATCAACCCCGGAAACTCGGGCGGGCCTCTCATAAATATGCATGGCAAGGTAGTGGGAGTAAATACCGCCATAGTGGCCCAGGGCCAGGGGATCGGTTTCGCAATCCCGGTAAACACCGTCAAGAACCTGGTCCCGCAGCTCGTTGAGCACGGCGAGGTTACCCGGGGTTACATCGGAGTCCACATCCAGCCCATAACGCGTGATCTGGCCGAGGCAATGGGGCTTGATGAGCGTAAGGGGGCCCTGGTGGCGGATGTGCTCCCGGGGGGACCTGCAAGCGAGGCTGGCGTGCAACGCGGGGACATAATAGTCTCCTTCAATGGAAAAGCAGTTGAGAAGAGTCACGAACTGCCGGCCATAGTGGCGGACTCCCCTGTGGGAGAAAGGGCTTCCATTAAGGTCCTGCGGGACGGCAGGGAGAAAAAGCTCACTGTGAAGGTGGCCGAACTCGAGCCTGAGAGCACTGTCGAGGATACATCGGACCGCGACGGAGATACCCGGTGGGGGCTCGGTCTTCAGGACCTGACTCCTCAGATCGCCCGGCAATTGGGTGTGGAGGCGGACCAGGGGGCAGTGGTGACGGAGGTGGCGCCGGGAAGCCCTGCACAGCGCGCTTCGCTCAGGCCGGGCGACGTAATTCTGGAGGTTAACCGCAAGCCCGTGGCCTCGGCTGAAGAAGCGCAAAGGGCGTTGGCGGGCGAGGATTCGGTGCTTCTCCTGGTCCAGCGAAAGGACGTCAAGCAGTTCGT
>CAYVDE010000277.1:0-1838 GCA_964450535.1 uncultured Desulfobacterales bacterium
AGTACTCGGAGGAATTCCTGCTTCGAAAATCATATCCCGCGACGTGCTCCAGGAATCGTCGAAGGTTCTCCTCCAGGTCCCCGCTGAACTGTCCGTTGAGTACGATGGCGCGCTGCTTGAGGTGATCGAAGAACGGGTGAGCGTTCTTGAGGGTGACCGGAGACTGCATAGCCCATCGTCCCTGGCTGAGCACAGGAGAAGCAAGCGCTCGAAGCGTCAAGGCTCCGGCCGGGCCGTTACCCGGTTTTGCAGGCCCCTGGTCGGGATTCATGGAAAAGAGTGATGCGTATTGCAATTCATTGTGCCGCAGGTGGAAGAGCACGGCCGATGCCGCCCGGCCGAAGACATTGACGCTCTTTTCCGCGCGGTATAGGACCTGCCACCCGCCGGTCTTTGTGAGAGGCTTACCCTCAGGCCACAGACCGTCCATTGTGTCCTGGACCGCGTCGCTTAGGCCGGGTGCGCTGTTTATCCGGCTGAGCAGAGCTGCGTCAAGGAGCCTGAAGAGGCAACGCACCCCATCCCTGTCAAAGTCCGATGGGATTCGAATAGGCGTGCTCACCAGGTACTGCCAGAGATATCTTTCCGCGTATGGCGCGTCCGGCTGGCTTCCTCCATAGAGGCGCTGGGGCCGGGGCGAGCGCTCTTCCCGCGAGGCGGTATCGAACAGGCGGTCGAACGCATTCAGGATTTCCAGGGGTAGAACGGTCAGGGTCCCTGCCAAGACATCACGGTTAAGGGCCTCGGCAAGCGTTCGGCGGATCAGGGTGCGAACGACCACCGGAGAGAGGTCGTATTCAAAGGTGAGTTCCTGAATCACTCGCTGGAACTGTTTTCTGGAACGGATGCGGACTTCGGGAAGGGGGTAAGGTCTGCCAGGGCGCCCAGGTTCAAGGGGTACCGCTCCGTCCACCGCAACCAGATCCTCAAAGGAGCAGTAGGGCTCCAGGCCGCTTTCCTGGGAGTCCAGGATTTCCAGCGGCAGGGATTCGTATTGCAGGAGCCGGCGCTGGGAGTTTCGCAGGGGCTCGACCGGGTCCTTGGAAACGGCCTTGAGCCACTCAGACGTGTCAGGGTAGGCCGGGTTCTCGATCAGGGCTTCTATCAGCGGTGAGACAGAACCGAGGGACTTGCGAAAGCGGATCGGCTCGAGTTCATCTCCTAACAGGCCCACTCCTGTGCTGTCAGGGGCCCGGTAAATTATGGCGGACATGCCCGTGAGCACACGCGTGATATTGTTTCCGGCGTCTCCGAAATATGCGACGATTCCGCACATGGGCCGGCGCTGCCTCCAAAAAACCTTTTATCTCTCACAACGGCGCAAAGCCCAAAAAATAAGCGCCCTTCATAGAAAAGCTTTGACCTGTTTCCGATATAAGGGGCTGTTCGGCAGCCGGCCCCAAGGCTGATTTTTTCCATGATCCAGACGGCCGTCCACCGGATCAACCTGCAGGATTGCAGGATGCAACCTGTAATGTCAAGACGTTATAGAGGTCACTGGTGCGAAAATGGAGAGTCCGGCGCATCCGGCTGATGGGATTTGCTCAGCAGATTTTTCTCTAGCGATACATTCAACGCAAAAAGGCCTTACCCGTATTCTTCAAGGTGTGGTCGTCCCGCATGTAGTTGGCCTGGCTGCCGTTTCGAACTATAACTTCAAAACCCTCAGGATCATACACCTCAAAGTCATAATCAGGCGCCTGCTCGGGACCGGTCTCATGCATCAGCTCTATGTGGCGTTCGAGTTTGGCGATTGAAAACGAGATCAGTTCCTTTAAGAACCCGAAAGAGTGCCGCATCTGGTGGAAGCCGTGCTTTTTCATCATGGCGAAGCCGGC
>CAYVDE010000278.1:0-1825 GCA_964450535.1 uncultured Desulfobacterales bacterium
ATGGATCACGGAATAAGGACAGTGAGAGCGGCCTCCACCACGGAAGGATCGAACTGGGTTCCGCTGTTGTTCCGGATCTCGGAAAGGCAGACTTCGATAGGCAATGCGGTCCTGTATGCCCTGTCCGAACTCATGGCGTCGAATGCGTCTGCAACGGCCAGGATGCGGGCGAGGGGAGGGGTCTCCTCCTGCTTCAGCCCGTCCGGATATCCTTTTCCGTCCCAGCGTTCGTGATGATTACGGATGATGGAGAGCTCGGTCCGATCCAGCCCCAGGGGTGCCACTATGTTGACCCCGATGAGGGGATGAGACCGGATGAGGTCGAACTCTTCGTCAGTCAAGCGTCCAGGTTTGTTGAGTATGGCGTCCTGTATGCCTATCTTTCCTATGTCGTGGAGAGGACCGGTGGATTTAATCATCTCCAGGTCCTCCTGAGGAAATTTCATCCTGTCTGCAATGCGTACGGCATATTCCGTCACACGGGTGGAGTGTTGTTGAGTGTAGGCGTCCTTTGCCTCTATGGCGCTTACCAGGGAGAGGAGAGTTGCGATAAAGCTCTGTTTCAGGTTGTCATAAAGGGCGATGTTCTCAACGCTCAAGGCGGTCTTTTCCGCGAGAAACCCCAGCACGAACTGGTCTTCCAGATCAAAGGGGGCGGAAACGGCCTTTTCGGCCACCAGCAGCAGGCCGAACGGCTCGCTGCGGATCTTGAACGGGACCCCGATCATGCCGGGATGAAGGGTGATCCGGTCAAGGGCCACCCCTTGGCCGTTAGATCTCCCGAAATACGGTTTGAGAAAGGCTGCATCCAGCCCGAAGCGCCCGTCCTCGCCCGGAACCGCTTTTGCCCGTGTCCCGGGTGTAAGGCCGTTCATGCCCCTTTGGGCCAGCACGAGAAACAAGGGGTTGGAGTCGTCATAGAAAAGGAAGCAGGCCTTGGTCGCATCGCACGATTCCAAAGCTTTGTCCACGAGGAACTGGTAGAGATCATCGGATCGATTGATCTTTGAAAGCGAATCAATGATGCCGTAGAGCAGGGCCTGGTGCTTGATTCGTTTTTCCAGTTCCCGGTTGAGCGCCTCCACCTCCTTCTTCTTCTCGAGTTCCTGGTGCAATTCCCAGTTTCGTTTCATCAGGGTGTGAAGCCGCTGTATCCGGCTGAGAGTGAGCTTTATGTCCTGAAAGCCGAACGGCTTGACCAGGAAGTCCGAGGCCCCGTTGTGCATGGCGTCAATGGCCACCTCCATGGAAGGGTACCCCGTCATAATGATAACGTTTACAATTTTTTGCAGGTCCTGCAGGGCCTTCAGGACCTCGAGACCTGTCATGTCCGGGAGCATGATGTCCAGGAATACGTAATCATAGGACCGGGTCTCAATGTGCTCCAGGGCTGATCGGCCATCGTTGGCAGTGTCTGCGTACTCGACCCCGAGATGCTGGAAATAGAGCTGGAGCGTCTCGCAGATGCTGGGCTCGTCGTCCACCACCAGGATCTTCAATGACTCCAGCTCCTGACCGGGTTTCAGGGCGTCAGATTTTTTAGCAGCCGTTTCTTGCATAGTTCGAATTCGTCTTCGGACAGGAATCCCTGTTTTCTGAGGGAGGCGATTCGCTCGAGGTCCGACATGAGCGCGTTCTTCCCCCTGGATCCGTTTTCCAGATAGGAGTGAGGAAGCATGCTGCCCGCTATTAAAGGTCCTTTTCGAGAGTCTTCCGCGGATTGTTCAGTCTGTCCGGTCTCGTTTAAAGGCATTGCCCCCATGATCGTCTTCACAATGCGGATCTGCTCATAGGCCTCCTGAAGTTCCGCGATAAGGCGCCGGTT
>CAYVDE010000279.1:0-1823 GCA_964450535.1 uncultured Desulfobacterales bacterium
TGTTGAAAAAGGCGTGCCTTCCCAGCCCAATCGACGAGTACCTCGTCGATGCGCCGCCGGGCTCGGAAGAAAAGCGGATCTACAAGTGCCTGCAGCTGGTCAACAACAAGCTCAATTTCATTATCGATCACCTCATGGGCTCATGGGATGACCGGCGTCCCATGGACGACATGATCGAGGTCAGCGGGTCAGGTCTCAAGTTCATCACCCGCGACCCGCTTTCCACCGGAGACATACTTCGAATGACCCTTGTGATGCCTGACAGTTTTCAATACCAGATGGAACTTCTTGCCGAAGTGGTCAGGGTGGAACCCGAGGAGGATAGATACCTGGTTGCGGCCTTTATCAGGGCCATTGATGAGGATTCCAGGGACGCGATCATCCAGGCCGTGTTCAGAAGACAGCGTCAAGAAATAAGAAACGAACGGGACTCCCATGAGGATGAAGGGGCATGATCCGGCTATCCAGTGAAACGTTCGCCGAGGTCTTTGGCCTGGTGTCCGCAGGGAAACTGGTGCAGGGCCTGATCCACAACCTGAACGGCCCTCTTCAGAACCTGGGCATGGATATGGATATGATCCGGTTTTCCCTTCAAAACGGGCAGGGCCCCTCCCCGGCGTTGATTGAAGAAATAGAGACACGCATCCGCAGGATGGGTGATGAATTCGAGCAGATCAACCGCCTTATACGCGCTTGCGCGTCCAGGGTTACAGAGGATGATGAAGAGGGATACCTCACCCTGGCCGACTTCCTGGATCAGGAAATCACTTTCCTGAAAACCAATCTCTACTTTAAGCACAACGTGAAGTCCGAGATTCTACTGGAAAACGACCTGCCTCGGCTTGGAACTTTGGCTGAAGGGGTGTCCTCGGGGCTTCGAAGCCTCCTGTATGCTGTTGCAGAGGACATGGAACGCCGAAAGATGGATTCTTTTTCTCTGAAGGCACGGGCGTGCGGGTCTGGAATCGAGGTACAGTTGACCGCGGGGAGAGGCCCCTTATCCGGTGCATTTCTGGAGGCGGTGCATCACCTTTCAGCAGATGATGACACCGGGGAAGTCAGTCTCGAACAGGCGGCCGCGGTTCAGGCCTTCATCAAGCTCACGCAGGCCGGGGTCGGATTTGAGGTGGCGGAAGAGACGGGTGGCGGGACCGGAATAACTCTGACTCTTGAAACCCGGTAGCTCCCTGTTCCCTACTCGTAATCCCCTCGGCCGAACTTGGCCGTTTCCGTTCCAATGGTTATCACCAGGTCCGATACCACGGCCCTCAGCTTTTCCGGCAGTTCCGGCGCAGACTCCATCCTTTGCAGTCTTACGAGCCTGTTTTCAAGATGCTCCACCAGCGGCTTCATTTCCGATGCAGGCATGGATGTATTGCCCAGGCCGGCGGCATAACGGTCGATCATGTCCAGCGTTTCACGAATTTCCCCCAGGAGCATGTCCTTTGCCCCCCCTGAATGCACCGCGCCCGTCTTGTCCAGGCCCGGAATGATCTGCACCCCGTCAGGAACCGGCATGCCGGCCGCCCTCTGGACCTCCGGCCCCCGGGCACTGCCCCTGGCCACAACCTGTTCCATGATCTTCTGAAACCGGTCCTCTTCGGTCCTATGGGTGCTTTTCCCTGTTCCGGAGCCTGGAACCTGTCCATGCTGTGTCTCTATTATCTTCATTGTGCTGTCTCCAGATGAATTATTCTTGTAAATCACTCTCGCAAAGACGACCTGCTTCGTCACCCCGTTGAAAAACGGGGTCCGGTTAAATCAGTAACTTCTGGATTCCGGCCTTCGCCGGAATGACGCCCGAGGGACTTTTTACGAGGCCC
>CAYVDE010000280.1:0-1812 GCA_964450535.1 uncultured Desulfobacterales bacterium
CGCCTTCACAGGCGCACTCATTCCGGCGAAGGCCGGAATCCAGAAGTTACTGATCTAACTGGTGCCCATACGGAAACGCTTTTTGGGCACTAGCAAGTTTCCAATTCAGAAATGAGGATTTTTTGTCAAGATCAAGGAAATCAAGAGGTTGCGCGGAGGCGTACTGGAGTACGCCGCACAAGCAACCTCGCAGATTGACGCCGAGATTGGCAAAAAAGACCATTTCTGGATGGAAACTAACGGGACTCCGTTTTT
Organism: uncultured Desulfobacterales bacterium; assembly: GCA_964450535.1. Classification (GTDB taxonomy): domain Bacteria; phylum Desulfobacterota; class DSM-4660; order Desulfatiglandales; family HGW-15; genus JAIPEI01. The sequence continues at coordinate 256 of CAYVDE010000280.1, forward strand.
CAACGGGGTGACGAAGCAGGTCGTTTTCGGGCTTTTTGCGACGCCTTCAATGCCCGTTAGGTCCAATTTACAAAAAATACCCATCTGTCAAGCAAAAGCAAGCAGGAGTGCGAAGTAGGCCAGGGCGGACGCCAGGACGAAACCGGCCGGGGCCATGAGGTAGCGGTAGGCTGCCCCAAGGTTGGCCCGGAAGTAGTCCCGTGTCACCAGCAGGCATACGTGCACGGGCGAGAGCATCATCCCCATGTACCCGAAGGCGAAGGCCAGGGTTGCGTGGGCCAGGTAGTCGAGCCCGGTCCGGCCGGCCAGGAGAGCAATCACCAGGGGAAAGGACGCCCCCACAAAGCCCACGGCGATTCCCGTGATGAACCCCGCCAGGAAGGGCACCGCCATGAGTACCGCGAGCGGAGGAATGCCGTACCGGACCATCTCTTCCTGAATCAGGCCCACGGCATGGCTTTCCATGAGCACGCCCTTGAATGCCATGATTCCGCAAATCAGCAGGAGCAGCCCGGTGGAAGAGCGGTTGAAAAGGCTTCGGGCGATCCGGCGGGGTGAGGGGCGGTTCTGCATTATCACCAAGAGCAGGCAGAGTCCGAGGCCAAGGAAGACCTCTGTAAGGTTCGGCGTATTCACACCGGTTCCCGCCTCCAGGAGCCAAACGGCCGGGAGCGCCAGGACCACCAGGGTGATGGGGCGCACCTCCCGCCTGAACGCCTGCCACGCCTCGCGGCGATCAGCCTTGGAGGTCTCGGTCGTTTCATCATCGTGTCTCGGCAGGAGAGGCCGGAGAAACAGGAGGCCTGCGGCCACAGTGACCCCTGTCAGGGGCAACTGGCAGAGCATGAAACGCCATGCCTCCACCCCTAGAAGACTGACCGCCAGGATCACCCCCGGATAGAGCGGCCACCAGTACTCCCACATGTGGCGGAACCAGTAATTGACCGCGGTCTTGATCTCCGGCCGAACAGGTTCCTCCCCCCGGCACGCGCTCTCCACCATGGGCGCGGAGAACAGAGCTCCGCCGGGCATGGGTAAAAGCCCGATGAGGGCGGGCATGACCATGGCCGCCAGGCGGGAATCGTGGGTAAGGCGTGTAAAGGAAGAGACGATCCGCTCCATCTGTCCTGAATCGGACATTATGCGGGAGAGGACCAGGATCACGGATACGATCAAGAGGAGGGCCGCAATTCCCGGATCAAAAAGGGTGTCGGCCACGGCTGCGGCGATTTCAGGGGGCGGCATTCCCATGACCGCTCCCAGGAATGCCGCGCCGGCAAAAAGGGCCGCGCTCAGGTGAAGACGGATCCGGTTCAATCCGACTATCAGTACAAAAGCGGCGCCCACCTTGATCAGGGCGGGTATGGTATCCAGAAACGGCATGGACTCATAAACGCCCTTAGAGGGTATGTTGTCAAGCCCAACATTTGAGTCTTTCTCTTAATGTGATGGCGTCGCAAAAGGCCCGAAAACGACCTGTTTGGTTACCCCGTCATAAAACGGGGTCCAGTTGGATCAGTAACTTCTGGATTCCGGCCTTCGCCGGAATGAGTGCGC
>CAYVDE010000281.1:0-1810 GCA_964450535.1 uncultured Desulfobacterales bacterium
ACTGGTAATAGAACATCAGGTCCACGAACGGCTGGAGTTCGTCCTGAACCTTTGGAAGGGATACGAAGCGTCCCTGGCAGGCCTCCTCCATCTCCGCCTGATGCCTGCCGGCGAAACCCACGACACTAAAGGGTGTGTTCCTGCGGGCGAGTTCACTTATGATGCCGAGGGCCTCGGAGATGCGGGCCTGGTTGGTTGCATTAACCAGCACCAGGTCCCTGGAGCTGACGTGGTCCGGCAGGCCTTCCGCCGCTTCCCTGTAGTCCATGGAGCGGCCTATGGCATTCCAGCTGGTTTCCTCGAGCTTGAACGCGGCCTCGCGCCCCGTGCCGGTCGAGTAGAGTGCGTCAATTATCAAGGCGCTTCGGCTGGTTGCGCTTTTAGCGGCCAGGTCACTGCAAAATGAGGTGATTTGTTCGTCATGGAGCACATTGGACAGTATATCCGGAAGCTCCTTGAGCCCCGCCATGAGCAGCGGGCCATTTTTTGTGCCCGCTTTTGCCCTGGAAGAGAGCCAGACTGCGAAGAGAGAAACGCTGAACATCATGCACAGGATGCTTTTCAGACCCGGTATGGTCACCTCTTCTCCACTGAGGACAGGTATGACGCCTGCGCTTCGGGAAGCGATGAGCCCCAGGTCGGAAAAGGCCTTTTCCGTGACACCTATACAAGCAGTGTTCATGAGGGAGAGCTCGTTGGCCGCCCGGACCATGTCCGCCGTTGTTCCGGACCAGCTCAGGAGAACGACCAGGTCCTTTTCCGGGATGACCGTCCTCTTCAAGTCATCCACTTCCACAGGCCTGAGGCTCACGGCATCGATGCCCGGAAGGGCCGATTGAATGGTTCGCCTGGCCATTATGCCGGCGTGGTGGGCACTTCCCATACCCATCAGGACCACCCGGCCCAGTGAAGCGAGGTGACGACCGAACCTGCGTCTCAACAGGCCCTCTTTCAGTTCGAATCGAGGTTCCTCCGCGTCATCGGAAACATGGAATTGAAGGGTGTTCTCGAAGCGTTCCGGCACCTCCAAAAGATGCGTCTCGTAAAACGAACGGTGGATGTCCTTGCCGGTTTGAAGTGGGTTCAGGCGGGCCTGGAACGGTTCGATGGAGGGAAGAGGAGAACCTTCGAAATCCGTGATGGTCACAGTTCGGTCAAAACCCGATTCCGTGCCGACCGTTTCCAGACGGGCGAAAATCTCTTCCCCCTCTAAGGGATAGACCTTCACCAGAAAGGTGTCAAGGATAGCCTTTTCTTCCTGTTCCTGTATTTTCGAGGCGTCCCGGAGCTCGTCCCTGCCGGCGCCTTTCTTTCGAAGGTCCTCCACCACAGAGTAGTGCCTTTTCTGAATACGGTATAGTTCCAGGACCTTCTCATGGATGGTTTTCTGGGGAAAGAGCCCCATGGCGGCGTTGACGTCCGAGACCACCATGAAGTCCTGTGTGCCTTCGCGCTGCACCACGAAGACCGGGCGATTATGGCTTGCCACGTAGATTGTGCGCGGGCTGAACAGGCTTATCCCTGAAACTGCGATCTGTCCCCCTTCGCGTCCCATGCACCGGGCGGCCTGGACAAACGCCAGACCGTCGAGCTCGGCCTGTGATTTCCCGCGCAACCGCTGGTAGATCTCGTAGTCTATGGATCGGCTGCCAGCGCCGAACATCTCGAGGTGGCGGTCGATCTGGGTCAGGACCGCCTTGTATCTTTCTTGTTCGCCGCAAAATACCTTGAAGTAGTAACCCCAGAGGAGAGCGAAGTACTCGGAGGAATTCCTGCTTCGAAAATCATATCCCGCGACGTGCTCCAGGAA
>CAYVDE010000282.1:0-1749 GCA_964450535.1 uncultured Desulfobacterales bacterium
GTTCAGATAGCCCCCAATACGGTGAAACGATATGTTCAAATCCTCGAATCCCTGTACATCGTTTTCAGGGTACCGCCTTATTCCAGAAACATGGCACGGTCGATTCTAAAAGAGCCGAAAATCTACTTTTTTGACACCGGCCTGGTTCGAGGCGACGAGGGAGCGAGGTTTGAAAACACGGTGGCCTTGTGCCTGCTCAAACACGCCCATGCCCGGGTGGATCTCCTGGGGCGGCCCTGCGCCCTCTACTATCTGCGTACCAAGGATGGCGCGGAGGTCGATTTCTGCCTGGCAACGGATGACGGGCCGGACCTGATGGTCGAGGCAAAGCTGTCGGATTCCACTCCGGCCGGGTCCCTGGTCAACTACCACAGGCGTTATAACATCTCCGGCGTGCAGGTGGTGTTGCACCTGAAAAGGGAAAAGGAGGAAAAAGGAATCGAGATTCGAAGAGGGACCGATTTCCTCAGCTCGCTAACCGCATAAGAGGGGACGCCCTTTATATTTTTATATTCGTAGTGGACGTATCAAGCAGATCCATAGGTGAGTAGCCGCATTCGAGGGCTATTTGTTGCCTATTCTGACAGCGATGCCGGCAAGTCGGTACTGAAATCTTCAAAGCGTCGGCCGCGGCGGTCATAGTAAGGCCGAGTTCCGTCGTTCCCCAATAGCAGATAAGACCCATGGCCTTCACCTTGTCGGGAGATTTTCTTGAGCCAATGATTCGTTCCCGCGGTATGGACATCAGGTCAGTCACTAGTTTCCGCAGAGGAGGTGTTGGAGGATATCCAACGGCTCCCCATAACGCTTCATGAGCCTTCAAAAGCTGACATCTTGGCTGCTGCAAGGATAAAGGCCGCCCACAGATTATCTTATGCTGACGCTTTTGCCGTAGCCCTGACCGAAAAGACCGGTGGGATTCCTGGGCCGGGAGTTACGCCTCGACAAAGGGCGGATTAGCGGCTCTCCTTTCAGCTGAAAGGATTCTCCCGCCGGCGGTCAAGTAGCAACCCTTATTTCACTTGACACCACAACCGCATAATGACATATCAAACATATAAAACATATGTCTTGTATGTAATTGGAGGTGCCGCATGGCGCTTGTCAAGAAGACACTGGAATTGGACCAGGAGCAGATCAACCGAATAAAGACAGCTCTCAAGGCGAGGTCCGAGAAAGAGGCGATTAACGCAGTTCTTAGACAGTTCGACACGGACATCCAGATCGCGGAAGCGACCCTTGCAGACGCGGGGACCCTGGACTTCGAAGAGTTCTAGAAATGCAGGAAAAGATTGTCTTTGATACAAATGTTTACATCGGCATATTTAACAAGGGCCTGCATAGGGACGAGGTCAACGCATTCAACCGGATCATGTATCTGGCTCATCCTGTGCTTCATGAACTCTGGATGGGCGCAAAAGGCAGATCAGAAATACGCCACATCGCGAACCTCGGCAATATCTTCATCAAACTCGGAAGGTTGATACAGCCTCACCCTTCCACCCAGGTCCTTATCGGTCGTGTATGCAACAGGCTGCGCTCAATTGGAAAACTGGATCCTCGCAACCCGCGCATCTACAATGAAGTTTGTATTTCTTTGCTTGCAAGGCAGGTCGGCGCAACAGTGTTAACCCGTGATATGCGCGATTTTGAGGCCATTCGCCGGGTCATTGATTTCAGCCTTCGTGGCCTCTGAAGTGAGGGCACGGGGGGTCACATCTTGATCAGTGATTAGTGGCTTCTTGGGGA
>CAYVDE010000283.1:0-1727 GCA_964450535.1 uncultured Desulfobacterales bacterium
GCCGAAGGGGCACCTCAATTGCACGACAAGTACGCCGGCAACATCTGCTCGGAGGTTCACCAGGAGTTCGGAGACGTGGAAGCGGCCTTCAAGGAGTGCGACCTGATCCGGACGGACACCTTCCTCAACAAACGGCAGGACGGGGCTTTCCTGGAACCCAACGGCGTACTCGCGGACTATGACCTCAACGGGTATCTGACCCTTCATACGTCCACCCAGGTCCCGCACTATGTCCAGAGGGTCGTGGCCATGGTCCTGGGACTTCCCGTGGGCAAGGTGCGGGTGGTCAAACCTTATGTGGGAGGCGGGTTCGGGCCCAAGGCCGGGACCAACCCAATGGAACTGGCGTCCTGCCTCCTGTCCATGAAGACAGGCAAACCGGTCAAAATGAACTACACGAGGGAACAGGTTTTTCTCTTCTCCCGGGCGCGACATCAGTTCAGACACACCCTCACCACGGGTGTGAAAAAGGACGGATCTCTCATGGCCCTGACAAACGAGTGCTACCTGGAAGGAGGCGCCTACACCAGCTTCGGTATCGCGACAGTCTACTATGCAGGCTCCCTGCTGGGGGCCCCTTACCGCCTCCCCAATATGAAGTATGACGGCTGGCGCGTCTATACCAACAAGCCCGCGTGCGGGGCCCAGAGGGGGCACGGCGGCGTTGCCGCCCGCGCCGCATGGGAGCAGCAGCTGGACCTCATTGCGGATGAACTGGGGATCGACCCGGTGGAGTTCCGCCTCAAGAACGCAATGGGCGCCGGGGACATCACCTGTAACGACCTGAACGTAAGCAGCTTCGGCATGAAGGAATGCATCCAGGCGGTAGCCGAAGGGTCGGGATGGAAAGAAAAGCGGGGGAAAATGCCTAAAGGCCGGGGCGTGGGCATGGCCTGCGGCTTCTTCGTGTCAGGCGCCGGATATCCCATCTACCGCTCCGACACCGCTCACTCAACCGTGGTCATCAAGCTGAGCGAGGACGGAGGAACAGCCCATCTGCTCACAGGGTCGGCCGAGATCGGCCAGGGCTCGGACACTGCAATGGCCATGATCGCCGCGGAAGCCCTGGGGGTTCCCCTGGATCACATCCGCGTCAGCTCGGGGGACACTGAGTACAGCGTGGACCTTGGGGCGTACTCGAGCCGGCAGACCCTCATGACCGGCCACGCAACCAAGCAGGCGGCCGAAGAAGTCAAGCGCCGGGTCCTGGAAGTCCTTGCCGACGCCTTGAAGATGCCTTTCGAAGAACTGGACGTGAAGGACGGGCACATAACCTTTAGCGGCAATACACCTGATTTCTCCGCACTCCGAACCCGTTATATAAAAGAACATCGGGGTTTCCTCGATAACCCCCCGGAAGACGAGGCCCTGACATTCAAGGAGGCCGCCCGCATCGCCTACCTGGAAAAGGGGACCATTGTTGGAACCGGCAAGTACAAACCGGGCGAACTTGGAGGCAAGTTCAAGGGTGCGGCTGTGGGGACCTCCCCCGCGTACGGCCCCAGCGCCCAGGTGGTCGAGGTGAGCGTGGACATGGAGACGGGCAAGGTCACGGTGGAGAGGATGACGGATGCCCATGACTGCGGTCTTGCCATAAACGTCACCTCCGTTGAAGGACAGATGCAGGGTTCGCTCTCAATGGGCCTCGGAGAGGCCCTGTTCGAGGAGGTCAAGTTCGACGATAAGGGACGCATCCTGAACGCCAACCTGGCCGAGTACAAGATCCC
>CAYVDE010000284.1:0-1706 GCA_964450535.1 uncultured Desulfobacterales bacterium
TGAACAGGACCTGATGCCATGGGTAGAAGGCATACCAGTAGAGCAGCCCCCAGAAATCAACAAAATCCCCTGTGTAAAGCTCTGAAGGGTTGCTTCGTCCTCCACGAAAACCCACCCCTCCCAGCAGGCGGTTCAGCGCCCCCCTGAGTCTCCATAATACCTCCCCGTAATACCAGCCGTTGTCTCCTCCCAGACCTTTTATCAGAGGCCATACTTCCTCAGGCCGGGCCCTCAAGAGCACGCGATGGTCCCCCTGACCGGTCAGGCACCCTCGTAGAAACAGGAAGGATCGGATAGGGAATAATACATCTATCCCTTTGAAAGGACGATGATAAGAGCTACGAGAATCCCCGCCCCCAGGGCGATCAGGCTGTACTTCCTGTTTTCGCTTTCCGCCTGGGGCAGAAGATGGGTGGCCCCCACATACACCAGGGCACCCGCGGAAAACGCCAGGAGCGCACCCAGGAGCGGCGGATCAATTTGGCGGATGTACGGGTACGATGCGAGCATGCCCGCGGGCGTGGTGATCGCGGCCGCCAGGAACGCCAGGAGGAAGGAGGTTTTCTCGCTGAATCCCGCACGAATGAGCAGTAGATAGGTGATGATCCCTTCGGGAAACTCGTGAAGGACCATGCCGGTGGCGGCCAGAAGGCCGGTGAAGACACTCACCGTGAATGTGATGGAGTAGATGAACCCGTCGATGAAGGAATGGAATCCAATGCCCAGCATGGGGATGAGGCCGATGGCGTAGTCCTCGTCCGAACTCTTGTCGCAGACAAAGGCATTGATGAAGCGGTTGAACAGATGGAGGCTGAGATAGCCGGCAAAGAGATAATACGGCCCGTGGGCGTTCATGGAAAAGGCCTTTGGAATGATGTGGAGAAAGGAGACGGAAATCAGCACGCCGGCCGCAAAGCAGATGAAGTAGATGCTGTTGTTTCGGCCCCATTGCTCAAAACGGCGGATGACATAGATGCCGATCGAGGTCACCAGGGCCGCCAGAAGACTGGCGCCGAAAGCGGTCCAGAATGTGTTTGCCATGCTGCCCTCCAATGACGCCCATCCTCTTTCCCTGTACCTGAGGGATGAGGACCACGGGTTCCGTGCGGGGAAATCCCCTGCATTTCTTTTTCAGAGCGGTGAGCGGCCTGCGCTCCCGTGCAACACGCTCAACAGCTCGGCATGAATCTGGCGGTTGCCGGCCAGGCAGTCAGGCCCTTCCATCCGATACGGCTCACCTTGAATCGTGGTGCATTGCCCGCCCGCCTCCTGAACGAGAAGCATGCCGGCGGCAACATCCCAGGGCTTCAAACCCATGTGAACATAGGCGTCCAGCCAGCCGGCCGCCACATAGGCCAAGGCCAGGGCGGCCGAACCCGAGGCACGCACGGTCCCGCACCGCGGGAGGATCCGGTTCAGATGATCCATCATCTTTCGGCGCACGGCATTGTCGTGACCCCAGTCGATTCCGATCAGGGCGGTCCCGAGTTCCTTGGTTCCACTGACATGAATGGGTGCGTCGTTAAGCCTAGCGCCGGCCCCGCGTTGGGCCGCAAACGTCTGATTCCTCAACGGGTCGTGAATGACGCCGATGAGCGGACGGCCTTCCTCGAGCACTCCGATGGAGACAGCGAACACCGGATGGCGGTGGGCATAATTGGTGGTCCCGTCCAGGGGGTCCACCACCCAGGTAAATCCCCGGCCGA
>CAYVDE010000285.1:0-1699 GCA_964450535.1 uncultured Desulfobacterales bacterium
AGAGAGTGCTTCCTGCGCCACAAGGAAGGGCACGATGTGCCTGTTATCAAGAGCGCAAGGCTGGTGAAGGACGAGGACGGCCGCTTAAAGGGCGTGGTCGAGACCGTGACCGATCTCACCGAACTGGAAAAGGCGCGCCGCAGCGCTGAAGAAGCCGCCCGGCGTCTGGGCGAGATCCACAGGTTCGACAATATAATAGGGAAAAGCCATGCCATGCGCCAGGTGTTTTCAGCGATCCGGGCGGCGGCTGCAAGCGAGGCCACCATACTCATCCAGGGTGAAAGCGGGACCGGCAAAGAGCTGGTGGCCGGGGCCATACATCACAACAGCACGCGAAAAGGCATGCCGTTTGTGGCCGTAAGCTGCAGCGCGCTTTCCGAGACCCTTCTGGAGAGTGAGCTCTTCGGTCACGTGAAGGGGGCGTTTACCGGCGCCATCAGGGATCGCACCGGGCGCTTTGAGGAGGCTGACGGCGGCACCATATTCCTGGACGAGATCGGCGAGATCAGCCCCTTCATTCAGGTCAAGCTCCTTCGCGTGTTGCAGGAAAGGGAGATTGAGCGTGTTGGCGAATCCAGGAAGCGCAAGATAGACCTCAGGATTATTACGGCCGCGAATCGGGAACTCATCCAACTGGTCAAAAACGGCGATTTTCGGGAAGACCTCTTTTACAGGCTCAGGGTCTTTCCCATCACAATCCCTCCCCTTCGCGAGAGAAAAGAGGACATCCCTTTTCTGATAAATCATTTCATCAGCCGACAGAATAACAAGACAGGCAAGAACATCAAGGGGGTCACGCATTCCTCCCTGCGGGTACTCATGGATTACCCCTGGCCCGGTAATGTCCGGGAGTTGGAAAATGCCGTGGAGCACGCCTTTGTCCTGTGTTCCGGTAAGAGCATCGATGTGTTCGATCTACCTGTGGAGGTTCGACAGCTGGCATACAGGCCGGATGCGTCCGGAGGACCTGTTTCCAACCCGGCACACGCCGTGCCTGGATCGAAGCTGTCACGCGAAATTTTGATAGATGTCCTGAATGAGTGCGGCTGGAACAAGGCCGAGGTTGGGAGGAGGGTCGGTCTCAGCCGTACAGCCATTTGGAAGTACATGAAAAAGTGGGACATCCCCCTCAAAAGAACTCAGGATTTCAACCCCAATCTTCATCGGTCTGAGGCTGAGGGATCATGTAGGACATGAGGATCTCGATGTAGCGGTCAAACCTGCCCGGGTCACCCTGCTCCAGGCTTTCGATTTTGGGCGACACCTGCTTCATCACGCCCTCGTCAAAGACTATATCGAGGGGGTAGTCCATGGAATTGGATCGCCTGATCAGGGAATAGGCCTTTTTCTGCTCGGGTGTGAGAGAAAGGAACCTGTCGAGCTCCCCGAGCATGTCGGCCTTTTTTTCGTCCAGGTGTCCGTTCACCCCCATGAGGAGATTGGGACTGTAATCGCCGCAAGAGAAGAAGCTCGGGATTTCATCCAGGCATGAGACGAGGAGTCTGATTTCAGCGACGATCTCTTCATCGGTCAAGGGTGAAAAAAGGCCATCATCGGCCATCTTCCTCATGGGGGACTGAGGAGGAAGCGCAAAGGTACGCACCCTGATGAAGTCCGGTTTGACCTGGTTTAGAAGGCGTGCGGTCTCACGGGCGTGCTCCTCGCTCAAGGCGCGGCCCGCTACACCGGGCATGATGTA
>CAYVDE010000286.1:0-1661 GCA_964450535.1 uncultured Desulfobacterales bacterium
ATTGACAGACTGACTCTACTCAGGGCGCCCTGCGACGTTGGCCTTGTACCTCGCATATTTATATGCGAGCCCTAAGGCGCGTATGCATTTCTCAGGCGTATCGAAAACAGGAAAACCGCATAATTCCATTCTCTCGCCCAGCTCGGCGATAGCACGTGCGTCCGGCCCGTAGATCCAGATCACCACCGGCTTCTTGGATCGAGCCTTCAGGCCTTCGTACGTCTGTACGTACCTGGATATGATGTTTCCGGACGGATTGGCCCAGAGCACCGCGAACAGGGCATCCACGTTTTCATCTTCGAGAATCGTGTCAAGCATGCTGGAATAGAGGTCAAAGGCGTTCGGAACGGCCGCCATCATAGGGCCCATATCCACCGGATTTTTTCCCAGGCCCGGGAAAATCTTTTCCAGTGCGTCCGCAGGGCCGCCTCCCAGGCTTGCCACAGAGAGTCCCTGCTTTGCGCACTCATCGATGGCCATCACCGCCACTCCTCCCGTGACGGTCAGAATGCCCACCCGATTCCCTGAAGGAAGCTCCTGTGAAGCGAATATCTTCGGCATCTCAAAGATATCCCTGAACTCCTCGAGGCGCAGGATTCCCGCCTGGGAACACACCCCGTCAAAGATCCTGTCGTCCACAGCCAGCGCTCCGGTGTGGGATTCGGACGCCTTTGCTCCTTCCTTTGTCCTTCCGGATTTCAGGACAAGCAGGGGTTTCCTGTTCGCCACCTGCCTTGCCAATTTCAGAAACTCCGGCCCGTTGCGGATGCTTTCCAGGTACATGCTGATCACTTGGGTCTTCTCGTCATGCGCCAGGTACTCCAAAAGGTCGCATTCGTCCACATCACACTTGTTTCCGAAATCACAGATCTTGCTCACACCGAAGCGCATTTCCGGGTAGGTGACGGCCTGCGGGTTGATCATGCCGGACTGAGCGCAGATGGCGGTCACCCCTTGTCTTATTCTGTAGTAGCCCGCTTCATAGGGGCACGGGTTAAACCCGTTTGCCGTGTTGGCCACACCCGCGGTGTTGGGGCCGATGATGCGAAGATCGAGCGTCCTTGCAAGGGATACCACTTCCTCTTGAAGTCGCGCACCCTCCGCATCCCTTTCCGCAAACCCGTCCGATACCACAACCACAGACCGGATTCCCCGATCCGCGCATTGATTCATTATGGAAAGCACGGACCTAGCGTTGATCATGACGACGGCTGTATCAGGTTGATCGGGAACGTCCAGAAGAGAGGAGTAGACCTTGACCCCGTGTACTTCTTGATACCCTGGATTGACGGGAAAGATCCTGCCGTTATAGCCCGCCTTCAGAAGTGAACGGACAATCACGTACCCCCCGAAGAAGCCTTCTCGAAAAGATCCAATGATGGCGATGGAACGCGGATCAAAAAAGCGGCCGACAGGGGAAGTCTCTGCTTTCAGGTTCATGGATTATAGCCCTATCATATCCTGGCGGTTCTTGGCAAGCTGCCGCCCGGTCTGTGGCTGAGCCCCATCGTGAGGGCCGATTTCCTCAAAGTTTTGATCTGCAGGCGAGGCAGGAAGGCCTTTAAGAAAAAGCGGGAGTTGACTAAGTGTTTGAAATGGCGGAGAGAGAGGGATTCGAACCCTCGGTGAGGCTTTACACCCCACACTCGCTTAGCAGGCGA
>CAYVDE010000287.1:0-1600 GCA_964450535.1 uncultured Desulfobacterales bacterium
GCAAACACCGGCTGTTGCTCAACCTTTCCCATTATCCGGTGGAACAGTTTGTCTGCAAGGAATGCCTGACTGATTATATAGAACGCTGCCGCGACCCCAGGGAACGCGAGTGGCGCTTGAAACACATTCGAAGCGCCATAAACCTCATCGAGACGTATGAACATTTCCGTTTTCACCTGATTACCGAGTGTCCGAGTTTCATCTTTGTTCTCAAGTCGCCCACAGCATCGGATCTTGATGCGGACACACTGGTAATCGCCAATATTCCACCCCACCGATACCAGGTGACCTCATCGGGCGTGCTTGCAGGTTTCACCACGGAAAACCCGGCTGTGATCGTGAATTTCAAGAAAGAACTTCAGGCCATAAAGGACACGGTCATCGAGGATTTCGAGGACCGACGGTGCCTGGTGACATTTCTGGAGGGGCTTGGAAAAGGGTAGTGATGGAAATCGCATCAGGACTGCTGAAGTGCAGAATGAGGAGCTGAACTATTCAAAGGACCTTATCCTCGTGAGCGTGACCCCACCCAAAACCCTTCAGAGGGGCAGCCGACTTCCTCCCGTGGCCCGGCTCCTTTTATCATCACAAAACCCCCCTCATCACTGAATTGACTTGCAGACAGGACGATTTTTTTGTCAAATGGCGGGAAGTCTTGTATAGTGAAGTGTGCCTGCACCCTCATCTACGACATGACGGCATTGAGCCGCCTGATTTTGAGGGACACCGAGTACCCTGTCACTGTTGAACCAAAGTGCAACCCCGTCGAATCTCAGGCGTGCGGATGCCTTCACCCAGAAGGGAGCAAACATGGATCAGTTTTCAGGACCTCAAAACCAGCAGCCTCAAATGCCCCAGATCAGGCTCGAGGACATGGACTTCTCCAAGATTCACCGCTTTGTCCGGTGGGGGCTGGTGGCCCTGGCTTTCATCCTGCTCTGGCGGGGAATTACCTGGGGCCGGGGCTTTTATGTGGACTGGCTGTGGTTCAGCAGCCTGGGCCACGAAGCGGTTCTCCTTCGCGTGGTGAGCGCCCGAATCATCCTGTTCGTGATTGCGGCGGTTCTTTTTGTGGCGTTTGCGGGCATCAATCTGTATGCCGCAAACCGGATCACCGGCCGCATGGGTTCCTCCTTCGCCGGCACCTTGCCCCCTGAGACCTACGCCTCGGCCCGAAAGCTCCTGTTTTGGGTGGCGTGCGGCATACTTATTCTTGCAGCCGCAGTGCTTGCGACAAAACCCGCCGCCGACTGGGAGATGTACCTCCGCTTTCTTCATGGGCTGCCCTTCGACCAGGAGGACCCCATATTCAACAGGGACTTCTCTTTTCATATCTTCACCCTGCCGGCCCTGAGCCTGGCGCGTTCATGGCTCATGAGCGCAGCGGTGTTGATCCTCCTTGTCATGGCGGCCTTTTACTATCTCACCTTCGCCCTGCGGGGGGAACAGTTCTCCTTGTCCGGCAGGGTGAAGACCCATCTGGCGTTCCTCGCCTCTTTCCTCTTCGTGCTCATCGCCGTAGGCCATTGGCTGAGCCGCTACGACCTCCTCTACTCACCAACCGGCGCGGTCTTCGGCGTAGGGTACACGGACGACCACA
>CAYVDE010000288.1:0-1556 GCA_964450535.1 uncultured Desulfobacterales bacterium
CCCCTGCTCCTGGCGCTGGAGGGCGGCTATGACCCGCCGTCGCTGGCCCGATGCGTCAGGGAGGTTCTCAAGACCCTGAAGGATGGGGAAGGAAAACTTTCCGGGGGCGGGCCCACGGACCGGGCCGCAAAACTCCTTGATCAGGCCCGGGAAGTGCATCGCCGTTACGGGGTCTGGGTGGACTGAACCAAGCTTACCGGCATCAGGGATCTTGCCGGACATGCGTCACGCACCGCGAATATTGAAACACGAACCATGTAAACAGTCAAAGAGGCAGCCATGATCAAGGCCAGAATCCAGGCGGAAAACTTTAATGCCAACATGGCGTCCTATGATGAAACCCGGAAGACATTCTCCTGGATGGAGGAAGAAAGAGCATACGGCATAACCGATGCGGAACGAATCAACATCGCAGCCCAGGCCGTGGACCGCTGGGCCTCCGATCCGGACCGCCGTGACCTGACGGCACTCCTGTTCGAACAGAATGCAAAGTTGATTGCTTATTCCTATGCCGAGCTTCGGGATGCCTCCTGCCGCTGGGCCAACCTGTTTAACAGCCAGGGTCTTAAGCCCGGGGAAAGGCTTTTCATATTCCTACCGCCTTGCCCGGAGACCTATTTGGCCATGGTCGCCTGCGCCCGTATGGGAGTGGTCTTCTGCAATGTGTTCGCTACGAGCACATACAACGAGGTGGAGTTCCGGATTGGAAATGCAAGGCCTGCAGCTATTCTGACACACTCCGACCTTGCCGAGCAGCTTCCCGCCGACGTCATGAACACCGTGCGCCGGGTATTCGTGATTCGGGGCCCTCTGCCGGGCTCCTTCCCCGGCGAAGTCGCAGTCGAGGACCTGCCCGACAAAATGTCTCCCGACTTTCAAAACCGCCTCCTTCCCAGGCGGGCCCCCCTTTATTTGAACTACACATCGGGTTCGACCGGAACCCCCAAGGGAATCGTCCACGCCCACCAGGACCTGCTGGGAATGGGGGCTACGGCCCGGTACGTGCTGGACCTGAGCCCCGGCACGGTTCTCTGGACCGAGGGCGAGCCGGCCTGGGTGACCGGAACGGTATACGGCGCCTTTGCACCCTGGTTGTGCGGGGCCACAGTGCTCGTCCAGGGTGACCCGCTGAGCGCCTCCAACCTCTACCGAACGCTGGAGCACCACAAGGTCGAGGTCTGGTACACCACCCCCACCACCATACGCCACCTGATGGAAGAGGGGGAAGACCTGCCCCGCAGGTACGACTTCTCCCAACTGCGACACGTCGCAACAGTGGGCGAACCCATGGTGCCGGACCTTTTCTACTGGAGCCGCAAGAACCTCGGCCGATCACTTCACGATACATGGTGGATGACCGAGACCGGCATTATCTGCCTTGCCAACTACCCGTCCATGGACATAAAACCCGGCTCCATGGGAAAACCGGTTCCCGGTATGGAGGTGGCGGTACTGGATGACGAGGGAGAACCCGTGCATTCCATGACCATGGGTGAGCTGGCCATACGGCTGGAATGGCCGGGGCTCATGTGCGCGCTCTGGGGTGACGAGGAGCG